>CAYSZB010000204.1:0-1547 GCA_964435475.1 uncultured Anaerolineaceae bacterium | reverse complement strand
TATGCTTATTCACCCAAGTTAATCAGCATTAATCCCTAATCACTCAAAATTCCTGCTTACTTTTTACCGAATTGCACAGATCAATAAACTTGTCCAGGTCATTCTTCAACTTGGCCAGCGATGGCAGGTGCAGGTACATCATGTGCCCGGCTTCATAGTAACTGGAGGTGATCTTCTGCAGGAACTCCTGCGGCAGACCCAGGTGATTGACCGTGTACTCGGTGGCAAAATAAGGTGTTGCCAGGTCATAGAACCCGTTGGCAATAAAGACCTTCAGGGCAGGATTGAGCATGAAGCCTTCGCGCAGCGTCTCACCCACATTGAGGTACTGGTTTTGCCAATCGTCATACTTCCATGTCTTGAAGAGGGAAGTCAGTATCTCGTAGGTCAAGCCGCTTTCAAAAGCCAGTTCAGACCCCAGGTAATCGTTGAGCATGGCTGTGTAGGGTCCAAGCGTAGCGCTGTAGCTGGGATCCCGTTCATAGAGTTCACCGGCATTGTCGCGGTCTTTACCTGTATAGCGGCTGTCCAAACGCCCCACCACCAGACCCTCATCCCTGCGCAGTTCCTTGCAGAAGCGGTGGATGTTGATACGCAGGTCCGTACGTTCGATGTAATCTTCGGACAGCCCGGTCAGCCTGGACAATTGACGAACCACACCCAGGCGCTCCTCACCACCAAGCTGGCTGCCTTTAAGTAAGGCCAGGGTGTAATCTGTGGCAGCAAAATGCTCAGCTTCCTGTAAAGCCCGGGAGAGATCTGCCTGCAGATCAGCGGACAGCTTGTGATGGTACCAGGCGGTGGCGGTGTAGGTGGGAAGGTAAAGCACATAGGGCAGGTCATTGCCCGGATCAAAGCGGGCTGTGCCAAAATTGAGGATGGCCGAGATCAGCATGATGCCATTGAGGTATAAACCGTGGCGTTCCTGCAGGTAGCCGGCCAACCCGGCCGCCCGCGTTGTGCCATATGATTCACCGATCAGGAATTTGGGCGATGCCCAGCGCCTGTTGCGGGTGGTGAAACGCTGGATGAAGTCACCCACCGACTGGATATCCTTTTTGACATTATGGAATTCGGCCGCCTTTTCGCCGGGGACAGGCCGGCTGAAACCGGTGCTGACCGGGTCAATGAATACCAGGTCGGTCTTATCCAGCAGGGTGTAGTCATTAGGTATCAGCTTATACGGGGGCGGATAAGGCATGCCCTCGTTATCTAGCAAGACGCGCTTTGGACCCAACAGTCCCAGGTGCATCCATACCGAAGAAGAGCCCGGTCCTCCATTGAAAGAAAACGTGATCGGCCGCTCAGCAGTAGGTGTGCCGTCATTTAACTTGTAAGCAACATAGAACAGGGAAGCCTTGGGCTTCTCGCCCTTTTCTTCATCCTCATCTTTGAGGATCAGGGTTCCAGCGGTCACCGTGTAAGAAAGATCCACACCACGGATAGTGATCTTGTGCTCGGTGATCGAAATTTTCTCTTCAGGGATCGGCTTAGTCGATTCCTCGCTCTTCTCTTTGACAGGCTCTTTGTTATCTGGATCTGACATG
>CAYSZB010000203.1:0-1550 GCA_964435475.1 uncultured Anaerolineaceae bacterium | reverse complement strand
TAATAGACACTTTATGTCTATTATTCCATATAAAGATGATAAATACAAGGGGGAAGGGGTTTGGAAGGCTAAGAAATGTAACTTCGCAGCAAGACCACCTGTGCGGTGATGCCCCGAGAAGTCAGTGGGCTGCGAAACTGGTTGACAGTCGCTCTTTACCCTGGCATGTTTCGGCAGGTTTTATTGGTTTCAGGTACTCAACCTGGCACAAACTCGAAGCGCCAACCATTTACGGGTTGTTGGCAGCCCTTAACCCACATAAACTGTTGAGACTTTTCCTTCCTGCCTGCCTGGCGCTCCCGGTTTAAGGTTTGCGAAAAGTAAGCAGGTAGAAATACCCCTTAACCAATTCATCAACCTTCACCTCCTGCATGTCCCCGGGAAGAAATTTTACAGGTGGCTCAAACCGGTCGCCCCACTCATCCAACATCTTCTTTGATGATTTTGTCCAGCCTGTTTTTTGGATCATTTTTGCAGTCTCATCTGCGATCACAATGCGTGTGCCCGGTTTGGCAACCCGGATCATCTCGTTGATCGCCCTGGCGCGGTCATTGAAGGCATTGACCCCACCCACATGCAGGACCACATCAAAAACCGCATCCCTGAAGGGCAGCAATTCGGCATTGCCGAAGAAAAGTTCGGCTTGCCGGCCGGATTTTCGCAGGTTTTTCTGGCACCTCGCCAGCATCTCCCATGACAGGTCCAGCCCGCAGGCATTGATCCCAACCGGCAGCAGTGCAATATTGGCACCGGTTCCGACCGACACTTCCAGAACCCGACTGCCTTCCTTTAATTCCAACAGGTCAAGGTATTGCTTTCTGAATTTGGTTTCACCGCCCCCTGCCAGGCGTGCCAGGAAGTGCATGCTGCGGTCATAGATCCCGGCAGAGCGTCGGTAGAATTCCTGGAAACGCAAATTGAACCCCTCCACCAATGCCTGGTCGAATAACTCGGGAATTCCATTTCTGAACGGGTAACGCCTGCCGCTTTCAACCGCCTCCAGGAATTCATTCATCTTCCCCTCCTGTGTCATTTCCTGGACCAGCCGCAAAGGCTCATGGGTGTAGGGGTCGCACAGAATTTGCACAACTTCCTGTCTCATGGTTCACCTTCCTTTTGCTTTATATCATACAGCATATTTGATAGCCCAATTCGTCTTTATGCCCATGGCGCAGCGGAGTGGAGACCAACCATGGGCAGGCACTGACTACTTCGCAACGCGACCATATGTGCAGCGATGCCCCGAGCGCCTTCATGGCGCTTCGGGGTACGCTGACTTCATGAGAAGTCAGTGAGTTGCGATCTTTGCGATCTTCCGATTTTTCTCATGGGGTACATGTGCAGCGAAGCTACGAAGCCTGCGAAGCCTTGCGAAGCCTTGCGATACCCTGGCCGCCAACCCTGCCACTCTCAGCCAAACCCGGAGAAATCCAGCGGGCAGTACGGCGTACCTTTCAGTATCTTCTGACGCCGGTCCTTCATAAAAGAGGAACATCATGGATCCAGGTTGTCGATATCCATGCTGCGGTGGATAATGATGTAGAGGTCGA
>CAYSZB010000202.1:0-1567 GCA_964435475.1 uncultured Anaerolineaceae bacterium | reverse complement strand
TTGGCGCGGCAAATACCCTGCCGGGTGAGGTACTGTATCAGGATGCCATGCACTTAGGCCAACTTTTGGCAGAAAATGGCTTTGAAGTGGTGACCGGGGGATATATCGGCACGATGGAGGCAGTCTCGAGGGGTGCAAATGAGGCTGGTGCCCATGTGATCGGCGTGACATGCCGTGATATTGAAGCCTGGCGTGGGGTCAAAGCCAACCAGTGGGTCATTGAAGAGCGACGCTTTGACACTTTGAATCAGCGGCTTAAAAACCTCATTTCCAGCTGTGATGCAGCCCTGGCATTGCCCGGCGGTATTGGCACACTGGTCGAGATCGCGTTGACCTGGAACCAGATGGTGATCCGTGCCATCCCCCCAAAACCGCTCATCATCATCGGACCTGGATGGAAAGCAGTATTTGACGCCTTTTTTGAGCAGCACGGCGAATTCACACCGCCAGCATATCGCCAGTGGGTTAGTTTCTCTCCGGATGTGAAAGAAGCTGTTGATCTACTTAGGAAAATATTGAACGAAAAGAATTGATCGGAACAAGAATATGGAACAAATAAAATTACCCTCAAGATCTGAAAACTTCTCAGAATGGTACAACCAGCTGGTATTAAGGGCTGACCTGGCCGATTATGCCCCCGTCAGGGGGTGCATGGTGGTCAAGCCTTACGGCTGGGCACTGTGGGAGAACATCCAAAAAGCACTGGATGAACGCTTCAAAGCAAGCGGGCACGTCAACGCTGCCTTCCCGCTGTTGATACCCAAATCCTTCCTGGAAAAAGAAAAGGAACACGTTGAAGGTTTCGCACCTGAACTGGCAGTCGTGACGCATGGCGGTGGAGTAGAACTTGAGGAACCGCTGGTCGTCAGGCCAACCTCGGAAACGATCATCGGTACCATGTATGCCAAATGGATCCAATCTTACCGCGATCTGCCCATCCTGATCAACCAGTGGGGCAACGTCGTACGCTGGGAAATGCGCACCCGCCTGTTCCTGCGCACGCTTGAGTTCTACTGGCAGGAGGGTCATACGGCGCATGCCACCTCCAGAGAGGCTGAAGAGGAAACCGCAAGGATGCTGGCAACCTATGCAGATTTCGCAATAAATGAAGCTTCGGTTCCAGTCATTCCTGGAAGGAAATCAGAGACAGAGCGCTTTGCCGGGGCCCAACAGACCTTCTCAATTGAAGCAATGATGGGGGATACCAAGGCACTGCAATCAGCCACGTCCCATTACCTTGGGCAGAACTTCGCCAAAGCCTTTGACATGAAATTCCTGGATGAAAATAACCAGTTGCAATATTGCTGGACCACATCGTGGGGCTTATCAACCCGCTTTATTGGCGCGATCATCATGACCCACGGCGACGACCAAGGCCTGGTCCTGCCGCCAAGGCTGGCACCCATCCAGGCAGTGATCGTGCCGATCTTCCGCAAGGAGGAAGAGAGAACCCCGGTGTTTGAAGCAGTGGAACGGATCAAGAAACAATTACACCACCTGCGCATTAAGGTTGACGACCGCGAAGGATTAACCCCGGGTTTCAAGTTCAATGACTGGGAAATGCGCG
>CAYSZB010000201.1:0-1581 GCA_964435475.1 uncultured Anaerolineaceae bacterium | reverse complement strand
AGTGTGAGCCGATGAAGTGCCCACCCAACTGTTGGCTGATCTCCAGGCTGCCCGGCTTGCTGCGGTTGTGCATCAGGATGATCGTTGCCTGATGTTCCGCCACCACCTGTGCTAGGTTGGGGTCTGCTTTCAAGCCCCAGATGTCGTTGACCCAATCTGCACCGCAATTTAAGGCTTCCCTGGCGACTTCGGCTTTATAGGTGTCAACTGATAGGATGGTGTCGGGAAAAGCCTCCCGCAAGCGCCTGAGGACCGGCAGAACACGCGCCAATTCTTCGGCTGCACTGACCGACTGCGCACCCGGGCGGGTGGACTCGCCGCCAATGTCCAGAATATGGGCGCCATCAGTGACAAACCGGTTTGCCTGCGCAAAAGCAGCCTCAACAGGATCACTTTGTACCAGCAGCCCATCCCCTGAAAAGCTGTCCGGGGTCAGGTTGAGAATACCCATCACCAGGGTTTGGGTGCCCTTCAATAATGTTTCACTGCGGGATGTCATGGGGTCACTGCTTTGGCTTCCGCTATGAGGTCAATGTGGTCGATCGCTCCGGCCAGCGAATACAGGTTCAGCGTAAATTCCTGGCTTTGGCTTATGCTGAGGGAAGCCGGGTCGGGGGAATCCCAGACGCGAATGCCCAGGACGAGACCATCTGTGTCATAGGCGATCGCCAGCAGGCGTATTGAACGTACCTCTTTTTCATCATTGGCGAGGGACAGGCTGCCTTTAATCACGGCGGAAGTTCTGTCGGCTGCGTATGTGACCTCCTGGCTGCTGATGGTCACATCCGCATAGCGTGCGTCCCCTTCCAGGAAAGGCAGGACCAGGTCAACCGCAAAACTGGCAGTGTATGCATCGGGCAGCGGGGCTGGGAAGTATGCCACGACAGGCAGGCTCTCGCCAACCCTTAATAGGTTAAGCGGCATGATGGCTGACTGTTCGAGGATATCACCTGTTTCCTGGTCAGTTATAGTAAGGGTTCCAGTCACGTTTTCCATGATGCCATCGCTGTCGTTGGTAACCAGGGCAAAACAGGTCAGCCCGTTAAAACCATCCGGGTAGCAAGCTGGACTTGAAGGCAGTGAATAGGGTGCTGTCGGCGTGGGGGTGAAGACCGGGGTGGGTCTGGAGGTAGATTCCGCCTGGGGGGTCAGCGGGATCAGCAAAACCGTGCCCACGCCCATGGCATACGGCAGGACGGTCGGGTTGGCGGTTTTCAAGGCTTCCAGGCTGACCCCGTACCACAGCGAAATGCCGAACATGTCGTCATTTTCGCCGACCTTGTAATAGACAGGCGTCCAGGTGGGGGTGATGGTGGGCGAGGGTGTGGGGGTGACATAACCGGTGGGCAGGGGTGTCTGGGTGGCTGTATTGGAAGGGTAGGGACGCAGGGTGCCCTCCAATGTCACGCCGGGAGTGACTGTCGCAGGATCCTTCGGCGCACAGGCAGAAAGGACAAGTAATATTGCCGCAAGGCTCAAAATGAGCGTCCTTGAAAATTTCATGTTCGCATTATACCAGCCTTGCTAATCCCCAAAAATCGTTGGGTGGGTTTATTAGAGTACCGTTAGAAGGTATCCGGG
>CAYSZB010000200.1:0-1602 GCA_964435475.1 uncultured Anaerolineaceae bacterium | reverse complement strand
AACAGGGCTTTCATCACGAAAGCCCTGTTTTCTTTACCGGACGCAAGAGATCTTATGGGCAGTTGTTGGTCCCGACGGTCGGGTTGGCACTGTCATGGATGCTGATGCCCTTGTTGGTGTTCCCACTGCAGGTGTTCGCGACGAGCTTGCCGCTTGAATAGTCAAAGAACGAAAAACCTGACTGCAGGTTATCGCGGCTGGTGTTGTTTTCTGCCACCAGGTACCCATTTTCAACCCCGATGAACCCGCTGAGTGCATTTCCATATACGGTATTGTAAATGGCTTCGACATAGGCATTGCCGCCAACGCGGATCCCACCTTCTCCATTGCCGTAAACCGTATTATAGCTGAGTTTGGACATTGATTCGCCCAGGGTAATGATCCCGCTCAGCCCGTTCCCACTGACATCGTTGCGCATTGCATCCAGGAAGGCGAAATCGGTGATGCGAATACCCGCCTCGACATTATCATAGGCCATGTTATCTTCAAGGATGACGCTGGCCTTGTCTTTGATACTGAAACCATGCAGCCCGTTATAGTAGGATTGGTTACTCCGAGCGGTCATCAGAGAGTCGTCCATCGCGAAGAAGCCATTTTCCAGGTTATTGAACGACAAATTATTTTCGAAGAGCACATTGGAACGTTCCATGGTGCTGAAACCATGATATCCATTGTATTGACTGCTGCAGTTGCGCACTTCACCGATTGCATCATCCGAGAATAGCAGACCACTCTGTCCGCTATTGATGAACTGGCTGTCAGACACCAGAAAGTTGGCAGTCCCCATCAAGCTCACCCCATGCAGCATATTGTCCTCAAATGTGCTGGAAGTGATCGTACCGCTGCTGGCACTCCGCACCACCAGTCCACTGCCCCCGGTTTTCTGTTCCAGGTCGCGCACTGCGCCGCTGAAACGGCAGTTGCTGACCATGAGTTCGACATCACTCACATCCAAAATGTTGGCATGATCGCTGCCACGGTACGAAAAAGCCAGGTTCTCGAGCACCAGGCTGCCCGGACCAGTGAACTTCAGCATTGTCGGACCGGTATTGCCGGTGATGATTGTGCTGTCCATGCCTTGCCCGCGGATGGTCAGGGAATAATTAACCTCGAGAGGCGCTGTGATCGGGAATTCACCCGCTTCGAGGGTGATGGTCGAACCGGCCATTAGGTCTGCCACAGCGCTTTGCAGCGTCGGGTAATCTCCGCTGCCATCTGCGCGCAGGGTGACCGTGCGCGGCATTTTGGGCGGTATGGGGGTAATGGTTGGCAGGGAAACGGTGGGTTCCTCACGCGGCACTTCAACCACCTCGCTGGGAACTGAGCGGGGGAGGAATGCTTCCAGTCCGCAGACGCCGCAAGCAAGGGAACTTAACAGCAGGACGGATACCAACAGCGTTATGCGGAAAAGTGTTTTCGGGGTCATCTTCACCTCCTTGAGAAGAACAACTTGAATGGTACGAATCTGTCTTGATGAGTATAACCTGAAATTGGTCATTTTTTGGTGTTTTTTGCTTATTCCAGCGAACCTCCTTTTAATTTGGGGCTATAATTGCCTCGTTTTGTGTAATTTCTACAAGGAAAACAGATGATCATTACCGA
>CAYSZB010000199.1:0-1626 GCA_964435475.1 uncultured Anaerolineaceae bacterium | reverse complement strand
TGCCATCCACTGCCAGGTAACGCGCTTCGGACATTTCCGCATACGATCCAAGTTCAGCTGGAACTGCATGGTTGGTCGCATTGACGATGCGCAAACCCAGCAGTTGATCTGCCAGGAACACCGTATATTCACTGGCTGCCAGCCGGCGCACAAAGTTCTCATGGTTGGCCAGTGAGCCGGACTCAAAAGGTGCGTCCGGGTCACCTACATTCAGGATGCGCATCCCGTTGGCGCCATTGGCCACAAATAGGGTCGAACCATACAACTCCACTGCCAGCGCCCAGCCAGGCGTATCACAGTGCCCGCGCAGGTAGGCTGCACTGGGACTAACAATGTCAACGATCTGCACACCCTGCCAGGCATCAGCCACATAGGCCATGTGCTCGGAGGTGTCCACCCCATAAGCAAAGCCGTTCGTGTCCACGATCCCCACTTCCAGCGGTGCGGAGGGGTTTGTCACATCTACGATCAGCAAGCCTGCCCCACCCGCTGCCACGTAGGCATGATCTCCCGATAATGCCACTTCCAGGGCATAATGGAAAGGATAAGCCAAACCGATCTCAACCGGTACAGCCGGGTTTGAAATATCCAGGATCCTGAGACCATTGGCCCCATCCGCCAGGTACAGGGTACTTCCAGACACCGCCACACCTTCGGCATATCCCCGTGAGTGCCAGGTGGAGACGACTTCAGGTTCAAGCGGGTTGGCAATGTTGACCATCCCCAGTCCGGCTGACCCGGCAGCCACATAGGCATAATTCCCGCTGATCGCAATATCCTGGATGAAGTCCGTAAAGGGTTGCGAAGAGCCCAGCAGGTACGGAACAGAGGGAGTGGTGATGTCCAGGATGGTCAGGCGTAGCCCTGTACCGGCATAGACCTTGCTGCCGCTGACCGCCACTGCCTGGATCTGCCCGCCGACCTGCCCAACCAGGTCCCAGCTTTCAGTTACGGCAGACACCCTGGCTGGCGCAAGGAAGGATGACAAAAGGATGAGGAAAAGGCTTATGATACAGAAAATCTTTGGCTTGCTGCGGTGAATAGTCATATCATCTCCTTGCAGGCTTGAAATAATGGCCATCAATATTTTGATATTTGTTGCTGCCTTGATGGTTGCTTGTTTACTGTGACGAATATATACTACCGCTAATCACCTGATTTGACATAATGTGGACAAAATTTGGTAAAAATTCTTGTGACATGATAGGTCATGCCTTTGGTACCTTGGTGCCCTCAGCGGGTAGATTGGGTTGAGGAGGGGAAACTGCGATCTTCGCATTGTCAACGAGAATTGTCAACCAGGCAGCCCTCCGAAACCCAACAGGTGAGAGGTGTTGGGTAAGTCCCGCACTATTTTAGCGGGAAAGTCCCGCCCTATTTTGGCGGGAAGAGGGCACGCCGGTGAAGACATCAATAATGCCTGCCCACGGAACCGGGTTGATCGCCCTCTACCCAACCACCAACTGTCAGGTGATAGCCTCCCTCTCCATGACATTGGAGAGGGCCGAAGGTCCTTAGCCCAGTTTCAGCTTAGCCCTTTAACCTTTCAGCTTCTATACCGCTTCTCCTGCGCATCCTGGATGACCCGTCTAAAATCACTTAAATATGATTGGCAGGGAGATCACA
>CAYSZB010000198.1:0-1634 GCA_964435475.1 uncultured Anaerolineaceae bacterium | reverse complement strand
AAAGTTTATATGGAAAAGCTGAAACTCAAGACTAAAACTGCTGAGCTAGAAGTGGAAAGAACAATATTTCTTGTCCGAATATTTATCCTGCAGGAGTGAGTGAAAATCAGGGCAGTCTTGTGATGCTGTGCTGAGTTTGCAATGATCGCACCGCTTTTATAAGCAGGAAAGATCATTTACTTGAGGTCTTTCTCGTCAGGTTGGAAGCGCTAAGGTAAAATTAGGTATAAAAACCGCTACGGAGGATAAGAAATGGCCAAGATCTGCTTTCTGGGAGCTGGCAGTACAGTCTTTGCAGTCAACCTTTTGGGAGATATCCTGAATTATCCTGAGTTGGCAGGAGCCACCATCAGCCTGCACGACATTGACGCTGAGCGCCTTGAGGTGACCCGCCTGGTGGGCGAACGCATTGCCAAAGGCCTGGGAGCCCACGCCCGCATTGAAGCCCACCTGGACCGGCGGGCAGCGCTGGATGGCGCAGATTATGCCATTGGCATGTTCCAGGTCGCAGGCTACGACCCGGGCACGATCATTGATTTTGAGGTACCCAAACGCTTTGGTCTTCGCCAGACCATTGCCGACACATTGGGCATCGGCGGGATCATGCGCGGGCTGCGCACCATCCCTGTCTACCTCGAAATGTGCCGCGATATGCAGGAGCTTTGCCCGGATGCCTGGTTGCTCAATTATGTCAACCCCATGGCGATCATTACCTGGGCGATCAACCGTGCCACGCCCATCAGGACGGTCGGATTGTGCCACTCGGTGCAGGGCACCGCGGAGCACCTGGCAGGCCTGATCGGCGTTGAGCATTCAGAGATCAATTACATCTGTGCCGGCATCAACCACCTGGCATTTTACCTGCGCTTTGAACACCAGGGAGAGGACCTTTACCCGAAGATCTGGCAGGTGATCTCGGAAGGCCGGGTGCCGGATGGCGACCGGGTGCGATTTGAGATGGCGAAACGCCTGGGCTATTTTATGACCGAATCCAGTGAGCATTTTGCGGAATATACCCCCTGGTTCATCAAGGACGGCCGGCAGGACCTGCTCGAAAAATTCAACATCCCCCTGGATGAGTACATCCGGCGCTGCAAGGTGCAGATCGCCGGCTGGGAGGTGGGCAAGGACCTGTTGTTACACCCCGGGAACCCGGTCGACATGCAGGCTTTGGCAACCCATTTGCTTGCGGCAGGGGCGACCTTTGATGACCTTGAGCAGATCAGGTCAATGCTTGCTAATCTAGACCAGGCATCACCTTCCAGGGAATATGGCGCGCAAATCATCCATGCCATCGAAGCTAATGACCCGCGTGTCATCTATGGCAACGTGATGAACAGGGGGCTGATCGCCAACCTGCCTGGAGAGAGCTGCGTGGAAGTGCCTTGCCTGGTGGACCGCAATGGCGTCCAGCCGACAAAAATTGGCAGCCTGCCCCCGCAACTGGCTGGGCTGATCCAGACCAACATCAACGTGCAGGCTTTGACGGTTGAGGCAGCGCTGAGCGGCAAAAGGGAGCATATATACCATGCTGCCCTCCTCGACCCGCATACCGCGGCAGAGTTGGACCCGCAGCAGATCTATGACCTGGTGGATGCATTGATCGAGGCACATGGCGACTGGCTGCCGGAATA
>CAYSZB010000197.1:0-1677 GCA_964435475.1 uncultured Anaerolineaceae bacterium | reverse complement strand
AGGGCAGATGCTGGAGCGGTTGGAGAAGGTATAACGGTATCAGCAGCGATAAATGTTATGTTTCTGGTAATACTTTTGATGGTATTCTTCCGCTTCGTAAAACTCACCGACCGGCAGGATCTCCGTAACGATCGCATGTCTGAATTGCTTGGTTTGCTGTAATTCCGTAAGCATCTTTTCAGCAGCCTGTTTTTGTTCGCTGTTGTGGTAAAAGATCGCTGATCGATATTGAGACCCATAGTCCGGACCCTGGCGGTTAAGTGTGGTCGGGTCATGCATTGCCCAAAATTCCTTCAGCAGATCTTCAAAACTGATCTCTTCCGGGTTGAACCTGACCCTTACCGCCTCGGCATGCCCGGTGGTATCGGAGCAAACCATCTGGTAAGTCGGTTTCGCTACATGCCCACCCGAATAACCCACCCTGGTGTCAATAACACCCTTTAATTTTAAGAAATTAGCCTCTACACCCCAAAAACATCCTGCAGCAAACGTAGCTTCTTGTTCAGTCATTGGAACTCTCCTCTTTTTCATCTGGTATGAATTTAAGTGAAGCTGAGTTTAGACAGTAGCGCAAGCCCGTTGGTTTTGGACCATCCTTGAAGACATGTCCAAGATGGGCATCGCACCTCGCGCAGGCGATCTCTGTCCGGATCATGCCATGAGAAAGATCCAGCTTCTCTGCGACATGTCCCGCCTTGACTGGTTGAAAGAAACTTGGCCATCCTGTACCGGAATCGAACTTGTGGTTGGCTGAAAAAAGATCCAATTCGCAGCATATGCAATAATATGTCCCATCCTGTTTATGATCATAGAAGGAGCCGCAGAAAGCCGGTTCGGTTCCCTTTCGGCGGGTGATAAGGTATTGCTCTTCAGTCAATAATTTTCGCCACTCTGCATCACTTTTAACAATTTTTTCCATAAATACCTCACTTAAGTCAAGTTTACCAATGATATCTGGTTCGGAAGGGTGATACATTATACACACCTAATACAAATGATTAAAGATCTACTTAATGGATGCGAAGCTTGCCATTAGGATTTTACAGGATGCTTCTGGATGTGGCAGTAAATGATCTGCAAAACCGGTAATGAGCACATGGAATTGAGTACTATGAAGTAAAATTATGCGGTTAATAACATGGACAGGAAAAAAGTTTTAGGTTTAATTCTCATCATAGTTTCCGGGGCATGTTTTTCGGTTGCCACCATCCTGGCACGCTTGATCAACACAACCACCACCATAACCCCCATGATGGTCGCTGTCACCCGCTTTTTGGTCGCCGCACCGTTATTCTGGCTGTTCCTGCCGCGCACCCCGTTTCAGGTTACACAAAAACCCTTACGTTGGCAGTTCATCCTCCTGGGTGTGATCTTTTCAATTGCCAATTTCAGTGCCAATTTTGCACTCAACCGCATTTCTTCCAGCATTTATACCGTCATCTTGTTTACCAACCCGTTTTTTATCGTGCTTTATTCACTCCTGGCAAAGAAGACCATCCCCAGCCTGACAGCGGTAGCTCTGCCTTTATCGATTTTGGGTCTTGTCCTGGCAGTTTATCCCTTCAAAGGGGGACTGAAAGTCGATACCCTGGGCGTCCTGATCACCCTGGTCAACAGCCTGGCACTTGCCGCCTATTATCTTTACAGTTCACGCTTGTTTTCTGATCAGCCCTCGCG
>CAYSZB010000196.1:0-1681 GCA_964435475.1 uncultured Anaerolineaceae bacterium | reverse complement strand
TGACACAAATGCCGTCCTGCTGAGTTAGGAAGCCTGGTCTTTACCCACATTTTAGGTTTTGGACCTTTTTACTTTATGTTTGGCTTAATTGGCATCCCATACCATAACCATTTATTTCCCCACATAAATACCAATTTTCTTGCATCCAGGCATAAAGATCAAAAAGGGTGGGTATAATCTACCAGACTACAACCCCATCAACGAAGGAAATGAGCTTCCATGAAAAAGAACACCCAGTTTTGCCTGATCATCCTGATCACCCTGTCCACCCTCCTCTCCGCCTGCACGCCCGCAGCGCCAACAGCAACCACCGCTCCCACTGCAACCGTCCCCATGGTATCCGCGCCTTCCACGGAGGAAAGCGCGGACCTTTATCCGGTCGTAATGGAAACATCCATCCCCGAGACCACCCCCACAGCCGAACCCACTCCGACCGCCACCTCTGAACCGATCCCCTGTACGATCGCCTTTGACTCGGATCGGGAAGGTCCAAGGCAGATATTCCTCATGGATGGTGAAGGGCAGAACCTGCGTAACCTGACCAGCGACACTTTCGACAACTGGAACCCATCATTTTCTGCGGACGGTAAACAGGTTGCTTTTGTGTCCTTCCGCGAGACCGAACAGAAATCGGGTAAGTACATATTCGTGATCAATGCGGATGGCAGTGACCTGCACCAGCTGACCACCGATACCGATAGTGATTTCCCGGATTGGTCGCATGACGGTCTTTTGATCACCTATACCGCCGGAGGTGATATCTGGATCATCCCCGCTGATGGCAGAGTTGAGCCCATCAACCTGACCAACAGCACGGAGCGGGACCAGTTCTCCACCTTCTCGCCGGATGGCACGCAGATCGCCTGGGCATCCTCCAGTGATGAAGGAAACAGTTGGAATGTATTTGTAATGAACACCGATGGCAGCAATGTGCGCCAGATCACCAATAATGGACAGGTCTCTGATGTTCAATGGACCGTGGACGGACGCCTCTTCACCAGTTGGGGCTGGAATGACCGCGAAGAGATCTGCCATAATTGTGTCATCGATGCCAACGGAACCGAGGTCGTCGACGCTGGTGGTAAGGCCGAACTGCAGCGCTTCCTGCCATTCTGGACCCCCGCCGGGGACCGGGTGGAACTTGCCAACATTGACATGATCGATGGCAACTATGAGATATACCTGGTTGGAGAGGTCTTCCCCGACCTGTTCTTCAACCTGACCAATCACCCGGCGAAGGATGACCATGCCACCTGGCCGGCGAATTGCGGACCTGGGACCTCACAGGATTAGCTAGCCTGTCCCTAGTCTCCCGAAAGGACTAGTGCAATATTGTGGCCGAAGGTCTCGGGTTAAGGGCACTTCTGCAACGATCCTCTTTTTAAAACCCTTTCGCCAGCATCTCCAGCAGTTGGTCCTTCTCCCCGGGAACGCCATCCGCAATGCGGGCGATGATCGCCAGGGGCGTCCAGGCGTCGATACTCGCCCGGGTCACGGACGGGTTCGTCATGAGGTAGTGCTGCAGGTAGGCGCGGGAGAAGATCCCCCGCAGAAGGTTGGTCAGCTGCCGATTGAACCACCCCGTGTCGGGCACGTTGCCAATGCGCAGCATGATGAGTGTGTAAGCGACGTCAGCTGCTGGCTGGCCGGCACGCGCATTCATCCAATCGATCACCACCGG
>CAYSZB010000195.1:0-1689 GCA_964435475.1 uncultured Anaerolineaceae bacterium | reverse complement strand
CCCAGGTAATCCCAACCCGTCCACATAAAATCACCAACCAGGTAGGGGTATTTCTTGACCATTACCCAGTTTTTGGCGATATCAAAGGGGAAGGTCTCACTGCCCAGGACGACCCGTTCCGGGTGGCGGTTTCCTTCGATCGGGTAACGCCCGGAGGCATAGTTATAGCCGGCTATATCCAGCAGGTCCAGGCTGGGGGAAGTGACCCGGTCTGCTTTTTTGGAATTGGCAGCCTTGCTCATCGCCGGTCCAACTATTGAAACGACCAGATTGAATAACAAGCTGCTGGAAGCCTGCTGTTTCTTTTTCCTGGAAGGTTTCTTTTCTATGGTCATTTCACCTTCTTTGTTGCTGAAGAAACTCCTGCCCTTGCTTGCCATGTTGATGATCATCAGGTTCATCCCGCCCGTCACCGCACGGTTGCGATCCAGGCTGTGGATGTAATCAACCATCTCTTTGGTCAACTGCAAGCCGCGTTCCTGGGCAGGTTCACCCACTTCGTTGCCGATGGAGTAGAGGATCACCGAGGGGTGGTTGAAATCACGTTCCACCATAGAGCGGATATCCTCTTTATGCCATTGATCAAAATCTTTGGCATAATCATGGGTGGTCTTGCGCTGGTACCACATGTCAAAGGTCTCATCCATGACATACATCCCCAGGCGGTCACAGGCTTCGAGCAATGCATGTGAAGTCGGGTTGTGTGAACTGCGGATGGCATTGAAACCCGCCTGTTTCATGATACGCACCCGGCGCTCTTCTGCCTGGTCATATGCACAGGCACCCAGAATGCCGTTGTCATGGTGGATGCAGCCGCCGCGCAGCAGGGTGTTCCGACCGTTGATGAACAAGCCCTTGTTGCTCCATTCAACCTTGCGGATGCCAAACTGCTCGGTCACCTCGTCAACCACCTTGCCATCCTCGGTGAGGGTGACATGGCAATGATACAGGTTGGGTTCATCAGCAGACCACAACCTGGCATCTGCGATCTCAAATTCGACAGAAGCACCGCTGCCTGAGGCAACAACCCTGTCACCATCCAGGATCTCGACCTGGACCTCGCCGCCATTGGTCTTGGTCTCAACCAGGATCCTGGCGGGTGCATATGATAGGGTAGATACCCTGACCCCATCCAGTTCAATGTGAGTCTTGTTGGTTATGACCAGGTGCACCGGGCGGTAGATACCGCTGCCGGTATACCAGCGGCTGTTGGGGATCTGGGAGTTGTCGGCAATGACTTTGATGGTGTTCTGTGCGCCATACTGCAGGAAAGCATCCGCAGGCACAAAGAAGCGTGAATAGCCATAAGGCCACCCGCCAGCTTCCCGGTCATTGATGTACACTGTGCTGTTCTTGTAGACACCCTCAAATTCAAAGGTGACCACCCGCTCCTGCCATTCCGTGGGAACAGCAAAGGTCTTTTCATAGACATACTTGCCACCCTGGAAGAAAGCGATCGCGCTGGTGCCTGGGCTGTCCGGGTCGCGCTGTTCGTGGAGCATGGCGTCATGCGGCAGGTCCAGGACCTGTGAAGTTCCGGGTTGACCATCCTTATAAAAGGTCCAACCCTGGTTGAAGTTGATTTTTTCCATATCTGGTCTCCTTTGTTATAAACGAACTAATTAGCTTTCCGTACCTACTTTACATTTTACCTTTTCCTCATCGCAGGAAAATGGGGATTATTCGATA
>CAYSZB010000194.1:0-1700 GCA_964435475.1 uncultured Anaerolineaceae bacterium | reverse complement strand
TATAATTGCCTCGTTTTGTGTAATTTCTACAAGGAAAACAGATGATCATTACCGAAGGTTTAACCAAAGTATTCAAAATAGGCAAAAAGCAGAAGCAGGAGATCGTCGCGGTGGACAACCTGAGCCTGCAGGTCAACGAAGGCGAAGTGTTCGGCTTTTTGGGACCCAACGGCGCAGGAAAGACCACCACGGTGCGCATGCTGACCAGCCTGATCGCCCCCACCAGGGGCAAGGCGGTGGTTAACGGGTTGAAGGTTGGCAAGGATGACACCGCCATCCGCCGCTGCGTGGGCATTTTGACCGAGAACCCGGGCATGTATGAACGCCTCAGCGCCGAAAAGAACCTGCAGATCTATGCCCAACTGTATGACGTCGCTGACGTGCCCGCCACGGTGAACAAGTTCCTGCAGATGCTCGACCTGTATGACCGGCGCAAAGACCCGGTGGGCAGTTTCTCCAAGGGCATGCGCCAGAAACTGGCCATTGCCCGCTCGCTTTTACATGACCCCAAGGTGCTCTTCCTCGACGAACCGACCAGCGGGCTGGACCCCGAGGCGGCCAAGATGGTGCGCGACTTCATCGAGGTGCTCAAACAGCGCGGGCGTACGATCTTCATGTGCACCCACAACCTGGATGAAGCCGACCGCCTGTGCGATCGCATTGCGATCTTCAAGCAGCACCTGATCACCGTCGATACGCCAGCTGCCCTGCGCGAAAAGCTCTATGGGCGCAAGGTGGTCATCCACCTCAGGGAAATGAACCCCGCCTGGGCGGACCTGCTGCGGGCTTTATCGGCGGTCAAAGCGGTCGAGGTGGTGGACCAGAAACTGCTTATCACACTGGAAGACCCGGAGCGCGACAACCCGCAGATCATCCGTCAGCTGGTCAACGCCGGTGCGGATATCCGTTTTGTTGGTGAACTGCGCCACTCGCTGGAGCAGATCTACCTGGAAATGATCCATTCAGAAAAAGGAGGTGCGGCATGATGCGCCATATCCGCACGATCATTGACAAGGAATGGGCGGAGGTTTTCAAGAACCGCATGGTGATCTTCACCATCGTCCTGCTGCCGCTCGTCTTTACAGCATTACCCCTGGTCATGCTGAGCGCGATGGGTGGCGTGGCAGCCGAAATGGAAGGCGCCACCGCCGATGTGCCCCAGGGTTTCCTGACCGCCTGCGTGGGGTTGAGTGCCGGCGAGTGCGTGCAAATCTACCTGGTCAACGAATTCCTGATCCTCTTCATGCTCATGCCGGTGATCATCCCCGTGACCATCGCTGCGTATAGTGTTGTAGGCGAGAAGACCACCCGCAGCCTGGAGCCCCTGTTGGCGACACCCATCACCACGGTGGAACTGCTGGCGGGCAAGGGCCTGGCGGCGGCCATCCCGGCGATAATCGCCAGTTGGGCTTCGTTCGGGCTGTTCCTGTTGCTGCTGCCGGTCATTGGCATCTCCAAAGGCGTGATCAGTTACATTTCCGGTCCGACCTGGTTGCTGGCGGTGCTGGTGATCGGGCCGCTGATGGCGATCGCGGCGGTCAATTTCTCGCTGTATGTCTCCTCCCGGGTCAATGACCCGCGGGTGGCGGAACAGATCTCGGCCGTGATCATTGTGCCGGTCATGGCGCTGCTCTTTGCCCAACTGGCAGGCGTGATCACCATCAATGTGACCTTTATGATCGTGGCGATCATCGTCCTGG
>CAYSZB010000193.1:0-1719 GCA_964435475.1 uncultured Anaerolineaceae bacterium | reverse complement strand
GGCGCGTTTCCGCCTGGCCTTTCATTTTGGCTGGTTCCAGGCAATGATGCCGGTCATTGGCTGGCTGGCCGGGCAGACAGTCGCTCAGTACATCAGCGCCTTTGACCACTGGGTAGCGTTTGTATTGCTGGCATATATCGGTTTCAACATGATCCGCTCGGGGTTAAAACCGGAAATGGCCAGTTATGCCAGCGATCCCTCACGGGGCAGGACCCTGGTGATCCTAGCCATTGCCACCAGTATCGATGCCCTGGCAGTGGGCTTGAGCATGGCCATGCTGGATGTCAATATCATCGTTCCAGCGCTGGTCATCGGGGTTGTGGCTGGCCTGATTTCGATCATCGGGTTGTTAATCGGCAATAAGTTGGGCGAAAAATTCGGTAAACGCATGGAGATAATTGGTGGCATTATCCTGATCGCGATCGGTATCCGTGTGGTACTATCGCATCTATTAGGATGATTGGGGGAAATTGTTATTTTCAGCCTATTTTTACACTTCAATGGAGTAAAATTAGATTAACTGGAGGTGTTTGGGAGCTTTGTTGAATTAATTTTTGCGCCCTGCTGTTTTTGTTTTCTTTTTTCCAACATTCACATATTTTGCTTTTTTTAGGAGGCTCAATGAATAAGAAGTTTTTCTGGCTTGTCAGTCTTTTTCTTGTACTGGCATTTGTATTAACCTCGTGCGGTGAAACTTACCAGATTCCTGCACCCATGGAGGGCTATTACAACGTCGCCTTTGTTTATGTTGGTCCCCACGACGACGGCGGTTGGTCGCAATCCCATGATGTCGGCCGCCTTTATGTGGAGGAAAACCTGGAAGGTGTGCACACAGCTTATGTCGAGAATGTTGCCGAAGGTGCAGACTCCGAGCAGGTGACCCGTTCTCTAGCTCGTAAAGGCTTTGATGTTATCTTCACCACCTCATTTGGTTTCATGGATTCATCTGAAACCGTGGCGGGTGAATTTCCCGATGTGGACATCATCCATGTCAGCGGATACAAAGCCAACGGGGAGAACTTTGGCAACCTGATGGGTGCCATGGAAAACATCAAGTACCTGGCCGGCATGCTGGCTGGGTCGCGTGCCAAGATGGACGGCAACCCCAAACTGGGTTATATGGCCACCTTCCCCATCCCCGAAGAACTGCGCCTGGGCAATGCCTTTGCCCTCGGTGTGCAGAAGACCTGCCCCGAATGCACCATCGATGTGCGTTTCATCAACACCTGGCATGATCCCATTCTTGAACAGGAAGGCGCTTCCTCCCTGTTCGATGCCGGTGCCCAGGTGGTCATGACCGGTGCAGATACCCCCGCCCCCGCCCTGGCTGCCCCTCAAGGCAAATGGGGTATCACCTACGATTACAAAGGGAACTGTACCCTGGATACCTGCCTGACCTCCATGTACTGGAACTGGGGACCCATTTATTCGGATATCGTAGAGAAATCAAAGGCCGGCACCTGGAAAGGCGGCTGGGAATACTTTGATGGTGATTCCGGCGGCTTGGGTCTCTATGGCTTCATGGAAGGCGAAACCCTGATGCCCGGCGTGGCTGAACTGCCAGAAGAAGACCTGGCCATGGTCCGTGACCTGCTGGATAAGATGCTCAAGGGCGAATTCACCCGCTTTGATGTCTTCAAGGGTCCGATCACCGATAACCAGGGCAACCTAATACTGGCAGAGGGTATCAGCATGGAACAGCTGGACCTGGATGGCTTC
>CAYSZB010000192.1:0-1736 GCA_964435475.1 uncultured Anaerolineaceae bacterium | reverse complement strand
GCATCCTGGATGACCCGTCTAAAATCACTTAAATATGATTGGCAGGGAGATCACATAGGGATTAAATTCATCCGCTCCAATATCCGGGTTAAATTTGGGACGTGGCTGCTCATCAATGTCAGTAAAGATTGGCGGATTTAGCCCTTCCAATCCCCTGTCGATGGCATCCGAATAGTAGGCAACATGAAAATCACCGTTAACCCCATCGACAAAACTGGGGCTGGTTTCATGCAGGCGCGTTGCCGGCATTTCCGCAATATAATCCACTTCAAATACGATATTATCTGACCCGGTAGTATTCACCTGCGTTGGCGTTAGTTCAAAGACAGCCTGCTCAGCAAAGGCAATGATGTTATTGGTGATATCCAGGTTGACATTATAACTTGCCAGGAACCCACGATTGATATAGCCTATGCTGTTATGCCATGCTTTGACATAAAGTGACCGGGTTTCTGACATGTTATATATATCGATGGCACTTTTATAGGTCGGAACAGCATCAGGGGAATCAAATCCAAGGAAATTGCTTAGAATGTACACTGATTGGTTTGAACCTGAATAGGAATGCACACTGATCAGGTTGTTTGCCCTGTTCTCCCAGAATTTGTTCATCGCGATCTGCAATCCATGACCATCCACAGAAGGCACCAGGGCATAAACCGAACCTCCCCGGTTGGATGTGAAAGTGTTCGCTTTAAGGATGTGGCTGGTATCGTAGGCAACATATACGGCACTGCCTTCTTTATTCGCCGCACCGCTGTCTGTGGGAACCTCATTGTTCATGTAAAATGTATTATTGGCCATAAAGGACAAGACATTACCATTTGAATAAACCGCGCAACCGTAACCATCAGAAGTATCCCAATTACAATTGTTCTGTCTGAAGTAGGAATTGATGATGCTGCTGGTGCCATATAGCTGAAATATTGCACCACCGCGACCCTCACCTGTGTTGATGGCGGTGTTACCGTAAAACGTTGAGTTGCCGATGGTGAGTGTGCCCGGGTTGACCCAGTAAATGGCGCCGCCTGACCCTTCCTGGACAGGAGATGCTCCTGCATCCAGTTTGGCTCTGTTACCTTCAAATTTACACTGATCAATGGTCAGATCAACATTATTTGTGGCAGAAAAGACGTAAACTCCACCCCCGCAGCCCGCCTCACCGCTCCAACAAGACCCTTCGCTTGTATTACCGCCATTACCCCACACGATCTTCAGGTTATCCAGGCTGATGCTGCCATTGTTGTTCAGTGCAATCCTGATTACCCGCCGCTTTGCCTGGCCATCCAGGATCGTTGCCGGGTTGCCTGGTGCACAGGAAGTATAGGTGTTGTTGCATCCGCCGGCTATCTTGAGACTTTCATTGATCAACAAAAAAGCGCTGGATGAATCGACTGACTTGGTATATGTGCCGGATTGCAGGAAGATCCTGTCCTCCTCGGGAGTGGCATTCGCCAGTGAGAGCGCATACTCCAGTGAACATGGGGTTGCGATCGTACAACTTCCACTCGACGCAGCGCCAACGGCAACGTAGTAGTTGACCCCGGCTGCTTTGACCGGGACGCGAAGAGGGGAGTTCATTCCGAGGACCAATACAATGGATAAAATGACCATGGTAGAACGTTTCACAATATCCTCCTTAAGGTTGCGTAAGAAAAGAGATCCAGGTTATCTATTTTTATTACTATCGTTTTTCAGCAACACACGATCAACTATATAATAGTCCAAACCAAAAA
>CAYSZB010000191.1:0-1767 GCA_964435475.1 uncultured Anaerolineaceae bacterium | reverse complement strand
CGAGGATGCCAGCCATTCTTGAGACGAGATGGGCGGAGTAGAAGTAGTACATCGTGGCCACCTCGTACTGAGGGTTGTTGAGCAGGAACAGAAAGCCCTCAACCCCGGTCAGCGCAGATTCAGGCACCGGTTCCAGCCATTCACCCCAGTGAAACCCGGTATCCCAGACGTACTTTGCGTCTTCCTCATCCTGGTAATAGGCTTTATCACTGAGGATAGGGTTGGGCTGTTTTGCCTGCTCCACAATGTAATTGACCCACTTTTTGGCAGATTCGTACTGGTTTTCAAGGATGCGCGGATCGCCATAACAAAGGTACAGGGTATAGGGGGTGATCGTGGCGGTATCGCCCCAACCCGCTGCCCCATCGATCCCGCTGCCTTCCTCGGGTGTCCCCATCCAAGTTTTCATGAGGTTCTTGACGATCTCATCCGTGTTAGCTTCGATCCACTGCCGCTGGCGCTGCCATTCAACTGGGTTATGGATCATAAAGGTGGATGGAATGGTGTTGCCCACCTTGCCGCTGGCCAGCTGTTCGATATTGAGGTCCTGCAGCCATTTTTCAAAGAATGGGTAGACATTCATAAAGTCCGTTGCCGTGCGCACATATACCTGGCTGTCTCCGCTCCAGGGTGAGCGTTCGCGGGTGGGGCAGTCCGTGGGCACGTCCATGAAGTTACCTTTCTGGCTCCAGAAACTGTTGCTGACCAATTGGTTGATCAGTGCGTGTGAACATGAAAATTCACCCGTTTCGTCCATATCAGAATACACCGCAATGGAGGTGAAGTCACCCGGCAGAATTTCACCCTCATAGCCTTTCAGGAGCACATACTGGAAGCCGAATATGGAGAAGAGCGAGCAATATTCCTCCTCAGTTTCTCCTTTCATAATGTATTCCACTTCCTGCAGCCTGGTGTTGGGATCGGTTGTAAGGTTCTTTTGGGTGAAGTTGCCGTTTTCATCCAGCGCTTCACCATGCACCAGGGTGATCACCTGCCCCGGCCTGCCATGGCGCAGCCTCATGCGGACGTAGCCGGCAATATTCTGCCTGAAATCCAGAACAGTTTCCCCATCCGGCGTCTTCATGACGGTCGGGGTGAAGGTTTCTTTCTCGCGCACCGGCACACTGCGGCTTGCAACCAGGTTTTTCAGGTCAGCATGCCCCTCGCTTTCACCATGCACGAATTTCCAGGCCGAGTCATCAAAACCGACCTGCTTCCATCCAGCCGGCTCCAGGCGCGCATCAAAGATATCGCCCTGCTTCATGTCACTTTTTAACAATCCACCCGTTGAGGTCTTAAAACTTTGGTCGGTCGGGATCACCTCGCTGCTTCCATCGGCATAGGTCAAAACGATCTGCCCGATAAAGGCGAGTTTGTAGCCAAAATTAAAGCGGAATGCACCGCCGGTCGTCCCGCGCCACCAGCCGTCCCCCAGCGCCAGCGCCCAGCAGTTGCTGCCAGCCGTGAGCAAGCCTGTGATGTCGTATGCCTGGTACTGCGTCCTGGCATAATACGAGGTCAGTCCGGGTTTAAAGACGTCCCCTGTACCCCGCTTGCCATTGATCCAGAACTCATACAGGCCGTGGGCACCCTGGTAGATCCTGGCGCTGACCAGCCCCTCCCTGACCGCAAACTCCTTACGCAGGTAGGGGGCCGGGCTGAATGCTTCCAGGTCCACCTTGTCTTCCGGTTCGACCCATTCAGCCTGCCACTCTTCGGGATGCAGCAGCCCCATTTCAAAAGAGGCAGTCGGGCTGAGGGCAACCT
>CAYSZB010000190.1:0-1782 GCA_964435475.1 uncultured Anaerolineaceae bacterium | reverse complement strand
CGGATCACATTCACATCGCGGGTATTGACCTCATGGTAATGCTTATCACCGAAGATATCGGTATACACGATATGCCCGTTGGTGGTGACTTCCGCACTGCCCGCATCATCCGTATACACAGTTGATGTGCCATCTGACCATTTAATGAAAACCTTTGTATTCTTTACCGGGTGGTTGTTCCTGTCCCTGACCAATATCTGCATCGTTGATCCTCCTTTACAATAAGCGTCCCTGGGCTGCCAGCTGCAAGGTGCCGGCTTCGTCCAGCTCCTGGTCGTCGGCAAAACTCACCGCGTCGAGCGGGAATTCTGCCACCAGTTTATACATGGTGGCGATGTCATCCGATTCCAGGTTGTGTTCCACCAGCACATCGGCAAAGCTAACCATCTGCTGGGAGAATTGCAGGAACTGGTAGCCCTCGATCTCGTCTTCGTACTGAGCACGATAGACCTTCAACAGGCTGGCCAGTTCTTCCTCAAACATTTTCCGGTTCTGTGCCAATACCCGTTTGCTGGCAATCGTTTCACCGATCCTTGAGCCGGCTTCCCGGCCCTGGTTAAACCCCTTGGTCATTTTTGAAATGACACTGATCGTTTCTGAAAACCCCATTTTCTTTTCCTGCGCCTCATTGCGCGAGTATTCATACAGATCGGCGGCAATATAGGTTTTGACGATCTGGGCAGAGAAAGCCAGCGGATCGATGGCCAGGGACTTGTTTGCTTCGCCCCAGGCTTCTTCCAGGTTTTCCATGTCGTAATGCATTTCTGCCAAGAGGGTGTGAAAATAGGAAACCGGTTCACCCGCTTTCTTGATCGCCATGTTCATTAAGGAAATAAAGTTGAGATATTGCGACCTGGTGTGGTCGTCGCCCTGGGCACGCCAGGCGTTCAGGGCCTTGGTTGCGATGCTGACTGCTTCATCCAATGTCATATTGACGTTCTCCTGTTGTGAAACTGCAAAGATGCCCAATTTTACTATAGGGGATAAAAAGGACGGCAAAATGAACAATATTTTCAAGCGGGATCTTTAAGTCGGGGCAAACAATTTTTGGGTTTGGGAGGCCTGAGGGCCAGAACCCGCGCATGTAACAAAGGGATGCTACGCGATGGGGATAATGGCACGAACTGCTTTTGTTGGTTGTGGTTGAGGACTGGAAAAAGGTCACGAGTGGTTGACCACTTTTGCCGGCATCATCTTAAGTGCCCGAAACCCAACACAGAGTCCGGGACTTTCCCGCTAAAATAGTGCGGGACTTACCCAATAAAACTCTGTTTGACCACTCGATCGTTGGGTTTCGGAGACCTAGCGGTCAACACCCACGCACGGTGAGGACACCGGCGCGAACTGGGTCATTGGAGAGGGCTTTTAACCTGAGGCCTGGTGGTCAGAACCCGCGCTCGGCTTAAAGACCGGCGCGAACTAGCGCTTCTATGTATTGTGACTTATCGATTACAACCGTTGAATTACAATTACTGCACAATCCATTCGTTGATAAACTTAAAAAATGATCTTCCACAGTACTTGCAATTAGGTACTTTATCCCCCCAAGCATTTTTAATTTAAATCCCCTCACTTTTTTTCCGCAGTGTATTGCTCCAACACCTCGGCGACAAGCGAGTTTACGCTTACATTGAGTTTATATGCCACAGAGGTGATTCTTTTATGTAATTCCGGGTCCAGGCGCACCAGGAATTTTCCCGAATAGGGTTTTTCGGGTTTTTCTCCGCGTTCCTTACAAAATTCCAGGTAATCGTCCACCGAATCATGAAATGCCTGCTCAAG
>CAYSZB010000189.1:0-1831 GCA_964435475.1 uncultured Anaerolineaceae bacterium | reverse complement strand
GTTCCTTACAAAATTCCAGGTAATCGTCCACCGAATCATGAAATGCCTGCTCAAGCTCATTCACAGACTCGCCCTGGAAAGTGATCACGTCCCGTAAATGCAGCACTTCACCGTGAAAGATGCGGGCATCTTCGTCATAGCTCACAATTGCTTCATAATTCTTATATTTCATGTCTTCCTCATTCAGGACGGATACCTGCTTCCACCAGGAACCGCTGTAAACTTTTCACTGCACCTTTATCGACTTCCTTCGCAGGGTGTGGGCGATGAAAAACAGCCCTCACCCCATTCAGGTAGACCCTGACCCTTGAACCGTTCCCCTCGCTTAACTCAGCGCCCAGCCCCCTGAGCAACGCCTCAACATCACTCCACTGGATATTGGACCTTACCGGTTCAGCAAAGACCGCTTTCAAAGTCTGAATGTGTTTGTTGTGCATATGATATCACTTTTTGATACTATGTCAAGTAATTATATTCTACTCCCCCAACAGCCCCATCTGCCCGGGACTGTCCTTCTTCTGACGGGGTGTTTTCTTGAAGGTCTGGTTGACCTGCTTGATGGGCGGCATGTCAATGCCCTGCCCCGCCAGCAGTTCTTCGATCGTGAGCACCTGCACGCGGGGATGTTTGCCCCAGGGTGATTCATAAAAGCCGGCGCTGGCAGCCTCAGCACGCATCGGTTTGGTGGCATCCTCCAGGCTGATGAGCACACCCATCTCCGCCTTTTCCCGTTCAAGCACGCCCACCAGGTCGCGCACATGCGCCACGTTGGTGTGACCGCCTTTGACCGAGAGGATGACCTGCTTTGTTTTACCTGAGGCATCGTCGTGGAAATACAGACGTCCATCAATGCCATGATCGGAGCCCTTTTTCTGGTCTGCCGGGCGGGCACCCACCAGGCCCAAAGCCCACCATTGGAACTGGTATTTATCCACCTCTGCCAACTCCCTTGCCCCCTCCACGGTGGTCGGTTCGCCAATGACCTCGTATTCCAGGTCGTCGCCATAGGCATCTTCCATGCGGCGCTTGATCAGTCCGATGGCGAGGTGGGTAATGTCGATGCCGATCCATTTGCGCCCCAGTTTTTGCGCCGCAGCAATGGCCGTGCCACAACCACAGAAGGGGTCCAGCACCACATCACCTGGATTGCTGGATGCCTGGAGGATGCGTTCCAGCAGGGCAAGCGGTTTTTGAGTGGGGTAACCCATGCGTTCAGCAGCTTGCGCTTGAATTGGTTGGATATCATAAATAATATCTTGGATTGGAACCCCCTTTTCTTTAGAATAATACCTTTTAAATTGTGGAACTTTACCTTTTGGAGGCCAATATATCAAACTCTCTCTTTCTAAAAGATCGAGTTTTTCTTGTGTAGTTAATTCATCCAAATTTATTTCGGGATTAAATTCATGAAAAATTTTATTTGGGACAGCCCAATGCCTTTGAACACTAGTTGGATTAATCCCTTTCCATGGCTGACCAGAATCCCCGGAACGTGGTCCCGAGCCTGTCAAATCAGATAAACGAAATGTCCCTTTCTCATCTTCATATTTATAAAAATTCGACAAATATGTTTGTGAATAGTCCTCATAAATCTTATTCCACACATAATCTTTCGTTCTTGAATAATTCAGAAGGACATCATGAATAGGTCCCCACCGTCTCGCGCTATTATGACTACTTGTTCTCTTCCAAATTATCTCATTTAAATAATTCTCCGCACCAAACACCATATCCAGCAGGACCTTCAAGTAATGACTGGCGGTGGGGTCGCAGTGTAAATACAGGCTGCCGGTGGGCTTCAACACGCGGTGCAGTTCCTCCAGCCTTGGTG
>CAYSZB010000188.1:0-1837 GCA_964435475.1 uncultured Anaerolineaceae bacterium | reverse complement strand
TTGCGCTGGATGTTACCAGCACGATCGGCGAAGCACGCGCTGCCTTGATCGAAGCCGGTCATTCACGGGCGCCGGTTTTTGAGGATACGATCGATAATGTGATTGGCCTTTTGTATGCCAAGGACCTGTTGGCAATACGTGATGACTCGCAAACGCTGGATGCCCAGAGGCAGATCATGCGCAAGGCCTATTTTGTACCTGAAGCCAAGAAAGTGGATGACCTGCTGGCGGAAATGCAGTCGCTCGGTGTGCATATGGCGCTGGTGGTGGATGAATATGGTGGTGTGGCAGGCGTTGTGACCCTCGAGGATATCGTCGAGGAGATCGTTGGCGAGATCCGCGATGAATATGACGAAAAAGAGGAAACGCTCTACCAGGAGGTCTCTGAAAATGAATACCTGGTTTCGGGTCGCATCAGCCTGGATGACTTCAATGAACTGATGGACAGTCACATCACTGCTGAAAATATCGATACCCTGGGTGGTTATATCTATGGCAACCTGGGGCACGTGCCGCAAGCCGGCGAGGCGATCAAAACGAACGATATCACGCTGCATGTTGAAGAAGTGTTCGGCAGGCGCATCCGCAAGGTCAGAGCAAAGCGGGAAGCCCCGATCTCACTGCTGGGAGAAGATGGTTATGCTGACTGATGAAATTAAAAAGAAATTGATCCAGGCTGCGCATCTGGCGGAGCAGCAGGCCTATGCGGCTTACTCCAACTATGCGGTCGGAGCTGCACTGCTCACCAAAGAGGGCGAGATCATTACAGGCTGCAATATTGAAAATGCAGTCTTTCCCCTGACACTGTGCGCCGAACGGGTGGCGATCTTTAAGGCCGTTTCCGAGGGCAAAATGGAATTTCAAGCCATCGCGGTGGTCACGCGCAACGGGGGCACGCCCTGCGGATCCTGCCGCCAGGTGATGCGCGAATTCAGCAAGGACCTGCCCATCCTGATCGCCAATGAAGAGGAAGAACTGGTCCTGGAAACAACACTGCAGAGCTTGCTGCCTTACTCTTTCGGACCCGAAGATATCGCCTGACCCTTGTTCGCGGGTACCGGGCAAAACCCATGTCACCACGTGAAGCACATACCTTTAGAGCCCAGGCGGTCGTTCTGCGCCACTTTGAATATGGCGAGGCTGACCGCATTTTAACCCTTTTTACCCTGGAACGCGGCAAGATCAAAGCCATCGCCAAGGGGGTGCGCAAGATCGCCTCGCGCAAGGCCGGGCATCTTGAACCGATCACGCAGTGCAGCCTCTTTTTTGCCAAGGGACATGACCTGTCGATCATCACCCAGGCTGAGACGATCAACGCCTTCCTGAAGATCAAGGAAAACCTGGCGCTGACCGGGCAGGCAGCCTATGTGATCGAACTTTTGGAACGCTTTACCTACGAAGAGGGCGAAAACAGGGATTTGTACAACCTGCTGGTGGATACCCTGGTTCGCCTGGAAGAAAACCCGTTTCCCCGCACGGTGATCCATTATTATGAGGTCAGGCTGCTCGACCTGTTGGGCTTCAGGCCCAATTTACAGAATTGCAGTGTGTGCGGCAAGCCGGTCACTGCCCAGGACCAGTATTTTTACGCACAGGGTGGCGGGGCGGCCTGCCCGGCTTGCGGGCGTGCCCAAACGGATGCCTGGGCGATTACGATGCCGGCTTTGAAGTACTTCAGGCACTTTCAGCGCTCAAATTACCGCCAGGTCCAGTCGCTCGAGATCCCGGTGGATGTTGAGAAGGAACTGGGACTGTTGATCGAGAAGTACATGACCTATCTTTTGGAGCGCTCGCTCAACACCCCCCGCTTCATCCGCGATATTTCCCGTCCTTACCA
>CAYSZB010000187.1:0-1847 GCA_964435475.1 uncultured Anaerolineaceae bacterium | reverse complement strand
AGGGCATCCATTTGGGAATGTCGCGGGTGCGCTGTTCGATCTCAACTTTGAAGGGCAGTTTCATGTCTTGGCTCCCTGGGCACCGGTCATCATCAAACCAATGGAATTGATGTCCGCCCCTTGCGGATCGACCTCGCCCACGATCCGGCCTTCATAGATCACGGCCACCCGGTCGCTCAATTCCAGCAGTTCGTCCAATTCTTCTGAAATGAGCAGGATGGCGGCCTGGTTGCTGCGCTGTTCCAACAGCAGTTTCTGGATGGATTCGATCGCACCAACATCCAGCCCGCGGGTAGGCTGCATGGCAATGATCAGGCGCGGCCCACCAGAAATCTCACGGGCCAGGATGACCTTCTGCAGGTTGCCGCCGGAGAGTTTGGCGGCAGCGGTGTGAATGCTGGGCGCCTGGATGTCATAAGTGCCTTTTAACCTGGTCGCCTGGTTGCGGGCAGAAGTGAAATCAATGCGCCAGCCGCGGCTGATGGGCTGCTGGTCAAAATTCTTCATCATCAGGTTGCCCGTGATGTCCATATGAGGGGCTGAACCCACCCCGGTGCGGTCTTCGGGAATATGGGCCGCCCCCTGGTTGATCGCCCGCTTGGGAGACTGGTTGGCCACATCCTCGTCCTGGATCAGGACCCTGCCCTGGCAGGGACGCAGCCCGGTGATGACCTCGGCTAATTCAGACTGGCCGTTACCAGCAATGCCTGCGATGCCCAGGATCTCACCCTGGCGCACGTGCAATGAGATTTCCTTCAGCGCGGGGAGACCTTTGTTGTTAAGCGCGCTGACCTTTTCCACTTTGAGGACCACATTACCGGGAAGCTGCACTTTTTTCTCCACCTGGAAGATTACCTTGCGCCCGACCATCAATTCAGCGAGCATCTCCTTGGTCAAACCTGCCAGGCTGATGCCGTCGGCAGTAACCCTGCCTTTGCGCAGCACGCTCAGGCGGTCAGCCACCGCGGTCACCTCGTTAAGTTTGTGGCTGATAAAGACGATCGATTTGCCCTGGGCAACCATGGAGCGCATGGTGTGCATCAGATCTTCGATCTCATGGGGAGCCAGCACAGCGGTCGGTTCGTCCAGAATGACGATCTGGGCACCGCGGTAGAGGGTCTTGAGTATCTCCACACGCTGCTGTTCGCCAACCGAAAGTTGCCAGATCTTGGCTGTGGGGTCTACCTTGAGACCGAACTGCTCCTCTAGTGCCTGGACCTGATGGTCATACTTGGGCAAGTTCATGAAGAACCGGGGTTGGCGCAGACCCAGGAGAATATTCTCAGTAACTGTGTGGGTTGGGACGAGCATGAAATGCTGGTGCACCATCCCGATCCCCTGGGCAATGGCATCCCGGGGAGAGTTCAGGTTAACCTGCTCGCCATTGATGGCAATGCTGCCTGAATTGGGTTTGTACAGACCTGCCAGGATATTCATCAGGGTGCTCTTCCCGGCACCATTTTCACCCAGCAGGGCATGGATCTCGCCACGCTTGAGGGTGAAATCCACATGGTCGTTTGCCAGAACGCCTGGAAAGCGCAGCACGATATTGCGCATTTCGACGGCATTGGGCATATCCGGGGGCATGGTTGTCATATGGTTAACTTAATACCTGTTCAAGATCCATTAGGCAGGATCTCAATATGATAGTGATAATGCTTTCCAAAACCAGGAGATGATCTTTTAAACCATCTCCTGGTATTCGAATTATTGATTACAGGTCAGGCAGTTCTGCGGTGATGTTCTCGTTCCACCAGTACATACAGGTCTTGCATTCGCTGCCGAACTCTTTGAAGCCATCCAGGTCCAGCTGTTCCATGCTGATACCCTCTGCCAGTATTAGGTTG
>CAYSZB010000186.1:0-1903 GCA_964435475.1 uncultured Anaerolineaceae bacterium | reverse complement strand
CTTACCCTGACCGCCAGGGAACAGCACATACGGCGGGAAAAATCGACATCCAACATTTGTTCAAATCAGGGTTTGATGGCTTTGGCATCCACAATTTACCTCAGCCTCCTTGGAAAAAATGGTTTAAAGCAGGTAGCTGAATTGTGTTATCAAAAAGCACATTATGCGGCTGATAGGATTTCAAGAATTAAGGGATTTTCTATCAAATATTCTTCTACGCCATTCTTCAATGAGTTTGTGGTGCATTGCCCTAAACCTGTCTCGCTGATCAATTTGGCATTACAGGATCACTTGATCTTGGGCGGATATGATCTATCTCAGGAGTATCCTGAACTGCCAAATCACATGCTCGTGGCAGTCACCGAAAAATTGAGCAAGGAAGACATAGACGCTTTTTGTGAAGCTCTGGAAGAGGTGACCCAATGATCGAGAAAACTGTTTTCGAGTTGTCAGCAGAAGGTCGAACAGGCTTTCAATTTCCGGACCTTGATGTTCCTTCTTACGAATTGCCGCAAGACTTCTTAAGGCAGCAGTTGCCTTTGCCCGAAATGTCGGAAATTGATGTTGTACGCCATTTCACCAGGATATCCCAGAAGAACTATGCAGTTGATATTGGGTTGTACCCTCTCGGTTCATGTACCATGAAATACAATCCCAAAATTAATGAAGAAATGGCTCGTCTGCCTGGTTTTGCCCTTACCCATCCCCATCAGCCGATCGTTACCACACAAGGCAACCTGTTCCTTATGTACACCCTCCAGGAGTGGCTAAAAGAGATCAGTGGTTTCGCTGCAGTCACCCTGGAACCAGCCGCTGGTGCTCAAGGAGAGTTGGTTGGCGCCTTGATCATCCGCAAATATCATCACCAGAACAGGCAAGTGGGTCGCAAGAACATTCTGATTCCTGACTCAGCCCATGGAACCAATCCCGCAACTTCATCAATGGTCGGCTTTGACGTCATATCCATCCCATCAGATAGCCGTGGAAACGTTAGTATTGAAGCGATAGCCCCATATTGTAATGATCAGCTGGCCGGTTTAATGCTGACCAATCCCAATACTCTCGGTTTGTTCGATGAAAATGTAACCAAAGTGATCGATATGATCCATCAAGCAGGTGGATTGGTCTATGGTGATGGCGCGAATATGAACGCATTACTGGGCATTGTAAAACCTGCCGACCTTGGCATTGATATTATGCACTTTAACCTCCACAAGACTTTTTCAACCCCTCATGGTGGCGGTGGCCCTGGTTCAGGCCCGGTAGGTGTGACCACAACTTTGAAAGACTTCCTGCCTGACCCGCTTGTTACGATTATTGAGGAAGGTGATGAAGAAACACCACCCCTCTTCGGCTTTTCACATCCCGCCCACACTATTGGTCAGATAAAATCATTTTACGGTCATTTTGGCGTCTTGATCCGCGCCTATACCTACATCGCCATGCACTCAGCGGACGGGTTGAGGAACATATCTGAAATGGCAGTACTTAACGCCAACTATCTTCTTTCAAAAGTCAGGCAAAAGTATACGCTCCCATACGAACGTCAATGCATGCATGAATTTGTTGTAGAAGGAGTATGGGATGATGTGCCAGGTATCCACGCACTTGATGTTGCCAAACGCTTGATGGATTTTGGTTATCATCCGCCAACAAATTACTTTCCATTAATTGTTCATGAGGCATTGATGATTGAGCCGACAGAAACTGAATCAAAAGAAAACTTGGATGCGTTTGCTGAAACACTTAATCATATTGCAGATGAAGCCAGGGACAACCCCGAATTGTTACACTCAGCCCCCCATTCTACGCCGGTCGGACGCTGTGATGAACTTAAAGCAGCCAGGGATCTGGTTCTTTGTTGCTGGAGTGATAATTTAAGCGAGTAGGGTCCAGGACCAAA
>CAYSZB010000185.1:0-1952 GCA_964435475.1 uncultured Anaerolineaceae bacterium | reverse complement strand
CTGATTTTTCCTGGCTTCCGATTAACAACAGGCAGCCAAACCATGATGAGATCTATTGTGAAAATGTAAGAAAAAGGAGAAAAAGCAATGAGTACAGACGAGTTGGTCAAGAATAAGAAAGCACCCAAAAAAGGACGCGAGGGGTGGATCGTCCCCAGGGGTGAAAAATGGAGTTACTTTATCGGCTCGGGTTCGCACTTCACGGTGCATACCTTCATGTCTGCCTTCCTGACAACCTACCTGCTGATGATCGGGGTCTCGCCCGCTGCATCAGCTTCTGTGTTGTTGATCCTGAGGATCTGGGACGCAGTTAATGACACCCTCTTTGGCTACCTGATCGACAGGGTACGCTTCAAGCCGGGCAAGAGCAGGCTTTCAAAGTGGTTCTTCAGCGGCAGGTACATGCCCTGGTTCCGCATTGCCACATTTATCATCCCATTCTCAATGATCGTTACTTTTACGGTCAATACGGATGCACCGATGTGGGTGCGCATCCTGCAGTATGCCATTGGGTACCTGCTGTATGACACCGCTTACACGATCTCCTTCGCACCATGGGGCTGCATGCTCAGTTCCCTGACCAGCGACGTGGATGAACGCAATTTCATCCAGTCATACAGCGTTTTGGGACAGGCACTCGGGCTGGTGCCGGTGCTTTTCCTCGGTACAGCACTGGTGGCAGGCAGTTTTGGCTACAGCGGCACCGCCATCCTCTTTGCGATCTATGGCTTCCTGCTCGCCATCCCGGCAATTTTCGCGGTCAAGGAGCGCATTGCCAGTGCGCCAGGACAGGTGGCGGAGCAGAAGTACTCATTTAAAGAGATCGTCAAATTCCTGAAAAAGACCAAAGAATTTTTATTCTTTGAACTCGCCCAGATTGTCTGGGGATTGTTCTCCACCGGGGCTGCATTGGGACTTTTCGTGGCTTTCTACCTGTTTGGTGATGCCAACCTGGCTGTCCTCTTTGGACTGTTCCAATTCCTGCCGACCATATTGTTACTACCCTTCTTCCCGATCATTTTCAGGCATGTCAACAAGATCACTGCCATCCAGGTTGCCGGTTTTTTGACCGTTGCCAGTGGGCTTTTGTTGTATTTTATTGGCCCGGAAGGTTTGATGGCGATCAAAGGCCTGTTCTACCTGCTGCTCCTGGTCCATGGCACGGCGACCGTGTTCGTCGTGGTCGGTTCGGCCATGGTCCTGCCGGATATTGCCGAGATCGCCAAATACCGCACGCAGACCGAGCATGTCGGCATCATCTGGTCCTTCCATTCCACGGTGACCAAACTGATCAGCTCTGTTGTAACCTCCCTATCGCTGCTGCTGCTCGGCGCTTTTGGCTGGGTGGCGGTCACGGCTGGCTCTTTCGAGGAGCTGAAAGCATTGAATGCCCAGGGAATCGGCTTGCAGACACCCCAGGCGTTGCAGGGGCTGTGGACGGTAACCTATCTGTTCCCCTCGATCGGGTTCGGGCTGGCAGCGATTGTCTTCCTGCTGGTCAAGATCGATCGCAGGCGTATCAAGACAATGATCAAAGCAAATACCGGGGAGATCACCCGTGAAGAAGCCGAAACATTGTTGGCAGCAAAGTAGAATTCCTAGAAATCGGAAAGGATGATGATGCTTGAAGTTTACGACCTGCGCACAGAAAACTTAAAAGACCCCCTGGGGATTGATGCTGAGAAACCCAGGCTCTCATGGAAGATCAGCAGTTCCCACAGCAGTGTGATGCAGGAAGCCTATGAGATCACAGCCTCTACGGACGATGGATTCAGAAATTTCACCTGGAATACTGGCAGGGTCGCCAGCTATACCTCGCGCAACGTCCTGTGGGATGGGCCATCTTTAACTTCCGCGCAGAAGGTCTTCTGGCGGGTGAAGGTTGAGGCTGGTGGTGAGGTTGCCCTCAGCCCGACTGCCTCTTTTGAAATGGGGCTGCTGCATCCCGAAGA
>CAYSZB010000184.1:0-1999 GCA_964435475.1 uncultured Anaerolineaceae bacterium | reverse complement strand
CCATGAACAGGATCATGGAAATAGCTGACGCCAGGCCATACTGCACGCCGCGTCCACCGCTTTCAAAAGCCAGTTTGTAGATGAAACTGATTAGGATATCGGTATGTCCTGCCTGGGTGGATGCACCAACAATGGGTGGACCACCTCCAATGAACAGGTAGATCAGACCAAAGTTGTTGAAGTTGAATACATATGAAGACAACAGTAGCGGTCCAACTGCCACCAGTAAGAGGGGCAGGGTGATCTTGCGGAACTTTTGCCAGCCGTTGGCACCATCCACCGTGGCCGCTTCATACATATCCGCCGAAATGGACTGTAAGGCACCGCTGGTAATAAGCATCATATAGGGGAAGCCCAGCCACAGGTTGACGATCAGGATCGCGACCTGAGCCCAGATCGGTTCAGTTGTCCAGCGAGGCGCCCAACCGATAATTGAGTTGAGTATGCGGTTGACGATACCAAATTCCGAGTTCATCATACCCCGCCAGATGATGATGGTGATAACCGATGGGATGGTATAGGGAATCAGCAGCAGGGTGCGGATCAACTTCTTGGCCGGGAAATTCTTCTCATTGTACATGATGGCAATGGCCAGGCCAAGCGCGAAGGTGGACACCACACTAATCGCCGGGAAAAGGAAATTCCAGACCATGATGCGCACCAACGGGCCACGTATGGCCGGGCTGGTGAAGAAATCGACAAAGTTCTTGAATCCGATGGTTGCCCGGAAGCCGGGGGTGATCGTCTTGCCATCCTTGGTGGTAAATGTACCTTGGACGTTGTTGTAAATATCACCATTTGATTGATCAATGACAGTATCCGTTGCCTTGTCGTATTTGTAGCGGATCTGCAATTCTGCCGCTTCCTTAGAGGAACGGATCTGCACTGTCCTGACCCCTTCCACACCAAACTTGATATTGGGCAGTTCCTTATCAGCCGTGGCGGCCAGGACATTCAATTTTTTGTAGCCTTCAATTTCGGTGGGGATACCCTTGGTATCCGCCTCTCCAATGCCGGGATCACCCGGTTTGGCAACAATGATCTCCTCTCCCGGTTTTGCCAGGTAGGAAATGCCATCGGCATTATCCACCAGCCACATGGCGTAGAGACCTTCAGGAGATTTATAGGCTGTCCAGGTGTAGGATTTACCGGACTCCGGCAGGTAGGTGGCTTTCTCGATCTGCACCAGGGCTTGTTTCTGGGTCAGCAGGTGGCCATCACCGTAGTTGGTAAAGGCATTGAAGATGGTGAAGATGATCGGGTAGATGGAGAACATCAGCATGAATGCCAGACCGAGGGCTACCCAGCGGTAGGGATGCGCTTTATCGATCAGGAATACAAGGGTGAAGAAGACAACGACGATCGACAGGATAATGGCGATCTGTGTGAAACCTTTGGAAATGGCCTCAAATATGAACCAGCCAAGGGCAAGATCAAAAACGATGATAAATAAGATCCGTGAAAATGACGCTGAAGGTGCTTCGGTTCGAGACATGGAACCTTGCTTTGCGCCCATAGCCTTCATAAAGACCTCCTTTTTTGGTGCAGGCCTGTGCACCGGGTGAGATTTAAGAGAAGGTCGAGGTTATAAAACCTCGACCTTCATTACCATCAGCAGATTACTTAATCGTCCAAGTCAAAAGATGGGTAGCTTCGTCATAAACAAATTCGATAGTGCCATCTGCTGATAAAGTGACTTTATAGTTCGTGGAACTATTGAATTCACCTTCAGGACCATAATTTGTTGTCCATGCACCATCATGGGCAACTTTGAACTCATAATCGCCGGCCTTCAAAGCAAAGGGGCCGCTCTTCCACAAGCCATCAGCATCCTTGGTCATCTTGGTGGCAGCACATTCAGGTTGCCAGTCACCCGGGCAGCCAGCTGCAGCCTGGTATGAACCAGGTACATTGACCATACCATAGAGTGGGTTGGAAATCAGGCCGCGGATCTTGACGCCAGCATCTGCCAGGGCAGAGGTGACATCCTGTTTGCCAT
>CAYSZB010000183.1:0-2025 GCA_964435475.1 uncultured Anaerolineaceae bacterium | reverse complement strand
TAAGCCCAAGGAGGATACCGGGTGGGTAGGTGGTATTGGGTAGTAACCTGTTCCATAAGAGAGGTTGCCTGCCGATGATATCACCCAGGCCACTGAGAGAAACACTACTTGCTACTGACCCAACGACCTTACCAACTTCTGTAACAGATCCGGATTTCCTGGTGAAAAAGGCAATGATCGCATCATCGATGGATTTAGGCATCAGGTAGCCTGTAATGATGCCGGTTGCGCCGAGGATGATGGCACGCCACCACCTTTTGGGGTTGGAGAGAGGCTTTTTCGGGGAGAGATCGAGGAAGGCGACCAAAGCTGCCCACATACCGGCAGTAAACGCCCAAGTGTAGCGATTGTCGCTGGCGTAATAGCCGGCAATGGCAACGAGGATGATCGCCAGCCAAAGGGGGGACTTGCGGGAAAATGCCACGAGGATGGCGGTGAGGACCAGTGGGGCAAAGATGGGGCCGCCCTTCAGGAAGAGATAGGTCCACAGGGCGAGGAGCAACCAGGTGTCGGCATTGTGTCGTTTTTTGAAGAAGAGGACAAGACCGAAGATGAAGTAGGGGAGGTTGTTGAGGATGACATTCCACAGGCGGACGAGGGTGATGGAGGCGTTGGGAAAGAGGAAAGGCAGCCCCCAGAGGCTGGCGAAGCCATAGGAGGTGTAGAAGGGGATGTGCTGGTTGGGAGGGAATATGTAGCGGTTGGAACCGTATGGGATGGAGTAATCCCACAGTCGGTTACCCTCAGACCAGGAGAGGGAGAAGGGGTAGGAGGAGACGGTCTGCAGGTCGTTGATGAGGACACAGATGGCGGAGAAGATGAGGATGGCACTAAGCAGGCCGTTGAAGGTGAAGCTCGTTGTGTTGGGATCTGAGAACAACCAGGAGATGATGGCAATACAGAAGAGTATCACCAGCGCACGATACCACCAGCCAAATAAAAATAGATAAAGGAAAGAACTGAGAGAAATCCAGCTAAAAAAAATCGAAAGGATGATGGCCAGCAACCAGCGTAACTTATGCAGCCAGGTGTGGGATGAAGCAAAGCGTTTAAGGAGGTTGGACTCCCACAGGAAATAGGCAAGCAGCAGGAAGACCAGGAAGGCAAGGAGCAAGATCAATGACCGGCGATCATCCACACCCCAGGAGGGAGAAATAATGAAGGATGCAGCGTTTTGCAGTTCGTTGAAGACAATGAAAATGGTCGAAAATATGACAACTGCACTGATCAAGCCCTTTAGGGAGAATACTTTGTCAGAAGGATGTGAGAACAGCCATGTTATAAATACGGTGCACAAGAGCATAACAAGTGAGCGATACCACCAGCCATTAAAGACAAGTGAATAAAATGAATTCAGCATCACCCAATTGATAAAAACAGAAAGGGCAATAGCGAGCAACCACCGAATTTGGTAAAGTCTCCTGCGCAAGGTGATGAAAAATTCGAGACTTCTGGATGACCATAAATAAAAAGCCAGGAGTGTGAAAGTCAATAGGGCGATAAATAAGAACGCAAGCATTGAGAATGATAGTTTATATGGATTGTCAACCAGGGGAAGTGAATAATTGATATAGAGTTCTTCAATAACATTATAAAAATAATAACCCAGGAAACCTGAGACAAGCAGTTTAATAATCAGGGTGATAGTTTTTTTGATCATGGTCATTTATCTTTGATTATGTTGAATTTTGGCTTCTATCAAGAAATATTCTTATTGAACGAGGCACCATTGCTTGAGATCATCGGGTATTGGACCCGAGCGTGGAATAAATATCTCGTATGGTACAAGCTTGTTTGTTTCTATTGACTCGTAATTACATATAAGCGGCATCATAACCCATTTTGACCAGGCATAATCCTCCTGTCCAAAGCGGCCATCATAAACGATCTCACGGTAGCCGAAGAACATCCACTCACTCAGTATCAGTGAAAAGCGATGATTTTGCAGGTCGGAGATGTAGTTGGCGAAGTAATCGGCGTCATCGGCAAGCGCCATATCCATGAGCAGTTTTTTCTCATAATCGG
>CAYSZB010000182.1:0-2033 GCA_964435475.1 uncultured Anaerolineaceae bacterium | reverse complement strand
CCGAGGATGAACATGTGCCGCATGTGCTGCATGACCTGGGTCACGGGAACCGGGTGGTGCATATCCCGGCAGGACCGGAACACAGCCTGCCGAAGGTTGAGCTGGCAGGATATATTGATGATTTTTCAAAAGAGACCCACAACTTTGCGGATGTGAAAGGCATGCGATATGACCTGATCCATGCCCATTACTGGATGTCGGGTGTGGCGGCGTTAAACCTGAAGGAAAACTGGCAGGTGCCAGTGGTACAAATGTTCCATACGTTAGGTCTGGTCAAAAAGGAAATCGCCCGGTCGGCTGATGAACTGGAAGGTGCGTACCGTTTTGATGGCGAGAGAAGGGTCATTCAGCAAGTGGACCAGATCGTTGCCGCGACTGAATCGGAGGTTGACCAACTGAGAGTACTTTATGGGGCTGAGGGATCAAAGATCGTTACGATCCCGCCTGGTGTTGACAGCAGCAAGTTCTACCCGATCCCGATGGACGAAGCCAAGGAAGCGATCGGCATTCCCACCAGTGACCGGATGGTGCTTTTCGTGGGAAGAATAGAGCCTTTAAAAGGGATCGACACATTGATCCAGGCGATGGCAGAACTCAAAATCAGGTGTAAAAAATGCCCCCATTACCTGGTGATCATTGGCGGAGAGCAAGATGTGAGACTTGATGAGACTTCATCCGAAATGAAAAGACTGCAGAAGCTTGCTGCCGATCTTGGTATTGAGGAGGTCATCATTTTTGCAGGTAAGCGTGGGCAGGATACACTGCCATATTATTATTCAGCCGCCGAAGTTGTGGTGATGCCCTCGCATTACGAGTCCTTCGGCATGGTTGCCCTGGAGGCAATGGCCTGCGGGACGCCAGTGATCGCATCAGAAGTGGGTGGGCTGCGATACCTGGTGAAGGAAGGAAAAACCGGTTACTTTGTGCCGAGACAGGAGCCGGAAATCCTGGCGGACCGGATGAGATCCTTGTTAATCGATGAGGAACTACGCAAAACAATGGGTGAAAATGCAGCCAGTTATGCAAAGGGTTTTGACTGGACGATCATCGCCAAGAAAATCCTGAAGATGTACAGGTCAACATTGCAGCTTTAGTTCAGGACTTCGTTCCTGTATCAGGTGGTTTGAGGTGGGAGGCTCGTTGAATGATCTTCTTACCGAATTTTTCTTTCAGGTGATCAACCGCGGTCAAAAGCTGCTGTTCCCGAAGATCGTTTTTTTGTGACCAGAAGTCCAGCTGGCGCAGAGGCTCACCCAAGTCGCTCACCCCGACACCAAGCAGCCTGACAGGCAAGGACCGGTTCCACAAGTTATCAAAGAGTTGTTTTGCAGCTGTGTAGATTTCTTTATCCTGGTTGGTGTAGTAAGGAACTTTGGTTTGACGGGTGTAGGTTGAAAAATCTCCATAACGCAGCTTGATATGGACCGTGCTGCCGGCTTGGGCAGATTTTCTTAACCTTGCGCCAACTTTTTCAGATAGATACCTGAGAGTATCCAGTAATTCCTTGAAATCTGAAATGTCGCTTGAAAATGTGGTTTCATTACTGACTGATTTTGCTTCATGCCCGAGGTGGATCGGGGAATCGTCAATACCGAGGGCTGAATCCCGCAGTGACACGCCGTGCCTGCCAAACATATCCACAGCGTGCTGGTCGCTCAGGCTGGCAAGGTCACCGATCGTAATGATGCCGAGGGACTTCAAATTTTGGGCTGATTTTGGGCCAATCCCCCAAAGCGCCTGAACTGGCAGAGGTGCCAGGAATGCGGCTTCAGTGCCTGGCGGAACGACCGTGATGGCGCAAGGGGCGGTTGTTTTCCTGGAATTTGACTTACCAAAGTCATTGGCAATTTTGGCAACCAGCTTGTTGGTTGCCACACCGATCGAACATGGCAGGTCCACTTCATTTTTAATGCGGAGCTGCAGATCATGGGCGATCGTTTTCCCGGATTGGGGCATGTCTGTAACATCGAGAAAAGCTTCATCGATCGATACCTGTTGGACCAGGGGGGAGGTGTCATCCAGAATGGCCATGA
>CAYSZB010000181.1:0-2063 GCA_964435475.1 uncultured Anaerolineaceae bacterium | reverse complement strand
CGTTGTTTCAAAAGGAAAGTTCGCATTGTTCGCACGTTCGCTGCACGTGTACCCTGGTTGCGAACTTATCTATTGTGCAGCTTAGGCTGGAGACAGAGATCTAAAAAGTAAGATTGCCATCTTCTGAAATGACGCTTACAAGATTCGCAATGAGAGGAAAAACCAGATCGCTACGCTGCGTTCGCGATGACAAAAAAAATTACCCTGTGCCGAATTGGCGGTCGCCGGCGTCGCCGAGGCCGGGCAGGATGTAGCCGTGTTCGTTGAGGCGCTCATCGATCGCGGCGATGTGGATCGGGACGTCGGGGTGGGCATTGTGCAGGGTCTGGATGCCTTCGGGGGCGGCAATGATGCCCACAAATTTGATCTTTTCCACCCCCCAGTTCTTGAGGATGTCGACGGTTGCCACGGCGGAGCCGCCGGTGGCGAGCATGGGGTCGAGGATCAGGCAGACTGAGACGGTCGGGGCAACCGGCAGGCGGTTGTAGTAGCTGACCGGCTTGAGGGTGCGCTCATCGCGGTAGAGACCGATGTGCCAGACCTCGGCGGTGGGCATCAGTTCCCAAATGCCTTCCACCATGCCCAAACCGGAGCGCAAAATGGGGATGAGGCCGATCTTTTGCTGCAGCTCGTGGCCTTTGGCCAGCGCCAGGGGCGTCTTAACTTCCACTTCCTTGATCTGCAGGTCCAGGGTGGCTTCGTATGCCAAAAGCGCGGCCAATTCGCGCACCAGTTCGCGGAATTTTTTGGGTTCTGTGCTTTCGTCCCTGAGACGGGTGATCTTGTGGGCTACCAGGGGGTGGGTGGAGGGGAAAACATTATTCATTTTTTACTCGCTTTGTGGGGGATAGGACCTGAGAAAGGTGAAAAAAGCCAACAACCAGCAGAGCAGCGCCAGGACCATCGCGCTGACGAAGAGCAGCGGGCGCAGGAAGAAGCGCGCAAGGAAACTGAACCCGCCCAGGCCGATGGCAAGGAAGTTGAGCAGGGTGGCAACCCGACCGGGAACAGGTTTCTGGGGGTTGATGACGCGCAGGCTGTGGTTTCCCAGCCAGGCGAGTGCGTGTAGTAAAAGAGAGAGCAGCACACCGAAGACCTGGACCCAAAGGGACAGTTCTGAGCCATTTTCAATGAAAGCCAGGCTGGCACCTGCGTAAAAAAGGATCAGCGCCAGGAGGTGACCAAAAAATGCGCGGTTCGTCATCAGGGTATATTGTAGTGCAATTTGCGGTTTCAGAGGAAGAAATGTCAGCGAGATGGATCTTTCATGCCGGGGTCGGGATGGGTTAAAATGGATGTATGAACCTGATCATCGATGGGCACAACCTGATCCCTTACATCCCGGGCATCGCACTGGACGACCCGGAAGACGAAATGGCGCTCATCAAACGCCTGGTGGACTATGCCAGGGAGCATAAGGCAACGATCGATGTCTTCTTTGACCAGGCGGCACATGGCCAGCATGGCGAACGCTCATTCGGGGCGGTCAAGGCGCACTTCGTGCAGAAGGGGAGGACAGCAGACCAGGCGATCATTGCCTTTTTGCACCGCCTGGGGAAGAACGCCTGGAATTACCAGGTGGTGACGAGCGATCGCATGGTGATCGTGGCGGTTAAAAGCATGCACGCCGGGCACCTGACAAGCGCGGGGTTTGCGGCACAGATGGCAAAGGCAGACCAGGCGCGGGCGGGGGAGGAAGACCCGCAACCAGAACTGAGCCCGGGCGAAGTGGACGAATGGGAAAAGATGTTCAAGGATGCACGGCGGCAGGAAAAATATAACAAATAAGACCTTTTTGGTAAACTCTAACCTGATATTAATCCAATAAAAAATAAATTGCAGTAATATATGGCGCGACACAAAACATTATTGGTACCCCCGTGTCTGCCGTAAAAGCATTTAGGCTTTTATGGTACCCCTTAATGATCGCCGGTCTTTCTCCCCCCCAGAAGACTGGCGATCATCATTTAATCCCTGTATAATTGTCCTTCGAACCAATCAAAGGAAAGTTCCGTGAAGAAAAAAGCAGACTACACTGGCAAGAAGATACTGGCGGTTCTGGC
>CAYSZB010000180.1:0-2086 GCA_964435475.1 uncultured Anaerolineaceae bacterium | reverse complement strand
TGACCCGGAGGTACCCCCTGGCAAAGGTGGTACTGGCACCTACAGCTGTGCAGGGAGTGGAAGCGCCCAACGGAATTGTTTCATCCCTGGAACGGTTGAATAAGCAGGTTCAACCGGATGTGATCATCGTTGCCCGCGGGGGCGGGTCAATTGAGGACCTGTGGGGTTTTAATGCCGAAAGTGTGGCGAGGGCGATTTATGCATCTGCAGCGCCGGTGATCAGTGGCGTGGGTCATGAAACCGATTTTACAATCGCAGATTTTGTGGCGGATCTTCGGGCGCCCACCCCAACTGGCGCAGCAGAACTGGCCACACCGGTCACATTGACTGACCTCGAAAGCACATTGACCTCACAGGCAGATAATCTATACGCTGTCATGAACAGTACATTAAGCAATGCTCACCAGCTCCTTGCGATCAACAGTGATCGACTGAAACGACTCAGTCCAATTGGCCGCATCAATATCCAGGCTCAAAGACTGGATGAACTGGGAAGCCGCTTTTTAAGGGCAATGCAAACCGGCCTGAAAGGGCAAAGGTCCAAAATTGAAAGCCTCAATGATCACCTGGATAGCCTGGACCCGGTGGGTATTTTAAAACGGGGGTATGCCATCGTCACCCGCGAAATTGACAGCAGTATTGTCACCCATGTATCACAGGTCAACGTGGAAGAAACTTTAATCATTCGGGTGCAGGATGGTTCGATCAAGGTTTTGACAAAGGAAAAGAAACAGGAGGAGCAAAATGCCTGAAATGGAAGAGAAAGTAAATAAGATGGACTATGAAACAACAATGGCGGCTCTGCAGGGGATAATTGAAAAACTAGAGGCGCAGGGACAGTCACTTGAAGCATCCATTAAACTGTTTGAGGAAGGCCAGTTGCTGATCAAACATTGCAGCAGGCTGCTTGCCAATGCGGAGTTGAAGGTGCAGACGCTCCTGGCTGAGCAAGGCACAGTTCCCGGAGATTTGGATTAATATGCCATTTTCAGCCATTTTCACCAGCCCGGTGGCAATTGCCGGCTTTATTGCCTGGATCCTGGCGCAGCTACTAAAAGCCCCCATTGAATTAATTCGAACCAAAGAGTGGAACTGGGCACGCATGCTTGGCCCGGGTGGAATGCCCAGCTCGCATTCTTCACTCATGACTGCGGTTACCGCTTCTATTGGTTATTATCACGGTTTTGACAACCCGCTTTTCATCCTGGCTCTATCGATCTCAGGTATTGTCATTTACGATGCAACAGGCGTCCGTCGCCAGGCAGGATACCATGCCCAACGCATCAATATGATCATTAAAGAAGCTTTTGAACGAAAAGTCTGGCCTGAACAGGAACTCAAAGAATTGCGCGAGGTTATCGGTCACTCACCGGGTGAAGCCATGGGAGGGATCATCTTCGGTCTTGCTGTGTCGATCATTGTTTGGATTATAATGCCTCTAGGCAGCTAAGGAAATTTAAAAAATGGAAAAATTAATAATTGGCGATTTGGCACCAGATTTTTCCCTTCCTGATCTCACTGGCCGTGTGTATACGCTATCAGAGATCTACAAAAGTAAAAATGTTCTCCTGGTATTTAACATTGGTTTTGTCTGACCACACTGCACAAACCACATGGCGCAGTTGCGTCATGACCACGATAAGTTCCAGGCACTGGATACCGACATCCTAGTTATGGTACCCAACGGTCCCAAAATGATCGAACGCTATATCAGGCAGAACGATCCACCCTACTTGATCTTGAGTGACAAAGGGTCAAAGGTTGCAGAAAAATACTTACAGGTCAAGCAATTTTTTACCTTTGGCACGCCAAGTGTTTTCCTGGTGAATCGAAACGGGAGGATTATCTATGCGCATTATAGTGCTTCATTAATTGAAGAACCCGATAACCAGGAACCTTTGTCCATCCTGAAAAGCCAGCTTCGATAAGCCATTTCTTTTACATTACACGTTCTTATCAGGGACATGTATTTTAACTCTGGTTCTTATCACGTCCAGCAAGCTTTTAATTTCTTCTATACGCATCAACCAGGCGACCAACCCGTAGCTTATCACACCTAACAACAATCCGCCCAACAAATAGCCAA
>CAYSZB010000179.1:0-2134 GCA_964435475.1 uncultured Anaerolineaceae bacterium | reverse complement strand
TTTGAGTTTTCTATAGAAATTAGAAAAATGGCAAATTATTCGTGATCAGGTCTTATTTTTATTCTATCACAATGACCCTCAGTGAGATGCTCCTCTCCTATTTTTATCTTATTCTTGCATATCGTTAATATTTTTCTAGCACTCATTACATACTATTTTTCTAATGATAAATAAAAGGAAGGTGTTTTATGAGTAAGATAATTGGAATTGATCTTGGTACGACAAATAGTGTGGTATCGATCATGGAAGGCGGCTCGCCGACTGTCATTTCTACGGCAGAGGGTTCACGCTTGCTTCCATCAGTTGTTGCATTTAACAAAAACAAGGAACGCATGGTTGGCATCCAGGCGAAACGCCAGGCAGTGGTCAACCCTGAAAATACGATCTACTCGATCAAGCGCTTCATGGGAAGGCATTTTGACGAGGTGGAATCAGAACGCAAGATGGTCTCATTCAAAGTGGTTAAAGGTCCCACCGGGGATGCCCGCGTACAGGTCCCTGTAACCGGTTCGGTATTCTCCCCGCAGGAAATTTCTGCCATGATCCTCGCCAAGTTGAAGGCTGACGCTGAAGCTTACCTGGGCGAAACGGTCACCAAGGCGGTGATCACCGTGCCGGCATATTTCAATGACAGCCAGCGCCAGGCAACCAAGGACGCCGGCAAGATCGCAGGGCTGGAAGTGCTCAGGATCATCAACGAACCAACCGCCTCAGCCCTGGCTTATGGCCTGGATAAAAAGGAAAATGAAATCATCCTGGTCTTTGACCTGGGTGGCGGTACATTCGATGTCAGCCTGCTCGAGGTTGGCGGTGGCATCGTGGATGTCAAGGCAACCAATGGTGACACCCACCTGGGCGGCGATGACTGGGATGAGGTGGTCGTTAATTGGGCAGCGGATGAGTTCCAGCGGGAAAATGGCATTGATCTGCGTAATGACCGTCAGGCACTCCAACGCCTGCGCGAACAGGCTGAGAAGGCCAAGATCGAACTATCGACTGTCATGGAAACGGAGATCAACCTGCCCTACATTACAGCTGACGCCAATGGTCCCAAACACATGTTGTTAAAACTGTCCCGCTCACGCTTTGAGCAAATGACCTCTCACCTGGTTGAGCGTTGTGTTATCCCGTTCAGAAATGCCATCAAGGATGCAGGCTTGAGCGTAGATAAGATCAATGAAGTGGTACTGGTGGGTGGTGCAACCCGCATGCCAATGATCCAGGACCTGGTGCGCAAGTTGACCAACGGTAAGGAACCCAACAAAGGTGTCAACCCCGATGAGGTGGTCAGCATTGGTGCTGCCATCCAGGGCGGTGTGCTGGCAGGGGATGTCAAGGACGTCCTGCTGCTTGACGTGACCCCGCTTTCGCTGGGTGTGGAAACCCTGGGCGGGGTGATGACCAAGCTGATCGAGCGTAACACGACCATCCCGGTTAAGAAGACCGAAGTGTTTTCCACTGCCGAGGATAACCAGACAGCAGTGGACATCCACGTCCTGCAGGGCGAACGCTCCATGGCAACCGACAACATGACCCTTGGGCGGTTCCGCCTGGATGGCATCCCGCCGGCTCCGCGCGGCATCCCGCAGGTGGAAGTAACTTTTGATATCGATGCCAACGGCATCCTGAGCGTGACCGCCAAAGACAAGGCGACCGGCAAGGAACAAAAGGTGACCATCACCGCTTCAACCAACCTGAACAAGTCGGAGATCGATCGCATGGTCAATGAAGCTACGCAACACCGTGGTGAGGATGAAAAGCGCAAGGAATTGATCGAAGCACGCAACCAGGGTGATTCGCTTGTTTACCAGGCCGAAAAAGCATTGCGTGACCTGGGCGACAAAGTGGCGGCGGACAAGCGGGCAGCTGTAGAAAGTCGGATCAAGACATTAAAGGATGCTGTACAGGGCTCGGATGTCAGTACCATCCGCTCAGCCACCCAGGCCTTGCAGACCGACCTGCAGGCGGTTGGCCAGGCAGCCTATCAACAGCCTTCACCGGGTGACCAGCAGGGTCCATCGACCCCACCGCCCTCATCCAGCGACGGCGAGGACGTGATCGATGGCGAATACAAGGAAACATAACTGGTAAGTCGGGTGTCTTGCGCCAGGATTGAGCTAAAAGATAGCAATGG
>CAYSZB010000178.1:0-2135 GCA_964435475.1 uncultured Anaerolineaceae bacterium | reverse complement strand
GCTCTCCGCCGTTGACGCATACGATCCCCCTAAAAGCCATCTATCACTGTATAACAGTGAGAGACTACCCGCTTTTCCTCTGCGGCTCCCGCATAAAGAAGGTCAACATCGCCCCCAAAGCGCTGAGCACCGCCGATATCACAAAGCTCCACAGGTAAGCCTCGGTATGGTCCCGCACCAGTCCTCCCAACAATGGACCGATCAACCCGCCCACACCCCAGGCAGTGATCAGCAGCCCATAATTAAAGCCGAGGTTCTTCAAACCGAAGTTATCCGCAGTTGCCGCCGGGAAGATGGTCACCATCCCGCCAAACGTCAGCCCGACAATTGCCACCCCACCCGCCAGCAAAAGCGGTGTCTCGAGGAAATAGAATACCGAATACACCATTACCTGCACCAGGAACATCAAAAAGAGAGTCCGCATTCTTCCGAGCCGGTCAGAGACGGTGCCGAACATGATACGGCCCAAAAAGTTGAAGACCGCATAGACCGATATCAGCAGGTAAGGACTTGTGATGCCGGCATGTTCCAACCCGATCTTGGAAAGCTGTCCGATCAGCAGCAGTCCGGCAAAGGTGCCAAAGAAGAACATCATCCACAACAACTTGAACGCCCTTGTCCGCAGCACCTCCCTGGCAGTCATTTCAACCTTTGGGGTTGTGTTTTCCACTGTTTCTTGCGGTACCGGGTCCCCGGTCTGGTATCCCACAGGGGGATTCTTGATCACCTGCGCCAGGATCATCAGTATCACAAAGAAAGCCGACCCAAGGATGATGAATGTCGTTTCGATTCCGAACTGGGTGATCAAATTGTGCGTCAACGGTCCGACATACACTGGCGCCAGGCCAAAACCGCTCACCACGATCCCCGAGATCAATCCCCGCTTGCTTTTTTCAAACCACTTCACAGCAGCGGGGGTCGGCGATGCATAACCCAGCCCCATCGCCAGGCCGAATACCACGCCAAAAAAGATGGTCAACCCGAGAACCGTCAGGAAAACGCCCGAAAAGATAAAACCGATGCCCGCCAGAACCGCCGAGAGCACCAAAACCAAATGGGGACCGAATTTATCCTGCAAGCGGCCCCCGGGGATCATCGAAAAAGCAAAAATGACACATGCAACCATATAAGGTATCTGTGTCATTGTAGCGGTCCAATTCAAACGATCGATCAGGTCGGCTGAGATGATGCTCCAGGCATATAAAACGCCCAGGATCAAGTTGACCCCCAGTCCTGCAAACGTAACGACCCATCCATACTTTCGCGAATGCATGCTAGTTCTCCTTGTGTGCCTGAAGCTGCCAGGTTGTCCTGGTTCCTTAAGGCGACTCCTCGTGTGATAGTAAGTGAAAAAAGTTAACCATGGACAAAATTATATCAAGGCAGTGGCTGATAAATCAAGAAGACACATTCTATGTTCAGGAAATCTCATATTACCGGGAACGATTTACCAATGAGGACAACTTGTCACAAATTATGCGAATATTCACCCAAAATAAGCATTCTTGGGTATGTCAGCATATAATTGAGGTGCATTATCACTTACATTAAAACCCATAATTACCTGGAGGAAGCATGAAAAAACGATCGAAAATTTTGTTGGTGATCTCAATTTCCCTTATCCTGGTCAGCATGCTGGTTGCTGGCGCTGTTCAGACGAGCTTTGGCAGGGTGGATGTTCAGGAGATATCCCTGGTCACCAAAGTTGGCACGTTGACTGGCTACCTCCTGGTGCCTGATACAGCCACCGTGGATAAACCTGCGCCGGCGATTGTCACCAGCCACGGGTACCTCAACAACCGCGAAATGCAGGATATCAATTACGTCGAGCTTTCTCGCCGTGGCTATGTAGTCTTTGCCATGAACGCCTACAAACACGGCGATTCCTCTGTACCCGAAGCCCGATTCAATGACACGATCAGTGTCCAATCCGGCGGGATGGTCGACGCCGTGGAATACCTGGCCGGCCTGCCCTTCGTGGATGCTTCCCAAATTGGCGTTACCGGGCATTCGATGGGCGGCGGTTATTCGATAACCACAGCGACCTATTACACTGGGCTCGAAAGGGAAGCCTTGGATAATGGTGCCAGCGCCGACGAAGCCAGGGCATTGAACAAGGTGGCGGCAGCCCTACC
>CAYSZB010000177.1:0-2190 GCA_964435475.1 uncultured Anaerolineaceae bacterium | reverse complement strand
TCTTGCTCATCACAGATGAAGCGATCAGCGGGATCGATTGCACCGTCCCGGTGACGTCCCGCAGGGCATACAATTTACCGTCAGCTGGCGCCAGGTCCAGGCTTTGCCCGGTTAAAACGATGCCAATCTCCTTCAATTGCTGTTTAAATTCATCTGTATTAAGATCAGTTCGGTACCCCGGGATCGATTCCAGCTTGTCGAGTGTGCCGCCGCTGAACCCAAGCCCGCGACCGGACATTTTTCCAACCGGAAGCCCGCATGCCGCCACGATCGGTGCCACCGTGATGGTTGTTTTATCACCGACACCGCCTGTGGAGTGTTTGTCCACGGCAATTGGCACCACATCCGAAAGGTCCATGATCTCCCCGGAATGAGCCATTGCCATGGTCAGATCAGTCGTTTCCCTGGCATTCATCCCCTTCAAGAGCACCGCCATTGCCCAGGCTGCGGCCTGGTAGTCTGTAATTTCACCGGACGTAAATCCTTCAATAAAGAAGCTGATTTCTTCCTTACTCAACACCAATCCGTCACGTTTTTTTGTAATCACATCAACAGCGCGCATTTTTACCTCTCACATCCAAAAAAATAGTGTTACATGGAAATTCTGAACCATATAACACTATTCTATACGAAAATCATCTGCTTTGCTTGAATTTCAACCCTTCGGTGAAATGACTACTTTCCTGTAGGGATCCTCACCGGTTGACTCGGTCTCAACGCTACCATTCTCACGCAATTCCATGTGGATGATCCGTCTTTCATTTGCTGGCATGGGTTCAAGAGATTGTTTTCGCCCGGATGCAGCCACCTGCTCGGCGATGCGCCTTGCCAGTTTGCGCAATTCACGCTCCCTGCGCTGGCGGTAATTCTGCACATCGACCTGCAGTGGGATCCAGCGGTTTAATTTCTTGTTGATGATCAGGCTGGCAATGTATTGCAGCGCATTGATCGTCTCAGACCGCCGTCCGATCAGGAAACTGAGGTCATTGCCCTCAATATTGACCATTACTGGCATTTCACCCTGGTCATCAGTCTCGCCATAGACTGCTTTTACTTCCGCATTGACCTTCATGTGCTCAAGCAGCTCTCTGATCGTCGTTCTGGCAATTTCCAGCACTTCATCACCGCTAGCTTCGCTTTCATCCAGCCAGTTACCTTCAGCAGGTGTTTCAGAGTCTGCTTCAAACTCGACCGCAGTTATTCCTTCATCCTTGGTTTCCTGGCTTTGGGTCTTAAGCGTTAACTTGACCCGTGCAGGGCGCTTGAATAGTCCGCGCTTGCCCTCATCCAGGATCTCCACATCGACCATCTCGGCAGAAGCTATATTAAGTGACTCAAGACCCTTTTCTATTGCTTCATCAACAGTTGATGCACTGCTTTCAATTGATGTCATCTCATTATCCATAAATTCCTCGCAATTAAATTCCAGTTATGGAACTTACTTTTTCTTCTTCATTTGAGGTCGTCGTTGTTTGACCATTGATCTGGCAGATGGCTTGCCCACCTTTTCAACTTCCTCTTCCTCATCATCTTCATCTTCATCGATCACAACCGGTTCCGGTTTGGTCGGTTTGACCTGGTTTTGCCGCGAACTGACCGGTGCGCTGGCAGGCTTTGGACCAAATGTGAAAAGATTCTTCCAGTTGACTTTGCCCATGATGGCATATTGTGCGATGGTGGCGATATTGCTGATCAGGAAGTATAAAGCCAGGCCGGATGCCAGTGAATAAGCCATCCAACCCATCAGGATGGGCATGTAAAGGTTCATTGCTTTTGAAAAAGCCGCACCCTGGTCGTTGGGGTTTGTTGTTGGCGGCTGCATTAATTTCGATTGCAGGAAGGTGGTCAACACAACGATGATCGCCAGGACTGGGATCTGCACGCCAAAGACCGAAAGTCTTTCCGGCTGGCCCAGGTCCATCCACAGGAATTTGTTCTGCAGCGGCAGGAGTTTGTTTGGTTCCAGGAATGAGTAAACAATTCTTTCCAGGTTCAACAATTCATAAGGCGTTGCCGCCATTCCTTTGATGATGCTCTGGTAGAGGCCGATGATGATCGGGAGTTGGATCAGGTTAGGCAGGCATGAGCCCATCGGCTTGACCCCCAATTCTTTATACAACTTCATCTGCTCCTGCGCAAATTTTTCCTTGTCGTTCTTATATTTTTCCTGGATTTTCTTGTACCGCGGGT
>CAYSZB010000176.1:0-2229 GCA_964435475.1 uncultured Anaerolineaceae bacterium | reverse complement strand
GTTTCGGAGACCGGTTGGTTGAAATTCATCGTTTGTGATACAAAGATGCCTGTTTCCACTCCTCAACCACAACCTACCCCAACACCTAATACAAGAGGGCGGGAATTGACCAACAATATCATATAATTCTCCCATGGAATATCGTCGAGTGTACATTCCAGGTGGTACTTACTTCTTTACCCTGGTCACTTTCCAACGCATCCCGATCTTTTCCGATCCACGGGCAGTTAAATTGCTTCGCAGCGCCATGGATTACACCGAAAAAAGGATGCCATTTCAAGTTGATGCCATGGTAATCCTTCCCGATCATCTCCATTGCATATGGTCCTTACCTCCATCATCAAGTGATTATTCAACCCGTTGGAGGTTGATCAAAAGTAAATTTTCACGTGAGTGGAATACGAATAAAGATAGCAAAGTTATTTCCCGCCAAAAGAAAGGTGAGGTGGATACCTGGCAGCGCCGTTTTTGGGAACATCTAATTCGGGATGAAAACGATCTTAACAACCACATTGAGTATATTCATTACAATCCTGTAAAACATGGATTGGTCACAGAACCTGCCACATGGGAATACTCAAGTTTCCACAAATATGTCGCTGACGGAATTCTGCCCAAAGATTGGGGAATGGCTGACACAATTTGGGCGGGGAATAATTTAATGGAGTGATCTATTGGCTCTTCATTGATTGCATGTAAGAATTCTAGTATTGCTTCCTCAAAGATCATTATGCGTTGGGGATTACTCTTTCCTAAGATTAATTCGCTGATTCTTAGATACTTTGACCCTGATTTGGACATCTTGACATCAAAATAATATGTTCGGTTGCCAACAGGAACCTTGTTGGTGTAGATATCATCCGAACTTTCTGCGTGCATAGCATCCTCCTTATAAGTCATCAAGAAAATTACCACTCTTCAGATTGATATAAACTCTTCTTATAACCTATTCAATGGCAATGTAGTCACGCCTTTCCCGAGAGGCAGCAGCATGTCCCCGGGGTGAACCACGATCCCAGGGCGGGCTTTTTCGCCAAACGCTTCCTGGAAGACCTTGATCCCACTGGCCATTTCCAAATTGGGGGTTTCAGACAACTTAATCTCCACAGGCAGCAAGCCTGTTTGGGTGTCGATGACAAGGTCTACCTCATCACCCAGCGATGTGCGCCAGAAATAAAGCGGTGATTCTTCTCCACGGTGCAGGTAGGTCTTATAAAGATCGGCAACCACCATGTTTTCAAAGATGAGCCTACCCATCGGTCCGGCATAAGCGTGCTCAACATCGCGCAACCCGACCAGGTTACACAGCAAGCCTGTATCCATAAAGTACACTTTGGGCGATTTAACCAGGCGCTTGGTGAGATTGCCAAAGTAAGGTCTGAGGATGAAAACCTGGAAACTGGCTTCCAGGATCGATATCCAGTCTTTGACCGTATTAACCGAAATGCCGACATCACGCGCAAGCTCACTGAGATTCAGCAACTGGGCGCTACGCGCAGCCAGGGCACGCAGAAACACCTGGAAGGTACCCAGGTCACCCAGGTTACGCAAGTTCCGTACATCCCGCTCAAGGTAAGTTTGCAGATAGCTGTTATGCCAGGAGCGGGTATTCCTCGTTGGGTTGGCTACAATTTCAGGATATGACCCCCTGAGGATCGCGTTCCAGAGTTCCTCCCGGCTTTGGGCAGGAAAGACATCCCGAGTTTCTTCTTCCCAGGGGAAGGGCTTATCGGGCATGCCAAATACTTCTCTGCGGGTTAAAGGAAGCAGCTTGAGAATTGCTGCCCTGCCTGCCAGGCTCTCAGTGACCTGTGACATCAGTAACAGGTTCTGTGATCCGGTAAGAATGTATTGACCTGCCTGGTCACGGTGTAGGTCTATTCTTTCCTTTATATAGGGAAGGAGATCAGGCACATTTTGGATCTCATCAAAGACGATCGGGGGCTGATAAATATTCAGAAAACCACGCGGGTCATTCGTTGCCGCAAGCCGTACATCGGGTGGTTCCAAAGAGATGATCGGGTAAAGTTCGTTGGAAAAATGGCGTAAAAGGGTGGTTTTGCCTGATTGGCGCGGCCCGAGCAAAACAACAGCCGGGAATTCCCTGGCAGCTTTTTCTAATAGCGGTTCAATTTGGCGGGTAATGTATTTGCTGGTCATGTTCACCTCGTGTATATTTGCAATTGTACTGCAAATTTGCATAAAATGAAAGACCGGAGAAACTCAAAT
>CAYSZB010000175.1:0-2238 GCA_964435475.1 uncultured Anaerolineaceae bacterium | reverse complement strand
AATCGCAGTCCAGCTCGGTGATTGGAGTGGATACCATCTGCTGGCTCATCACCTGAGACCAAAATGAATGTTGCGATGTTATCTTTTCACACCTGCCCCCTGGCCATCCTGGGAGGGAAAAATACCGGTGGGATGAATGTCTATGTCAGGGAACTCACCAAACACCTGGGGATGTTGGGGGTGCATGTGGATGTCTTTACCCGTTCCGAGGATGAACATGTGCCGCATGTGCTGCATGACCTGGGTCACGGGAACCGGGTAGTGCATATCCCGGCAGGACCCGAACACAGCCTGCCTAAGGTTGAGCTGGCAGGCTACATTGATGATTTTTCAAAAGAGATCCACAACTTTGCGGATGCGAAAGGAATGCGATATGACATGATCCATGCCCATTACTGGATGTCTGGCGTGGCGGGTCTGAATTTGAAGGCACTCTGGCAGGTGCCAGTGGTGCAAATGTTCCATACTTTAGGCCTGGTGAAAAAAGAAATCGCACGGTCGGCTGATGAACTCGAAGGTGCGTACCGTTTTGATGGTGAGAGAAGGGTTATTCAGCAAGTGGATCAGATCGTTGCCGCGACTGAATCGGAGGTCGAGCAACTCAGGACACTTTATGGGGCTGAGGTATCAAAGATCGTTACGATCCCGCCTGGTGTCGACAGCAGCAAGTTCTACCCGATCCCGATGGACGAAGCCAAGGAAGCGATCGGTATTCCCACCAGTGACCGGATGGTGCTTTTTGTGGGAAGGATCGAGCCTTTAAAAGGGATCGACACTTTGATCCAGGCAATGGCGCAACTCAAGATCAAGTGTAAAAAATGCCCCCATTACCTGGTGATCATCGGTGGAGAACAAGATTTACACCTTGAGGACGCATCATCCGAGATGAAAAGGCTGCAGAAACTTGCTGCCGAACTCGGCATTGAAGATGTGATCATTTTTGCCGGCAAGCGAGGGCAGGACACACTGCCATATTATTATTCAGCCGCCGAAGTTGTGGTGATGCCCTCGCATTACGAGTCCTTCGGCATGGTTGCCCTGGAGGCAATGGCCTGCGGGACGCCAGTGATCGCATCAGAAGTGGGTGGGCTGCGATACCTGGTGAAGGAAGGAAAAACCGGTTACTTTGTGCCGAGACAGGAGCCGGAAATCCTGGCGGACCGGATGAGATCCTTGTTAATCGATGAGGAACTACGCAAAACAATGGGTGAAAATGCAGCCAGTTATGCAAAGGGTTTTGACTGGACGATCATCGCCAAGAAAATCCTGAAGATGTACAGGTCAACATTGCAGCTTTAGTTCAGGACTTCGTTCCTGTATCAGGTGGTTTGAGGTGGGAGGCTCGTTGAATGATCTTCTTACCGAATTTTTCTTTCAGGTGATCAACCGCGGTCAAAAGCTGCTGTTCCCGAAGATCGTTTTTTTGTGACCAGAAGTCCAGCTGGCGCAGAGGCTCACCCAAGTCGCTCACCCCGACACCAAGCAGCCTGACAGGCAAGGACCGGTTCCACAAGTTATCAAAGAGTTGTTTTGCAGCTGTGTAGATTTCTTTATCCTGGTTGGTGTAGTAAGGAACTTTGGTTTGACGGGTGTAGGTTGTAAAATCTCCATAACGGAGTTTTATGTGGACCGTGTTGCCGGCTTGGGCAGATTTTCTTAACCTGGCACCTACTTTTTCAGAAAGATACCTGAGAGTATCCAGCAATTCCTTATAATCCGAAATGTCGCTTGAAAATGTAGTTTCATTACTGACTGATTTTGCTTCATGCCCATGGTGAATCGGGGAATCGTCAATGCCGAGTGCTGAATCCCGCAATGAAACGCCGTGCCTGCCAAACATATCCACAGCGTGCTGGTCGCTCAGGCTGCCAAGGTCACCGATCGTAATAATGCCGAGGGACTTTAAATTTTGGGCCGATTTTGGGCCAATACCCCAAAGTGCCTGAACTGGCAGAGGGGCTAGGAATGCGGCTTCAGTGCCCGGGGGAACAACCGTGATGGCGCAAGGGGCGGTTGTTTTCCTGGAATTTGACTTGCCAAAGTCATTGGCAATTTTGGCAACCAGCTTGTTAGTTGCCACACCAATTGAACAAGGCAGGTCCACTTCATTTCTAATACGGAGCTGCAGATCCTGGGCAATCGTTTTTCCGGATTGGGGCATATCCGTAACATCGAGAAAAGCCTCATCGATCGATACCTGTTGGACCAGGGGGGAGGTGTCATCCAGAATGGCCATGA
>CAYSZB010000174.1:0-2296 GCA_964435475.1 uncultured Anaerolineaceae bacterium | reverse complement strand
GCTTATGGCGAGATGAAAGGCATAACCTACCTCTATGAGGACAAGACTGCCAAACTGGCTCTCGAATATCCTGCTGGCCAGGTACGTGAGATCGAAGGTACCTGGGAGATGGCAGCTGATTACTCTCTCAATATCACGATAAATGACCAGACCGTCAATGTTCCCCTGAACTACGAAACCAGGCTGTTCAATGATTTCGCGTTCCCCACCTCCGACGGCGTCAATGATGTTCAACTGGTCATGAAACAGGTCATCCCTGGACCAAAGTACACCTGGGTTGGCACGACAGACCCGAATGTTGTCCTCGAAATGTTCGAAGATGGCACCTGTAAACTGAACTATGTTGGCATGGGTACTGTGACCCAGGGTACCTGGACTGTGGACACCACGGGCCAGTTACCTGCATGGGCTATCACCCTGGATGCAACTTTTGAGAACAAACCGATCGAGGTTACCAGCGATTACAAGACCGGCTTCTTCTTCACTTTCAAGAATGATTCCGGCCAGTTGGAACAGATCCTGACCTTGACCTTTGCAGATTACCAGGCTGCAAACCCGAAACCGTAATATCGGTTGAATTAGAGAGTTAAGGTGGAGATATCCACCTTAACTCTCTTACATTTTTAGCGTTAGGAGAGGCAATATGAAAAAAACGCCCAACCCGGCGCAATCTGGGGTTAAAACCACCAGTTGGCGGAAGGACTTCCAACAGAACTGGTCTTTGTATCTGTTGTTCATTCCCACAGCTTTATATTTTATTGTTTTTCACTACATTCCCATGTTTGGCATCCTGATCGCTTTTGAAGACTTTAAGGTCTCCAAAGGCATCTTCGGGAGCAAGTGGGTCGGCCTGCAGAACTTCATTGACCTGTTCACAGGCGAAACTTTTCCGCAGGTCATGCGCAACACCGTGTCGATGGCTTTGCTGAACCTCACGATCGGCTTTTTCCTGCCGATCATTTTTGCCATCCTGATCTCTGAGATCCAGAACAAGAAGTTTAAACGCATCGTCCAGATCATGACCTACATGCCGCACTTTGTGGCTGCCGTGGTGGTGGCGCAACTGGTCAGGGAATTTGTCGGAAATACGGGTGCAATCACACAAGTGTTGACATTCCTGGGATTAGAACAGCAGAACTGGCTGGCCAATCCCAATATTCCTGTCTTCTGGTTGATCAACCTGTTCACCGGGCTTTGGCAGGAGATCGGTTTCGGTTCGATCGTCTTTGTGGCTGCGATCGCCAATGTGAGCAAGGACTTCCACGAAGCAGCAGCGGTGGATGGTGCCACACGCTTCCAGCGGATCACCAAGATCACCCTGCCAAGCATCAAACCGCTGATCATTATGATGTTCGTCCTGCGCTGCGGTTTGTTCTTTATGGTAGGTTTCGATAAGATCCTGTTGTTGTATATGCCTTCGACTTACGTCACTGCGGACGTGCTATCGACCTATACATACCGCATGGCCTTCAGCAGCGCAGCTAACTATGGGCTGTCAACGGCTTCGGGTCTATTCCAGTCGGTGGCTTCCCTGTTACTGCTGGTCGGATCCAACGCACTCAGCAGGAAGCTCTCAAAAACATCCCTTTTCTAAAGGAGTCTGCTATGCAAAATGTGACAAATATTAGACGAAAATTTAGGGCAGATAGAGAAGGTATGGTTGAGACGCTCAACACGGGTGAGAAATTCCTGCAGACCTTTATCATCCTGGTGGTGGTGCTGGTGGCCTTCAGCAGCCTTATTCCCCTGTATCACGTCGTGATGGCATCCTTTTCTGATGGGAAATCATTGTTAGCGCATACCGGCATCCTGTGGACACCGGAGGGCAAGGCAACCCTTGAAGGATACAAGAACCTTTTCAAAGACGCCAGCCTGTTAAAAGGCTACATGAATACCCTGATCTATGTGTTAGGTGCCACATTCTTCTGTATGTTCATCAATATCACCGGTGGTTATGTGCTGAGCCGGGACACAAAGCTCAAAGGGGCATTGACCCTGTTGGTCATGCTGACCGCCATGTTCAGTGGTGGCTTGATCCCCACCTATATGGTGGTTAAAAGCCTCGGTTGGGTGGGCAACCGCTGGTCACTGCTGATCCCTGGCTGTACCAATGCCTTCTTTGTGGTCATGATGGTTGCTGCCTACCGCGATGTACCTCGGGAAACGATCGAAGCTGCCCGCATGGATGGTGCCAACCATTGGCGGGTGATGTGGGATGTCATGCTGCCCCAAGCCATGAGCATTGGCACGGTGATCATCATGAACAGTGTGCTCATGCAGTGGAACTCATGGTTCA
>CAYSZB010000173.1:0-2306 GCA_964435475.1 uncultured Anaerolineaceae bacterium | reverse complement strand
CTGTTCTTTGGGCAAGAGTTAGTGACTGGTTTTCAGACATGTATATACCTGGAAAACTCTTCCAATCTCCATTCCCAATTATAAGTATTTGACCGGAAACGCTATCAGTTAAAGATCACATATTGTTTAAGAAAGCGGTCGATTGCCTTATAGTGGTGGACCAGGGTCTCGGATTTCCTGAAACCATGACCTTCACCGTCATATAGGTGATACTCGTGGGGGACGCCATTGGCACGCAGCGCTTCCACGATCGTGTCGGATTGCGCCTGGGGGACGACCTTGTCATCTTTACCCTGGAAAACAACGATCGCATCCTTGATCTTGTCCGCATGGAAGATGGGTGACCAGTCGTGGAATTTCTGGGCCGCTTCAGGTAATTCACCGACCAGTGAGGCATTGTAGTGGGCTTCAAATTTGTGAGTATCCATCTCCAGGGTGAACAGGTTCGAGACGCCATATGAGCAAATGCCGGCTTTGAACAACCCCGGGTAGCGTTCCAACGCATTCAAGACCGTATAACCGCCGGCACTGCCGCCTTTGATGATCAATTTACCCGGGTCTGCCAGTCCCCTGGCGACCATGGCAAGCGCACCTTCCGCTGCATCCATCGTATCGGCATCCCCCCAACGTTTGCGCAGGGCGGTCATGTAACTGCGTCCGTAACCGGTGCTACCGCGGTAGTTGACCACCAGGTAAGCAAAGCCCCGGCTGGTAAAGAAGGCAGTATCCAGGTCAAAACCAGTCATGACCTGGGAGGTCGGTCCGCCATGGATGTAAACGACCAGGGGAGGCAGCCCATCTGCCTGAAATTTACTGCTGGTGGGTGGATAGTAAATGCCATAAACCGGCTCGCCATCCGAAGATGTCCAGTCGACAGGCATGGGCTGGGGCAAGTCAGTGGGAGCCAGCGATTCGGACTGACTGCGGGCGATGACATTGATCCTACTATCTTTCCAGGTGATAAGGCGGGGTGGGATGGTGGGCGCAGTAGCGATGAGTGCGATCTCTCCATGGCTTGAAACAGAAATCTGACTAAATGTAGTGTAAGGTGCCAGGTCAACCGTCGATGTTTCTCCATTGACCAAGTTCACCTGCCTGAGAATGTTACTGGCATCCTTGTTTTCTATGAAATAGATCGAAAAGCTATCAGGTGACCAGGCGTAAGTGCGCACCCCCTGCACCCAGGCCGGCTTTATCAGGGTGCAGTTATCGACGAGGGTGCGTTTTTTCCCATTTTGGAGATCAAATAGAAATAATTGGTCCCACTTACCGCGATTGGTTAGGTATGAAAGGTAGCGACCATCCGGCGAGAATTCAGGCTGGAATGTTGGCGTTTCCAGTCCGCCATCCAGCTGGTGAACTTCCACCAGGTTCTGTTCAGCTGAATCCAGGATGGCAAACATCAGGCGCGTGCCATCCCAGGGCATGTTGGGGTGGTCCCATTCCACCCAGACCAGAGCTTTGCCATCCGGGCTGAAGGCTGGCTGCATGTAAAAATCTGCGCCGCTGGACAACTTTTTTGGCCAGTGCTGTCCCTGGCTGTCGACTAATGCCAACAAGTCGTTGCCTTCAAACGTGTGCACATAAATCACCCACTGACCATCGGGTGACAGGACCGGTGCGGCTGCAGAGCCAAAGGCGGGTGTGATCGGGGTGGGAGAGCCATGGCCATATGAACGGCGATAGAGGCGACCATTCTTGTCTGCAAAAACCAGAAGACTGCTGCCGGCACAAAACTCACCACCGCCATAGCCGACACCGCCAGAAGGATTGTAGGATCCAGTGAGATCAAGCGGTGCTTCGCTTAGGGGCCTGGCAAGGATGGATGCCTTGCCTGAAAGAGATTGGCACCAGGTTAATGTGGACCCGTCCTTCACCCATTGCACATCCTGCAGGCGGATTGCCTGGCTGATTAGTTCGGGTGAAACGGAACCGGGCCACATGCCGAAGGGAAGGGTTTGTTTTTTGGTTAATGAAGACATTCTATACCTCGCTTGGTTCAATCAATAATGCCTATTATAACCACGCTAAAGGAAAATTGATGATAGTGTGAATCCAGGTTGACGTAGATTCCCAGACGTGCTAAAATAATGCCCTGCCGGGCGCGTAGCTCAATGGTAGAGCAGTGGCCTTTTAAGCCATTGGTTCAGGGTTCGAGCCCCTGCGCGCTCATCCGCTATATATGGGGGTATTTACTACTATGGACCGCCATATCTAGGGGTCGTGCGTCCTCTGTCTTTTTTAAAATTACTTAAGCCATTGGTTGTGCTTTTTTATTTCAGCCACATAATTTCCTGATCACTAAA
>CAYSZB010000172.1:0-2351 GCA_964435475.1 uncultured Anaerolineaceae bacterium | reverse complement strand
TATCGATGCGCGTGGTCGGGTTGATCATGATCATTGCCCTGTTGACCATTCCGCCTGCGATCGCCAGTCTTTTCGTGAAGTCGATGTGGAAGATCATGGTGCTGGCATGCGGGTTGAGTGTTCTGTTCACCCTGGCAGGGTTGATGATCTCATATACTCTGAACCTGACTTCCGGGGCGGCGATCATCCTGGTTGCGGGGGTGAGCTATATGCTGGCACTGGCAATTCACAACCTTGCAAGGCGTTACCGTAATCCAAGGACAATGGTAAAAGCATAATCCGAAACCTTAAATAAACTACATAGTTATTAAATTTCCAAGGCGTATCGATTTCCTGAGTTCAGCGTTACAAACTCATGAACGGTATGAATTATCTAAAAGAAATTATCAATGGGGCGATGGCCGTCCGATTGGGAATGCTGATCGGTAGGGTAATATCTCGGCGTTCAGGATATCGACTGGCAAGTAGACTTGCCAGGTGGATCGCCAGGCAGCAGCAATTACCAATGGTACAGGCGGTTAAAGCCAACCAATGGGTAATGCGGGGTGAGAATACGACGGAAAAGGAACTCGATGTGTATACAGTGCAAGTGTTCACTTCTGCATTACACAGCCTGTTCGATTATTTTTATTTCATAAAGCGTCCTGAAAAATTATTGGATGTTATGTCATTCGGACCAGGGTCTGAAATGTTATTGAGGCGAATCGAATCTAAACAGCCCTGCCTGCTATTGGGTCCCCACATGAGCAATTTTGACCTGATGGCACATGGCATGGCATTGATGGGTGTAAAAGCACAGATCTTATCCTTTCCAAATCCGAATGAGGCTTATAAAGTCCAGAACAAGTTGCGTGAGAAAGCAGGTTTTGAGGTGACACCAACTTCCATCAGCTCCTTTCGGAAGGCGCTGACCCGCTTGCGGTCTGGCGGCGTGGTGGTGACCGGTGTTGACCGTCCACTCACAGGAACCACTTTGGAAAAATACACCCCAAAATTTTGTGGCAGGATTACCAACCTGCCGGTGATGCATGTGCGGATGGCCAAGGAGACTGGCGTGCCGATCTTTGTGATCTGCTGTATCATGTTGAGCGATCATAGATACCAGTTGCAGGTCTCAGAGCCGATCTGGATGCAACCGATCAATGATCCGAACCTGGAGATCATGACAAATGCCGAGCATATATTGAATGTGACCGAAGAAGTGATAAAAAAAGATCCAGGACAATGGGTCATGTTCTACCCTGTGTGGCCTGAAACTCTAATTAATTTTCCTGGATCGAAAGGAAAGGCTGCAGATGACAAAAGAAGTTGAAAAACATGAGCGGGTTAATGATATTCTATTGGGTTTTATTGAAAGACCCATTCTGAAATGGCTGACAGCACATATGCCGGCATGGGTGGGGCCAGATCTTCTGACAGGTATTGGGGTTTTTGCATCGCTGCTAATCCTGGCAAGTTACGCCCTCGTCCCGATTAACAGGAACTTTTTCTGGCTGGCCAGTTTTGGATTTGTGCTCAACTGGTTTGGTGACAGTATGGATGGATCATTGGCCCGGTATCGACATATCGAAAGACCACGCTATGGTTTTTTCGTTGATCACTCTGTGGATGCATTCAGTGTTGTGGTGATATTCGTTGGTTTTGTGCTTTCAGGTTATGTCAATGTGGCTGTGGGATTGTTAGGGGCTATTGCTTACCTGATGGTGATGATCCTGGTGTACCTGAAAACATATGTGACCGGAATATTCGAGATCACAGGCGCGAAAGTCGGTCCAACCGAGATCCGTTTTATGGTCGTCGTGGTCAACACCATTATGGTTTTCATAAAAACACCCTTCTTTATTATGCCCGTATTGGGCAGGACCACTGTCCTGGGAATTGCCATGCTTATCATGGTTGTGCTATTGTTCGGATATTTCCTTGTAAAAACATTGATCGAAGCGCGGAGGCTGGCTTTATTGGATGGGCGAAGGCTTGAACGCCGATTGACCAGGGAAAAAAGACAACTGGAAAAGGAAGCGAAACAGGAAACCGGGCTGCCCGGGTTGGAAAAAAAGGACCATAAGGAACCCCAATAGTTGGTTCCCGCCAGAACTTTTTTATGATCAATCCTGATGGCGAAAACGGCTGATCACCGGTGCCAGTGCAGTGATCTCTGCCAGCCTGGTTCCAAGTCGCGCCGGTAAAAGTTGGGGCATGCGTTCAGCAGGCAGGTTGGTGGATGACTCCAATGCCAGGCGGGCAGGAGCGAGCAGCAGGTTATCTAAAATGCAGCCGGGATATCCAGGGATGATCGCCTCGGGGTGTAAAATTCGCACCAGGGGACCAAGCGCTTTGCCCAGCCAATCGCC
>CAYSZB010000171.1:0-2362 GCA_964435475.1 uncultured Anaerolineaceae bacterium | reverse complement strand
TGAGAAAATTGTGGATAAGTCAACGGAGTATAATATTAATTAACTTAAATTTTCGTAGTAAATGGAAATCCTGCAACAAGGAGAATAAAAATGGCTGTAGAAGTAAGTCAAGTTAAAGAGTTCTCTCAAAAAATTGCCAATAACCTGGAAAAAGTAATTGTAGGGAAGGCTGAGACCGTCAGATTGACTGTGATCGGTTTACTTTGCCAGGGGCATCTGTTGATCGAAGATGTGCCCGGGGTTGGGAAAACAATGCTGGCAAAAGCCCTTGCAAAATCACTAGGTTGCTCTTTTAAACGGATCCAATTTACACCTGACATGTTACCTTCTGATGTTACCGGTGTGTCAATCTACAACCAGAACACGCGGGAGTTTGAATTCAGAGCTGGCCCTGTGATGGCGCATATTGTATTGGCAGACGAGATCAACCGTGCCACACCAAAGACGCAATCTGCGTTACTTGAGGCAATGGAGGAAAAACAGGTCACTGTAGACGGTGTAACTTACCCACTCCCTGTACCGTTTATGATCCTGGCGACACAGAACCCAATCGAATACGAAGGGACTTTCCCTCTTCCTGAAGCACAACTGGATCGATTCCTGATGCGCATAGAATTGGGATACACGTCACTGATGAATGAAATCAAGATCCTTGAACTTCAACAATTGCAGCATCCGATCGAGACGATCGAGCCAGTAACCACGGTTGAGGAAATCAAAATGATGCAAGAGCTGATAAAGCAGGTATATGTGGCACCGGCGGTCGAGCGATACATTGTTGAAGTTGTCAGGTCAACCAGAGAACACCCCGAAATATTCCTGGGAGCCAGCCCGAGGGGCAGCCTGGGACTATTCCGGGCCGGACAGGCTAGAGCAGCGATTGACGGACGTGATTTTGTTTTACCAGATGATATCAAAGCACTGGCTAGGAATGTGTTAGCCCACCGGGTAGTCGTCAATCCATCTGCGCGGCTGCATGAATTAAGCGCGGCACGCATCATTGACGAAATCCTGGCGAAAGTGCCAATCCCAACAACAGCATAAAACAATTTTCTGATGAAGATCGGCAAAACATTCTGGTGGATACTGGGCCTGGCTGTCGCTTCCGGCCTGGCTGCCTTGTTGCCAGGAATTTCAAATAATAAAATCTTCTTGAGATTGGTGCTCACCTGGGGAATGATCCTCCTGGTTGGAATTTTGTGGTCGGTCCTGTCGATCATTGGAATAAGGGTTTTTAGACGGGCAAGAATACTTCGCATGCAAGTGGGACAGACATTCGTTGAGCGGTATGATATCCTGAACCAGTCATTTCTGCCAAAAGCATGGGTCAAAATCATCGATGAAAGCGACCTACCGGGGTCTGAAGGATCCAGGATCATAACCAACATCAAGGCACATGAGTCAAGGTCATTCAATACATACAGCCAGTTAACCAGGAGGGGATTGTTTCAACTTGGCCCTACAAGAATAGAGACTGGTGACATGTTGGGGATCTTCTCGCTATCAAGGGAATTTGATATCAAGTCGCGCCTAATGGTGTTGCCTTATTTTTTTGAAATTGGAAAATTTCCTGCTCCTTTTGGCTTTCTGACCGGGGGCCGGGCGTTAAGGGTAAAAACCACGGAAGTTACGCCATATTCATCCGGTGTCAGGGAATACATGCCCGGAGATCCCCTGCGCAGGATACATTGGCCGATATCTGCAAGAAAGAACACCCTAATTGTTAAGGAATTTGAAAAAGACCCGCTGGCAGAAGTGTGGATCTTTTTAGATGCACTTCGAGAAGGTCATTTTGAGATGCCAGAAACACTAAGCAATGACAGCCGATGGTCGTTTTTGTTTCAAGAAAAGAGAAGGAAATACTCACTTCCACCTTCCACGTTTGAATATGCCACATGCCTGGCAGCATCCATCGCAAGGTATTACATTAACCAAAGAAGAGATGTCGGATTAAGCATCAACGCAAAAAGATATTCCCTGCTGACACCTGACCGAGGGGAAAGGCAGCTGGTCAAGATTTTTGACAACCTGGCGTTAATTTCAGCGGATGGCACAATACCTTTAAAGAACCTCATTAACGCACAAGTTTCATCGTTAGTAAAGGGCAGCACGGCAATCGTCATTACTGTTTGTGTGGATAACGAAATAATGGAAATTTTTCATGCATTGTATGAGCATGGGATCGGGTGCGTCATGATCCTGATCGATGGGGAAAGTTTTGGCGGAAGATCCATTGCCAAAGAGATGGAACGGGAGCTTCGCAACCTTAATGTCATAACTTACAGGATTGAGTATGGGGCAGATCTTGCATCCGTGCTTCAAATGGGATCTTTTGAGCACAATTATGTGCGAAAGTTGGTTT
>CAYSZB010000170.1:0-2431 GCA_964435475.1 uncultured Anaerolineaceae bacterium | reverse complement strand
CGTGCCTGTCCGTGTTCAGTGAGCGAGGCGTATGGTTTCATACCAGTCAGATCATGAGAGTGCCCAGTCTGGGTCAACTCCTGTATATTATTTAGTGGATTAAATATATCACTGCCCGGGTCAGGGCAGAAGAGATGGCTGAAAATGGATGTATCGCTAAGCCTGGAATTTATCTACCTTAACCCACAGTCAGCACCCTGTTATAACCCCCCCATGATGTTCAAGACTATACTGCAAAAAACCTTGCCAGGGTGTGAGGATGGCCCACTCCGCAAGATCCTTGCTTCCCCTTTTCGTCAAACAAGACTGCTTTTCAGGCCTTTTTGCTGGCTAGCAGCAGGTACACCCCGACAACCAAAGCCACCAGTCCAACGGCAATGCCGGCGATCTGCGCCCCATTAATCCCCGGGTAGGACCCCAGGCGGATGTAATCGGCAAACACCGAGAGCAGCGTTAAAACCACCCCGCCAATGCTCACTATCAACCCGATCGTCTTCTTTGACATGATAACCTCCATCACTTTTGCGGTAGATCAATTGTACAACACAACAGGCTCAAAAAGAATTTGTAAGCGGAATTTTGAGCTTGTGATATGCCTGGAGCATGGATCGGCATGGCTGGAAAACGGCGATCGAATGTTAACCAGTTTCGCAGTTTCGCAGCTTCGCTGCACATGTACCCTTGTTGCGAAACTGAAGAAGTTACTTTTAGCCTGAGTAAAAGGAAGGCTCATTGTGCAGTGTCCAGGCGATTATTACCCGTTGTCCTTCTCCAGGGATAACCTTGTCGCAAGCCCGGTAAGGGTAAGGATGAGCTCCTCCGGGCAAAACAGGAGACCATATGGTCATAAACCGCGCACCGAAACCTACATCACCGGTCACTTTGGGTAGGTAAATGCGATCAGGAAGACCTTTGAACAGCTAGACCTGACATGATTGATAACTGTACTATCCAGGTACCTTAAGAACAGCTGTAGAATTTAAAAGGGAAAGCAAATAAATTACTGATTTGTCAGAAACTTGATCAAATTCAGATGCTCAATGCCCTGTGACGAAAGATCGATCCTGTCCATTGATAAGATCATTTTGGGATAATTATCCGGTATGGATAACAGGCTTTTAAAATCACGCACCCTGGTTTGTTCATCAACCAATGACTGGGCAACCTGGATATAGAAGATCTCATCCAATTTTCGGCAGTAAAAATCAATCTCCATGTCATTCATCTTCCCGATGAACACTTCATACCCACGGCGTTTTAATTCCAGGAAAACGAGATTTTCCAGGACAAAGCCAAAATTTACACTGGCGGGAGATACGATCAAATTTCGCAAACCGCTGTCTACCCCATAGTATTTCCCCTGGGTTTTGAGGATCTCTTTGCCTTTCAGATCAAAGCGCTTCACAGGGTAAAAGACATAAGCTTCTTCCAGGTACTTAAGGTAATTGCTGATCATTTCGTGCGAAGATTCCCCGCCTGCCGATTTGATGGTATTGATGATCTTCTGAACAGATAATGGGTTCCCGATGGTATCAAAGAGGAAACGAACGACTTTATGAAGCGTCTCAACATCTTTTACTTTATGCCGGGTGACGATGTCCTTGATGATGATGCTATCGTACAATGCACGCAGGAAGTCTGCTTTCAGCTGTTTGGATTCGTTCAGGACAACGGTCGGAAAGGATCCGTATTGCATGTAATCATTAAACGCTGTTTCATTGTCCGATCCGCTCTGACCAGAAAATTCAAGATACTCAACAAAAGAGAGTGGAAACATCTCGATCTGCACATAACGGCCAGCCAAAAGTGTTGCCAGTTCAGAGCTTAACAATGATGCATTCGACCCTGTCAATGTGAGGTCCACGTGCTCATCCAGGCGAAGGCTGTTGACCGCTTTTTCCCAATTCCTTACAAATTGAACTTCATCGAGCAGAATGTAATAGCGTCCCTGGTCAACCATGCGTTGGGTAATGTATGAATTCAGGGTTTGTCCATCCTGGATATCCTGGAATGAGAGGTCCTCAAAATTCAGGTAAATGATGTGATCTCCAGGGATGCCCCGAGTGACCAGGGCGTTGCGGAAAAGCTGTAGTAGAAAAGACTTGCCACAACGCCTGACCCCGGTGATCACCTTGATCAGGTTCTTATCCGTATAACCCACCAGTTTGTCCAAATAATTTTCACGGTTGATCAACATCTGGATTTTCCTCAGCCCTATTTTACACAATTACATGGAAAATGTCAAAAGTTTTTCGGTCGTAGACTGAAAAACTTTGCAAATTCCAAAGTTATTAAGTGCACCACTGAAAAACTTTTTGCATTCGCATTCCCCTGGCACCTCACAACCATCCTGAAGCGATGTATACTCATTACATTACCAACCCATGCGCACCCTGCTGCGTCAACACAGGGTTAAGGAGATCATCATGTG
>CAYSZB010000169.1:0-2435 GCA_964435475.1 uncultured Anaerolineaceae bacterium | reverse complement strand
CGAGGTTCCGGGATTATTACCAGTGAAGAACGCCAGGTCAGCGGTTATGACCAGGTCACATTCAATGGCGCCGGTGAGCTTTACATTGAACAGGGGACCGAAGAAAAGCTGGTCATTGAAGCCGAGGATAATGTCCTTCCGTTTATCACCAGTGAGGTCAAGAATGGCAACCTGACCCTGGGCATTGATACAGAATTTTTTAAGTCAAAAGTGATCCCCACCAAGCCGATGGTATATCGTCTGACCGTGATCGATCTCAAAGGAATAGAGATAAATGGTGCAGCTGATCTCCAGGTAAAGCCATTGGTCAGCAATGAATTCGTGCTTAACATTAACGGGGCCGGAGATATGGTTTTTGAGGATTTACAATCAGCAAAGCTCACTGTGGAACTGGATGGCGGCGCAAATGTCACTGTTGCCGGGCTGGTCACTGAGCAGACTGTAGTCATTAATGGCGCAGGCGGATATAATGCCGGCGACCTGCAAACTTCAACGACCAGCATCACTTACAATGGCGCCAGCCAATCGACTGTCTGGGTGTTGGACGAACTGGATATTGTCATCAACGGTGCAGGCACGGTAAAGTACTACGGCGATCCCCATGTATCACAGGATATCTCCGGGGTTGGTGATGTCAAGCCGTTGGGAAACAAGTAACAACTTGCCCAGGTTGATAATTATGCGGTATTATCAAGTCAACATTAATGAGATCAAGGGAAGATAATATGAAAAAACGAGCAGCAATTTCACTGGGCACCATCCTTATCCTGGCAGGAGCCTTCTTCCTACTGAGGAACATTTACCCCGAATTCTTTGAATTCCTGACCTGGCCGTTCATTGTAATAGGTGTCGGGCTGGTGTTCATCCTGGCGGGCATTTTTTCAGGCATAGGTGGGCTGGCGATACCCGGAGCGATCATCGCCGGTATCGGTGGCATTCTCTATGCCCAGGATCATGCGCTTGGTTTTGCCAGCTGGAATTACATGTGGACTTTGATCCCGGGTCTCGTTGGTCTGGGCATCATCCTGTCAGGCATCATTGACGGGCATGTGCGTGGTTCCATGGGTGGTGGTTTGATCCTGATCGTGATCAGCCTGGTCATGTTCTTCATTTTCGGAGGCAATTTCGGCCTGGATCCTGAGTTTATCAAATATTGGCCTGTGATCCTGATCGCCCTGGGTGTGATCATTGTGATCAGCCTTTTCTTTAAAGGCAAGCGGCGGTAATAGCCGGATACTTGGTAAACAAAAAGGAGTCTCTTTGAGGCTCCTTTTTTTGATTATTCAAACGCCATTTTCAACTTATTATAAGTCTCAGTCATTTCCTCAGGCAGAACCCTCGTCTGGCCGATCGTGGAAATAAAATTGGTGTCCCCATTCCAGCGTGGAATGATGTGCATATGGATGTGGCCGGCAATGCCAGCCCCGGCTGCTGAGCCGATATTGAACCCCAGATTAAAGCCCTGTGCATTATAGAGTTCTTTTAAGATCGAGACAGACAGGTTTGCCAGGTCCATCATCTCATGTTGAATTCCTGCGCTTAATTCGTTGAGCATTGATACATGCAGGTAAGGGACAACCAACAGGTGACCGTTGTTATACGGAAAGCGGTTAAGCACCACATAAGCCTGGCAGCCACGCTTGACCACCAGGTTCTCGAATGCTTCCGGTTGCTTGATCGCTTCGCAGAATACACACCCCTGGTTTTCAGGGCACAGATGGTTGCTATTAATATATTGCATACGCCACGGGGTCCATAAATATTCCATCGGATAATTTTACCCTTAACTTGCTCTTTATCCGGGTTTGCCTTTGGAAAATTCTTAAAGTGGATTTTCCAAAATCTCCGGCCTTATTGACAGGTCAAACTATTTCGCTTATCCTATAACTTATGGATTTCGTAAACACCCTCCCCCCTTCGATCTTATCCATCAGCCAGCTGGTCAGGCACATGCTTGTGCTCCTTGAACAGGATGAGATATTGCAGGATGTCTGGGTTAGGGGCGAGGTTTCGAACTTTAAACAGTACCCATCCGGGCACTTATACTTCACCCTTAAAGACAGCACCGCAGGCATTCGTTGTGTGATGTGGAAGGGCCAGGCGCTGCGTGTAAGATTTGAGATGCGTGACGGCGTGGCAGTGGAAGCTCACGGCTCAGTCAATGTTTATGAAGTTAATGGGGATGTTCAACTTTATGTGGATAGTATGCGCCCGGCAGGAGAAGGCGAGCTCTACCAGGAATTCCTGCGCTTGAAAGCCAGGCTTGAGGCTGAAGGACTTTTTGATCAAGATCACAAAAGACCGATCCCTGAATTACCAAAGACCATAGGACTGGTCACTTCCTCAGCCGGTGCCGCCTTGCAGGATATACTCAATACCCTGACCCGGAGGTACCCCCTGGCAAAGGTGGTACTGGCACCTACAGCTGTGCAGGG
>CAYSZB010000168.1:0-2450 GCA_964435475.1 uncultured Anaerolineaceae bacterium | reverse complement strand
GGCAGCGCTTCAATATATCCCCGGTAGCCCTGGGGCGCCAGCTGGATGCGCGGGGCGGATTGCGGTGCCCAGCGGAAACCATAAAGGGTGGGATCGAACTTCTTGATGTGCTCCCAGGTCAGGCTAATGGCTGTCTCAAACTGTTCGTCATCATATGGCTCTCCCTGGAAGACCATCATTTTGCAGGGCGGCAACTCGATCAATTCAAAACCGTCGGGTAATGGCTTGTTGTAATCCAGCGGCACCTCAACGCCCTGGACGTAGCGCGACGTGCCCGGTAGGATCAGGCGGTCGGGCAGCCAGGCACCCACCGGTTCATACAACGCCTCTTTAACGCTGCACAGCACCGGCCAGATGTCACAACCGACCTCCTCGCAATACGCATAGTAATCCTCTGACTTGATCCCCCGCTTGAGGATCAATTTCCTGGCAGGGCGTTCAATGACCTGCACAAATATAACCTGGGTTTTGGGGGTATTTTCCATTTTATTTTCTCCTGGATGGGTTGCATGGTGGCTTTGAATGACCCGGAAAGGCATAAAAAGCCGGATGGGGGGTGATTGAAGGCGGTATTCCCTGGGCGGCAGACCGAACTGGCGTGAGAATGCCCTGGTGAAGCCTTCGTGTGAAGAGAAAACGAAGTCAAGGGCAACTGTGATCACTGCCTGGTCGCCGTCACGCAACAAAAGGGCTGCCTTCGAGAGGCGCAATGCCCGGATATAATCGAAAGGCGTCCTGCCGGTATGCTCCTTGAAAAGCCGCGAAGCATGAAATGGCGAGTATCCGGCGGCATTCGCCAGGTCCTTCAGGGTGATCGGCCGCTGAAGATGATCTTCGATATATTCCTGCATGCGTTGGACAGCAATTAGCGTGTCCGGTGTGAATTCCTGGTTAACCATACATGTATTATAAGGATACCCGGATTAATTGCTTGACCACAATTGCGGATCCTGCCTGGAACTCCCGGCCACCAACAGAAGGGTGCGTTAAAAAGAGATGGCGCAGGTCTGGATTCAGCAGGTAAATCTTCACCTTACAAGGCGCTCTTCGTCCTACCAGGTCCCCAAAAAATGGAATAACATCAAGATCGCCTTATCTCCTCCCCCTACCCTTACTCAGCCCTTGCGCCTTAACTGAACCACCAGCGTCCCCACCCCCACCAAAACCAGTCCAACTACCTGGCGCAGGTTCAACGCTTCACCCAAAAAGATCCATGCCAGGATGGCAACCTGCGGCATCATCGCCCCATTGATGATGCTCGATTCCACCGCGGTGAGCGTCTGCAGGGTTTTGTTCCAGATGGTAAAAGCCAGCGCCGTATTGACCACCGCCAGCCACAAAATGACACCCCACTGCGCCAGGTCGATCGTGCCAAAGCCCTGGCTGACACCGCCGACCAGCAGCATGATCGCCCCGCCAAAGCCAATGCTGATGGCGGCTACCAAAAGGGGCGACAATCCTGTGGTGTGGTTGGCTTTCCGTCCCAGCAGTGAAGAAGCGGCATTGCCGATCAAACAGATGATGCCGATGATGAAACCGGGCAGTTGGCTTCTCTCCATGCTGAGCGGCAGGAAGAACACCAAAACCCCGACCACCGCCACGGCAATGCCCAGCCACTGCCGGGGTGAGGGCGACTCGCTGTGCAGGGCGGTACTGAACAGCGCCACCAAAACCGGCGTCAGGTTCAACAGCAGGGTCAGTGTGGCTGAGGTCAGGCTGACCAGGCTCATGTACATCGTGCCCTGCGTCAGCGCATAATACACCGCCCCCAGCAGCGCCAGCTGCCACCAGGTCTTGCGCGGGACGCTGCGCAGAGACTGCCTTTCGGCAGGGTTGAAGGCGATGAACGGCACCAGGCAGAAAAATGCGATGACATAGCGTATACCGGCAAAGGTGATCGGCGGCAGGTTGTCGCGCAGGCCGAATTTGATCAGCACCCACGAAGTTGACCACAAAAAAGTCACCAGCAGCGCCAGCAGGATAGCCCGCAGGTGATGATCGCTGTGAGGTTTTGTCTCGCCGGTGGGTGAACTGTCGGGTAAAGTTGTCATAGTGTTTTAGCCACCGGTAAATTGCAGGATTTCATTGGTTTCTTTTCCTGGGGATCATTATAAGCTGTTTGGCTTGTTATCAACTTATCCCAGTCAAAAAACAATCCATTAATCCTGGATAATGATGCTCTTGACAAGGTTATCCAGGCTGTCGATGGGAGGAAAGAAAGAATCAGGGGCTTGCAACTCGAGCGCGTTCACCACGTCAGCCACATAAGCATCGTAATCCTGTAACAGGCTTTCGAAGGTATAACCCTCAGGGTAGGTATCCCGTTCATCAGGCAGAATGGGATTGCCAATCGGCATAGTGATTGCCAGCCAGTATTTCCCGTCATCCGTGAGACCCTGGTAAGTATAGATGAGACTCTTATTGTTGATCGGGAATGGGGCATCGGAATA
>CAYSZB010000167.1:0-2510 GCA_964435475.1 uncultured Anaerolineaceae bacterium | reverse complement strand
TGCGCGGTCCACTGACCCTTTGACGGTTTGCAGCGATATTTGGCGGGGATTTTTGCTCTTGACCACCCACAACAATTGGTTTACAATCAGTCACTCGAAAGCATGCCCTCGTAGCTTAATGGATAGAGCACCTGCTTGCGGAGCAGTAGGTTACGCGTTCGACTCGCGTCGAGGGCACTCCCAGTCAAAATCACCCCACCCAGGTTCCGCGTCCCCATAAGGGGATGATATTCGAACTCGTAACAAGGGCGCTCCCACCGATCAACCAATTGCCCAGGTTCCGCGTCCCCGGGAAGGGGATGATATTCGACTCGCGTCGAGGGCACTCCCAGTCAAAATCACCCCACCCAGGTTCCGCGTCCCCATAAGGGGATGATATTCGAACTCGTAACAACGGCGCTCCCACCGATCAACCAATTACCCAGGTTATGCGTCCCCACAAGGGGATGATATTCGATCTCGCGTTAATTAACTGCGCCTCCTGTCTGGAACAAGCTGGAACAAAACGACAAAGTTATGCGTCAAAGATTTAACATACCGAACGCAGGCAAGGAACAATCTGTCGTTTCTTGTCCTTATTGGTTTATTTAACTCTTTTAGGATGGTTTGGATCATGCAAAAACGAATATTCACCCTCGCCCTGCTGCTGATGATCATGCTCGCTGCCTGTTCTTCTCAAGGACCACATGTTATTACTCCCTCCCTTGAAAGCACATTAACCGATCGTCCCACACCAGTACCGCCATCTTCAACGGCGCTTCCTGTCCCAACCCCCACAGTCTTCTTCACCCTTGATACGATTGCCATGTTTGATCCCCTTAAGGGCTGGGCAATGGCTGAATCCTTTTCAGTGATCCTGCGCACCCTTGATGGCGGGCACTCATGGCAAGATGTGACCCCTCAAAGCCTGGAATCAACCAGCAGTGACCTGCGCTATGATCTCAACCCCTTCTTTTTGGATGCCCGGCATGCCTGGTTGATTGTCCAGTCATCAGACACAAGCCTGCTTTTGCATACAAGTGACACGGGTAGGACATGGTCGACGGTGCCGCTTACCATACCCGGAGGAGCACTTTACTTCGTGGATCCACAAAATGGGTACCTGTTGGGTTCCCTGGGCATAGCCGCCGGGTCGCACCATGTCGCCCTCTATGCCACTCAAGACGCTGGTGCTACCTGGTCCTTGCGTTTCACCCATCAATCCGAAACCTCCCAGTCGCTCCCGGAGGGTGGCGCAAAAAGCGGCATGTCCTTTATTAGCCCTGAATCCGGGTGGATCACCGGCAATATCCCGATGGAGGACTTTGTTTACCTGTATCAAACCGTCGACGGGGGTTCAAATTGGGCACAGGTTGAATTGCCACTACCCCCAGGCGCTAATCGCACCTTTTTTGAAGCTCTTGCACCAGTAATTGTTGATCCCGGCAGTGCCTTTTTGCCAGTCAGGGTCCTGGGAATGGGCGACTCATACCAAGTGGCCTATTACCGCTTAACAGGTGGTGATAAGAGCTGGGAATTCAGATCCTTTGTTCAAAACGCATCCACTTATGACTTTCTGACAACCGAACTTGGTTGGGTAAGTGACGGCACGCGCCTCTTTCTCACCCGGAATGGAGCGCTCACATGGGTTGACTTTAGCGCATTCCTGCCCACAGGCGCAACCATTCTCCAGGTCGATTTTAGCGATGATACCCATGGCTGGTTGCTCATACAGTCAGACCGGGAAACTACGCTTTATCGCACCACGGATGGCGGTCAGAGCTGGGTTTTACTGCAGCAAAAGGGCACCGCAAGTCGATCACCACACAGCCACCCAATCAGACCGACCACCGGGCTGCGCATAGGTTTAGTCGCGTGGCATAGGATTTGTCCCTGGCCTTGTTGTTCCGGCTAATCGTCCCCTGTTTTTTCCTTATACCCCAGCGGGTTGGCAATCTCTTCTGTCATGGGTATCCCAAAGCGCTCCAGGTTTTGCTTCACCAGCTCGATCATATCGTCAATTCGTTCAAAGCGGTAACCTGCGGTGACCTTTTCATCGGCTTTGGTTGTGAATTCAAAATAAGGGGCTGTCACCAGGCGGATCAATCTTGCCTGCCTGATTTCACTCCAGTACAGTCGCTTGTTCTCGGCGGGATCCTTTTCCCCACTGATTTCAATGTAATCCTCTCCTATCATAATCGCAGGGTGGCTGTTGAGAATTACCTTAAGGGTCTTGATGGAGCCATAAAACAGGAAAAGTCCCAGGCTGACACCCAGCACCCCACTGATCACATTAAATATGGTCAACCGGGTGATCAACCAGGCCCCCAGACCGACCAATACCAGTCCGAGCCCGAGAAGCAGGATGGCCGTGCGGATATTTCCACTTCTTACTTCCTTGGGGACGGTGAATGTATTCATCTCTCAACTCCTTGCTGCTTGTTGCTGCCGAATTACAGTAATCATACCTTAATTTCCATCAAGTCCTGCCAACGACCAAGCACAAATATTGCAACTCGTAGCATGTATGG
>CAYSZB010000166.1:0-2541 GCA_964435475.1 uncultured Anaerolineaceae bacterium | reverse complement strand
GTTCATCTTTAACATGCCCCAAATGTCTTTGACGGATATTTTGGTTTTTATCTCTGCTGTGTTTTCCTCGATCCTGCCTTCCTTGACTAGGGTCACACCGATAATCGAGAAAACCGCCATCAGTCCCATTAAGGTGGCAATCACAATGGTGATGGATAGGGCAATATTATCAAGTTTGCCGTTGACCGCTGTGATTATCGACAGAACGGTAATGAACGGTAACAGGATGAGCACTTCCCAGATGCGGGGGATGTTGGTGAATTTAGCCCTCAAGGCGACATCGTTCGTAATGGACTGGATAAGCAAAGAACGGGAGGAAAAAGCCCACCCCATTTCCCACATGATATAAAACAGGGTTACCCAGATGCTGACAAGGACTTTATCTGCCTTTACAAAATAGGGGATGCTGAACAGAGCAATGGTTGAGAAGACCAGCAGGAATATGGACAAGAAAGCAAATTTCTTATATTTTCCAAAGCGCCCCCATTTGGCATTGTCCATGACCCAGCCTTGAAATGGATCGTCGACGATGTCGATGATGCGGGCAACCAGCAGGACGGTGGTTGCCAGGGTGGCGGCAAAACCGACCTTACCCACCAGTTGATCAATGCCAGCATAATCGGTCAGGTAGATCATGAAGAAATACATATAGAGGACTGCTCCACCTGCCTGGGCAAAGGACATGGTGGAAAAGCCAAACAGGGTCTTGAAATTGTAAGGATACGGCTTTCTTACTTTACCTTTTGGGGTGGGGTCTATGACAGGTTCCTGTACATTTGCTTCCATGGGCTTGGTCTCCTATTTTCTGATCATTAAATTCAATATCAAAACGTGGTGAAAGATCACTACCTCAAATTAAACGGACAGATGAATATGATCCAAGTACACCTGGATCACATTGCGGAAGATCCTTATCTGCTCATCTACCGGCAGGGACTGCTCAGCAGCCATGAGATCACCCCTATTGGCCATTAGTTCCAAAAAGCTGGCAATGGTATTGAGGAGAACGATCACCTGGGCGCGATCCTTTTTAAGCTCCGGACGCTTCAGTTCGTTTCTTGAGGGAACAAAGGAATATACCTGTTCCTTGAACCAGTTGGCCAGTGTTTCATTGGGGTAGTGATCCCCGTAGAGATGATTGAACATGCCCAGGTAACGGTAGGCATCACGTAACTCATCGAAATGATCGATTATGGCAAGCATCAAATCGCTTTCAGAAAGGTGTTTAGTGGCAGGCTCCGTCTGTTCTGCTGCCTGTGAGATCTTGTGGAGCATCCTGGCTGCGATCTCAAAGGCGATCGGGTCACGATCAGCGAAATAGCGGTAAAGTGAAACGCGGGTGATGCCTGCTTCCGCCGCGATCTCGCTTAATGTGACATTTTCGAGACCTTTTTCCAGAAATAACTTTTCAGCGGTGTCGAGGATATTAACCCGTCGCTTATTGACCTGGTTTTTGCCTGCCTGTCTGTCTGCTTCCAACTTGGAGATGCTCATGATTTGGACTTCCTGAATTAAATGGTTGACTTATTGAATTTAATGTAACACAGTGATACAATAATGTCAAGATTATCACATCGCAATTAAGGCGATCAAATAATTCGGGTTAGAATCCATTCACAGCAAGATTTTCGGAAAGTGACCCGTAAATAATCAAATAATGGGTTTATAAAGCATAAGTCAATTGCCGACATGCGAAATAATTCAATAAAAGGAGAAAATTCAAAATGAAAATGGAAAAATTGATCCTGAACCAGGAAAGAAATGTCAGCCTGGTCACAATGATACAGGAGGTGGGAGGGGAATTTGGCAGTGTGGTTAAAAGGCCGGCCATCCTCGTTCTGCCAGGTGGGGGGTATGCCATGTGCTCAGACCGCGAAGCCGAGCCGGTAGCCCTGGCTTATGCCAAAGCAGGTTACCAGGCATTTATCCTGCGCTACTCGGTGGGAGAGCATAAAGCCTGGCCCAACCCACTGGGTGATTATGAACAAGCCATGGCATTGATCCGCAGCAAGGCTGAGGAATGGCATATTTATGAGGACAAGATCGCCGTGATCGGCTTTTCGGCAGGCGGACACCTGGCGGCATGTGCGGCAACGATCAGTAAGAACCGTCCCAATGCTGCCATCCTGGGATATGCCGCAGTAGAAAAGAAAATTTTGGATATGCTGCACCCGGATCTGCCCATCCCCGGAGAACATGTCGACGCCAGGACATGCCCCTGTTTCCTGTTCGCCGCCAGGGATGACAGAACTGTGGGAATAGAAAACACAGTCAATTTTGAGCTGGCATTGAACAATGAAAACATTTCATTCGAGTCCCACATTTATGCGTATGGTGGTCACGGATTTTCGACAGGCGAAGACAGCCTGGCCATTAGCAAGATGTGCAGTCGGCTGCCCCACTGGGTGCAGGACAGCATCGAGTGGTTGGGCGATATATTCGGTAAATTCGGTGATAAAGCCATGACGCACCCTGCCTGCCCCGGGAAAGTGGGATTCGACCGGGAACCCAAATTGTCGGTTTACTGCACGGTCGGCCACT
>CAYSZB010000165.1:0-2551 GCA_964435475.1 uncultured Anaerolineaceae bacterium | reverse complement strand
CGGGCTTTTAATATTCTGCATTTTCAAATCTGAAGGAAGGGGCAATTTATATGCTGATCAAAGATCTGTTCTTAAAGCCAATTGACCGTGAAATTGAAGGAGTGATCAAGGCGGATGACCTTGAGTCGCTTAAAACAGAGGTGGAGGAGTACGTTATCACCAATGAGATCTCCAGGAACCTGGGGATTTTGGTGGAACAGTACAACAAATCCAACCAGACCAACATCGGGGTGTGGATCTCGGGTTTCTTTGGATCGGGCAAGTCGCATTTGCTGAAGATGCTGGCTTTAATGCTCGAAAAACGCCAGATCAACGGTTTGAATGTATTTGAAACCCTCCTGGCTAAGGTCCCAGCTACTGATGCCATGCTGAGAGCTGAACTGAAAAAAGCTGCAGCCATTCCTTCCTGCAGCATCCTGTTCAACATTGATCAAAAAGCGGATGCGATCAATAAGGCCAATGCAGATGCGGTGTTGGGTGTTTTCGCGCGGGTGTTTGACGAGTTTTGCGGTTACTTTGGGCAGCAGGGTTACATTGCCAAATTTGAACGTGACCTGGACAAAGCCGGCAAATTTCAAGAATTCAAGGATAAATTTACCCAATTAACAACCATCAGCTGGCACGAAGGGCGGGAAGCCTACAATACCTATCGCTTGAAGATCTCAGAAGCATACGCAGCGGTGACCGGAAATTCAGCTGCCAGTGCGCAGGACATCATCATGTCCTACCGGCAGGATTACAGCCTTTCAATCGAGGATTTTGCCAACAATGTCAACAGTTACATCCAGGCACAGCCAAAGGGCTTCCGGCTCAATTTCTATGTGGACGAAGTGGGACAGTATGTGGCTGATAATATCAAACTGATGACCAACCTGCAGACGATCTCTGAAAGCCTGGCAACCAAATGTAACGGGCAAGCCTGGCTCTTTGTCACCTCCCAGGAGGATATAAACACAGTCCTGGGTGATGTCAGCCAACGCCTGGGAAATGACTTTACCAAGATCCAGGCACGCTTTGCCACCCGCATGCACCTGAGCAGCCGGGACGTAGCGGAGGTGATCCAGAAACGCCTGCTGGCCAAAACAGAAGCCGGGGCGTCGGACTCGAGGAAGCGCTATGCCATGGAAAGCCAGAATTTTGGCACCCTGTTCACCTTCCCGGATGGCGGGATGAGCTTTCTCAACTTCAGGGATGAACAAGAATTTGTTGATTCGTATCCTTTCATCCCCTACCAATACGGCCTGTTCCAGCAAGCCATCGAGATGCTCAGCAAACATAATGCTTTCACCGGCAGACACAACTCGGTTGGAGAACGTTCCATGCTGGGGGTGTTCCAGGATGTGGCAAAAGCCATCGGCAAACAAGAAACCGGTTCATTTGGCAGTTTTGACCTGATGTTTGAAGGCATACGCAATTCCCTGGTGTCCGGCATCCTGCGGGCGATCCTGACCGCAGAGCAGAACCTGGACAACCCATTTGCCGTGCGCCTGTTGAAGACCCTCTTCATGGTGAAATACGTCAAATCCTTCCGCGCCACGGTGCGCAACCTCAGGGTCTTGATGCAGACCCGATTCGATGAAGATATCAAGGCGCTTGAAAACAAGATCATCGACGCCCTGGGTGTGCTGGAGAAGCAGACCTATATCCAGCGCAATGACGACCTCTACGAGTACCTGACCAATGAAGAGCAGGATGTTGAAGCCGAAATCAAAGACGAACTGGTGGAGCATGAAGAAGTGCTGAAAACTCTTGAGGACCTGTTCTTTGCCGATATCATCCGTGACAGCAAGATCCGCTATGAAGAGAACCAGCAGGATTATGCCTTTGCCAAGGCGATCGATGAAAAACCACGTGGCAGGGAGCGCGAACTGCGCATTGATTTCATCACGTCTTTTTCAGAGTTCAACGATAACCTGGTGGCTTTAAAAGCCCACAGCATGGACAAAGCCGAACTGTTGGTGGTTTTACCGCCTGATGATCAATTCAGGCAGGACCTGCTGATGTTTAAAAAGACAGAAAGCTATATCAAGCAAAATCAGGGCACCCATGCCGGCGATGTAAAGAATACCATTCTTACCAACAAGGCATTCCAAAACAGTGAACGGAAAAAGGCGATCATGCGCCGGGTTAGTGAATTGCTATCCAAAGCGAAATTCATTGTGTCGGGTGATGAGGCAGAAGTGAGTGGAGAGGATGCCCGTTCGCGCATTGTCAAAGCCTTTAACCTGTTGATCGCCCGGGTGTACCCCAACCTGCGCATGCTGGGAAAAACGGAGTACAACGAGAAGGACATCGCGCATTACCTGAATGCCAACCTGGCCGGCTTATTCAACCAGGGCATACTGCCAATGAACGAAGCTGAACAGGAAATGCTGACCTTCATCCGCAACAACCATGCATCCGGTGAACGCGCAACGATGAAAAAGATCGAAGAGCATTTCAGCACCCGTCCCTTTGGCTGGTACCTGGCAGCCATCCAGTGCATTGCCGCCATGCTGGCAGGCAGGGACGTTCTGGATTGCTGGTTGAACGGCACCCTGCTGGAGAGTTC
>CAYSZB010000164.1:0-2580 GCA_964435475.1 uncultured Anaerolineaceae bacterium | reverse complement strand
GTTTGGCAGTCTTGTCCTCATAGAGGTAGGTTATGCCTTTCATCTCGCCATAAGCTGCTTCTGCAAGGGTACCAGCAAAACTCAGCGTGACTGCCTTCTCCTTTGGGGGTACCAGGGTCAGGGTGGTGCCGTCCAAACCCGCATAAGCGCCTGTACCATCCTCATTCATGGTGATGGTATAGGTCTCGCCGCTATCAGCGTCGGTCAGGGTAAAGACATCGCCTTCCTTGACCCAGGTACCTTCAATGATCATGTCAATGCTGTCTTCAAAGGTGCCGTTGTGCTTGAGGGCAACCAGGCTGTAATCATCATCTTCCTTGTACAGTTCGATGACGTTCACGCCGGTCTCATCTTCCGGGGTGTGGGGGGAATCGATGATATGCTTGAAATTCTTATTGTAATAAGACTCCAGGTTGACGACCATATCTAACGCCGTGTCATAACCCACCCGGGCATATTCCGAACCATCAAAATTGGTTATGATGATCGTCTTATCCGTGGTTGCAGCAGTAACATCAAACTCATGGTCTGGTTCCCCAAGTTTGGGATCCCAACCTTTTCCTTCGTCCACGATTTCATAATAACCGGCCATATACTGGCCATTGTTATACAGTGAAACATATACGACACCATTTTCATAGAAGTGGAAGTAACCTACATACTCTCCATATCCCGGGGGGGTGAAGCGTTCTTCGTAGATCCCGGTGAACATGGTCACTTCTTTGGGGGCTTCTGTGGGCGCTTCGGTAACGACCTCGGTGGGTTCTGCGGTTTTGACCTCTTCAGTCTCAACCACTTCTGCTTCCTTAGGGCCACAGCCCGCAAGGACCATGGACAAAGCCAGGAACAAGCAGATCAACGTAACAAACAAACTTTTCTTCATTCTTTACTCCTTTTCTCTTTTAATTTATTGCAACATTTTTTTCATTTCAGATCGGAGAAGCCGGTCATCTGAACCTGCAGAATAACCTGGAATTCTCATGATCTTATCTTATACCAAGAAACCTTTAAATGTATATCAAAAATCACGCATGCTTATCATATTTTTTTAATAATCCGATATTATTTCTCCTATTTTCTTTACAACCCGTTTCCATCCACACAAACACTTTACCGGGCATCTAGAAAACACCCAGCTCCTCGCGGTACTGTTTTGGCGTTTTACCTGTAGCCTGCTTAAAAAGTGCCGTAAAGTGGCTCTGCGAACTGAATGAGAGATGTTCACTGATCTCCACCAGGGATAACTGCGAGTATTTGAGCAATGTTTTGGCTTCATTGATCTTGGCTGTGCGGATGTAACCCTTGATCGTCTGCCCGGTTTCCCGTTTGAACATCCCCGATACATAGTGATCATTAAACCCGGTCAAATTTGCCACCTGCGATGCCCAGAGGGCATCCTGTACATGGGCATCGATGTAGTCACAACAGTGTTTGACCAATTTCGAGTACTGGCGGGTATGCTGTTGCTTTTTAACGCGTTCAGAAAAATCATACAGCATCTCCCGTGAGATGGTGATGATCGGCAAGAGATCCCTCATTGCCTCGACCCGCTGCACATACTGGTTGACCAGGCTGTGGGCTATTTCCGGGCTCAACCCACCCTCTTCCGCTGCATAACGGGCGAGGGTTGCCAGGATAATAAAGAAGTTCTTATGCTGTCGAATGGGATCAGCATGGGGGATCTGGACAATATGATCATACCTGGCGGTCCGTAAAAGCATTTTTAATTTATCCAGGTTGCCTTCACGGATGTATCCCAGGAGTTGCTTCTCGAATTCGTCCGTTTGACGGAAAAGCACATCAATATCCTGAGGTTTTTCAACCGCGGGAGTAACTTCACCTGGAAATGACCTGGCTTTATTAACCAGCCCGGTGATGCTTTCCGCAGAATAACCTGGAGAGTCATGATATAGAAATGCATATATCAGGGAAATCACGCGGGCTAATTCTTCATGGGGGCACACCGGGGAGTTGTTGAGCGCCCTACTTAATTGGCCCCTGGGCTGCCCCTTGACATCATAATCGTGGGCATAATTGACGATCATCATCTTGGAAGGTCCGGATGTGAAAACCGGCCCCAGGACAATGATCCTGACAATTTGATCCTCATTGATCATTGGGATGCCAGCCCAGATCTGGTTGAATTCGCTTGAGACAATTTGGGGCTTTTGTGTTTCCCGGATCAACGGGAAAAGCAATTCCTGGCAATCCGAGATGGTGAACAATAAGCGGTCATCTTCGGCATGCTCTGAATATTGCTCCAAAAGATCCCCTGCTGGGCTGAAAATCTGCAAGGTCAGGTGATAAGTGCCTGCAATGACCTGGCAGATCCACTGCTCATTCACTTGAATTTCCATGATACTCATCCCGGATCAACCTCATGAACTGAGATACCATGGTTAACAAACTGGATCATGCCCCATCTGCCATTGACCATCCAGGCCGGGTCCTGCCGGCCAAGGTCCTGCGCTTGACCCGGTTGCAGACCAGCCGCGATATCTGATTTCAAGACGCGCAACAATAACAGCGGAGCGGGTGGTTGCATGATCTCTGACCAGGGTGTGGCCGGTTCCCAGCGGG
>CAYSZB010000163.1:0-2610 GCA_964435475.1 uncultured Anaerolineaceae bacterium | reverse complement strand
TCGCTGCACATGTACCTCCGCTGCGAAGCACCAATGTTTTTCAGGTAAGGGCGAAGCATCCTGCATGGACTTTTTTGTTGACCAGATGAACCAATCTGGGATCCCCTTGTGGGGAACTTTGCTTTGCCCATACAACCGAATGAAGATTTTGCAGGATCATGCAATTGTTGGGTTTCGGCGGCCGGTTGGTTGGCGTTCGTCATTTGCGCTGCCAGGATCCCTGTTTCCACTCCTCAACCACAACCTACCCAGATATGCATTAATTAAGGCAGGTTGGGTTGAGGGCGGCATACGAGTTATGAGCGGTTGGTAAACAATGCTTGCAATACCTTAAGTGCCCGAAACCCAACAATAGAAGCCGGGACTTACTGAACATTAACCTTGATCAAACCCCCATAATTTCCATTTGACGCATATTAACGTCTGTGATAATATACCTCTCACGATCGCCCCCATCGTCTAGTGGCCCAGGACGTGCCCTTAGCCCGGGGGAGGGCGTATGCCAAAACCGGCATACACGCACCTTATTATTACAATAGTTTTTTTACCCGCCCCCATCGTCTAGTGGCCCAGGACGCGCCCTTAGCCCGGGGGAGGGCGTATGCCAAAACCGGCATACACGCACCTTATTATTACAATAGTTTTTTTACCCGCCCCCATCGTCTAGTGGCCCAGGACGCGGCCCTCTCAAGGCCAAAACCGGGATTCGAATTCCCGTGGGGGCATTTTTATTGCTCATGGCAGCCAATAGCGGCCGCCAGTCCAGATCATGACAGAACAAAACAACCCGAACGACGAAACCGTAGCCCCGGCACTTCCCAGCAAAACGAAGCGCAAGTTCTACCACAAGCGTTTCTGGATGATCGTACTGATGGTCATTGTCCTCGGCCTGGCGGTCAACCTTTTACTCCCACAGATCAAAGCGCTCGAAAACTCCTGGGAGGTCGTCAAGGACCTCACCTGGTGGGCACTCGGCCTGGCGATCATCACCCAGTTCCTCAGCTACCTCAGCGCCGGCTACATGATCCACGCCATCATGGCCGCCAATGACCAGAAGATGTCCATCTGGAAAGGTGCCATGATCTACGCAGCATCCTACAGTGTCGGGCTGGTGGCCGGCGGCTGGGTGGCAGGTGCGGCAGCCACTGTCGGCTGGGTGAAAAGCGAATCCAGGGATGGGCGGGTGGCACTTCTGGCGGGCGCCCTGCCTCCCCTGTACCTCAACGCTTCCCTGACCGGTCTGGCGCTATTGGGCATCATCTACCTGCTTGCCATCCACGACCTGTCGCAAGGCCAGTTGATCCAATACCTGATCTACCTGGGCATCCTTTCTTTCATCACCTATGGCGAGCTGCTTGCCCTGCGCTTTCCCAATAAAGCCAGCAGCATTTTGATCAAACTGGGCGGCTGGTGGGCAAAACTGTTCCACAAGCCCTTCGACGCCCAGATCGTCAGCGCCCGTATTGAAAACTTTGCCCAGGCCTGGCACGGCATGCGCGGGCACCGCTGGATCAAACCCTTCCTTGGCGCCCTCGGCTACCTGGCGGGCGACATGTTAACTCTCTTCCTGCTCTTTGTGGCTGCCGGCAGGGTACTCAGCCCGGGTTTCCTCCTGGCGGGTTACAGCCTGCCGCTTTTACTCAGCAAGGTCATTTTCCTCTTCCCCGGCGGCATCGGCCTGATCGAGGTGACCATGATCGCCCTTTTCAGCAACCTGACCAAAGCCAGGCAGATCAGCCTGGTGGGTACCCTGGCATACCGCCTGATCTCTTTCTGGTCAACCACCATCATCGGCTTTGTTTTCGCGGGCATTTTGAGCCGCCAGACGATTAAACGCTCCAAAGAGGACAACCAGGTACAGTCCGAAGAAACCACCCCGCCCGAAATTGACGCTCCACTAACCCCGCAGGGATAAGCCGCAGCCTTGTTAATAAAAAAGAGGAAGGTTTTAGCCTTCCTCGTGTCATTTAAAGGTCAGTGTACTTCAAACGACCTCATCCTCCCGCATGAATTGCTCAAATTTGAAGCTCTCACCCGCTTCCAGCACCACGAATTCCTCATCCCAGGGGCCATACAGCATCTTGCGCACCAGGGCAGGCGACCCGGGGATCTCTTCATACACCAGGTGGAATTTTTCTGCCGCCTGGCGGGTGTATTCGCGGCATCTATCCAGCGCGTACTGCCCGGTGTTGATCAGCGCCAGGCGTTTGTAATTGCCCATCATCATGCGGTAGACATAGTCAGCATTTTCCCTGCCCAATTTCTGCACATTGCGGTCATGCTCCAGGAATGGGGTGTCGCCCACCTCGATCCAGCCCCTGGTCAGGTAGTAGGTGCCGGGTTCTTTTTGACTTTGCGCCTTATAGGCTGCCTTCGAGCCGAGGAAAATGGCGATGCAGTCATCCACACGCGGTGCGACCAGCCGGCAGCCATTGGCACGGATGCCGACCAGGGCCATGGAACACAACCCGTAGCCCAAAAGGATGGTCTCGAACTGCCCGCTGACCGCGTCGATGGCGGCTTGCAGGGTGCTGTGCAGCACTTCCGGTTTGACGTGCAGTCCAAAGTCAAAGACCCGGGTCTGCATGCCCCCCGGCAGGAGGGGCTGCA
>CAYSZB010000162.1:0-2669 GCA_964435475.1 uncultured Anaerolineaceae bacterium | reverse complement strand
CCGCGGATCTTGACGCCAGCATCTGCCAGGGCAGAGGTGACATCCTGTTTGCCATCGCGGGCAAGGACCACAGCATCGTTCCAGCCGCCCCAAACGGAGCCCATGGCTGGGATCGCGGGCATGGCGGTGGCATTGATGCCAGCCTGGCCAAAGGCGATCAGATCTGCGTCATCCAGTTTTTCAAGGGTGGGAATATAAGCTGAGGGACGTCCACCAGCAGCATACAAAGCGCCCATGGTCTCATCGGTAGCCACAAATTCGGTCAGGAAAGCCTGTGCCAGGAGGATGTTCTCACTCTGGGCATTGATCAGGATAGTCTGCACACCAGAGAAGGGATAGCCTTCGCCAGCAGGACCGGAGGGGAAGTTGGTGATCCCGTAATTAACGCCAGATTGGCGAATGCGATCCAAAGACCAGGGACCAGCCATGATGAAGGGGGTCTCACCAGTCTCGAAGAGGGCATGGTTATTGGACCAGTCCCAATCGGTAGGCAGGTTGCCATTGGTCACATTGTCAACCAACCACTGAGTTGCGGCATTCATGCCCGCACTGTCAACGCCCAGGTCCTGGTCATTCCAGTTACCCGCGGCATCTTTTCCGAAGATATAACCACCAAAGGCGGTATCGAGGGGATAGACATCGTAGGTGGTGCCGGTGACAGACATGATGTAGGTCACTTTTCCTTCAGCCTTGAGGGCTTCGCCCATGCTCACAACCTCATCCCAGGTGGTGGGTGGAGTTGCAACCAGGTCTTTGTTGTAGAAAAAGGCCAGGTTTTCGGTGGCATAGGGCATACAGTACAGAACACCATCATAGGTGCAGGCATCCAGGGTGGATGGCACAAATTCTGCTGCTTTTTCGCCCAGGTCAACCGGGGCAACCAGGCCATTGGTGACCATGGTGGCAACCTGATCGTGAGGGATACCGAAGAGGATATCTGGACCCTGTCCCTGGGGGGCAGCCAGCTGGAAGTCATCACGCAGAGCAGATTTAAGTTCCACAACCAGTTCGATATTGTACTCGGTCAGGAATTCATCAGCCAGTTCCTGGAGGATGGGAGCCCGGGTGTCATCAGCCCAGATACGCAGGGTACCTTCAGGGGCGACAACTTCTTCGGTCGGTTCCTCAGTGGGTTGTTCAACAACAACCTCTTCAGTCGGTTTCTCGACTACGGGAGCCTCTGTTTCGACAACCTTGGGGGCGCAAGCGCCGAGCACAAGGCTTGCAATCAATAAGATTGCCATGACAAATAAACTTTTCTTCATTTTTTCTCCTTCGAATTGAAATGAAAATGGTGGCCATTGATTTGGCCGGGTTTGGAATTGGACATTATCAAATGCCTCCTGCAAGACTATCTACAGGCGCTAATTTTCTTTCGATCAAGCCGCTCATCTCAGAGTACTTGGCAAGCTCGTTATCATCAAAATGCGACATCATCTGATCGATCTGCTGAAGATACGCCGAATGCACCCGCTGGTAGAGGGCTTCTCCCTTATCAGAGAGGGTCAGTTCAAAGGCCCGCCCATCACTCTGGCTGCCTACGCGCTCTACGAAGCCGTCTGCCTGGAGGCTGGCGACGATGCGTGTGGTATTGCCCTTGGTACATAGCAGCAGGTCGCTGAGGTCAATGTAATTAATCCGGGGATGATCATGGATATGCATCAGGGCGTAAAAACGGACCACTGACAGGTCATACTGATTGAACAGGACCTTCTCGTGGTTATCAATATGAAGAAAGATCGCCTTTAATGTTTTATACAAGATCAATTTTCCCGTTTTCACACTATGTCAGACAGAATTACCATAAAACTAGTTTACTTGTCAACTAATTTTAGTCTAATTTTCCAACTTGTCAAGAATATCTTTATACTATAGGATTAGAATTATAACATAATGACTCTTAATTAAAGATTATCGCCTTTGGTCTGGTTCAAATATTTCTACCCTAAAATAATGGTGACAATGAAATTGAATTAATGTGTCTTTAATCTATCGTGTCTTTTACCAGATTTTTGTGTTATCATAAATATATGCTGATCAGCATAAATAAAATCAAAAGGAGAATTTAATATGAACTTATCTGCACCAAAAGGAATTACCCTCATTATCGCTGTTGTTTTGGCTGTGCTCGCACTACTGGCTGCTGTAGGCGTGATCGCCTTCCTGGCCCCATTTGCCTTCTGGGTCCTCTTTGTGGCTTTCGTACTGCTTGTCCTGGCCGTCCTCCTCAAAGGACTATAATATTCAAGCATTTGTATGTCAAACAGCCCGTCGTGATGGCGGGCTGTTTTTTGTTTAATGCCTTTTTGTGGAAACAATCAAGTGGTAAATTGTAACTCACCTAATCTTTCAAAATGTTTCATCAGTTGATCGGTGGGATGGACGACTCAATAAAGTGCTCCAGGTCGTCCTTCAAACTTGCCAGCGATGGCAGGTGTAAATACATCATATGCCCGGCTTCATAGTAACTGGAGGTGATCTTCTGCAGGAACTCCTGCGGTAAGCCCAGGTGGTTGACCGTGTACTCGGTGGCAAAATAGGGGGTGGCCAGGTCGTAGAACCCGTTGGCAATAAAGACTTTCAATGCAGGGTTGAGCATGAAACCTTCCCGCAACGTCTCCCCCACGTTGAGATACTGGTTCTGCCATTCATCATATTTCCAGGTCTTG
>CAYSZB010000161.1:0-2673 GCA_964435475.1 uncultured Anaerolineaceae bacterium | reverse complement strand
AACCTCCCGCTTTCTTGCTCGACATCACAGTCTCGTACCCGCCCGACTTGCCATATAGGTCCTTTTCGGTATCCCTGCCACCCAGGCGGACCATTTCCTGCAGAACAGTCTTAATGCTATGGTAAAGCTGCACCATCTCTTTATCGCTTAACCTCGAGACCTTCCGTTTGGGATGGATCCTGGCATGCCACAGGATGTCCTGCAAGACACCGTTACCCAGCCCGGGGATACGTTGCTCGGTTGCGAGGAAGGCTTTGGCACTCAATTTTTGCACTGATTCAGGTTTTACCAGCTCCCAGAAATATGTCATATCAAAGGCATCCGAGAGGGTTGAAGGTTTCTGTTTGGCAACCTGGTAATAAGCATTGTTATAACCCTGAGCCTCAATAAAGCAAGAAATACCACCATACATCTGTACCGTTGCGCTCAAGTGTGACAGGTCGTCAAATGTCAACAATAATTGATGTTTTTCTGGTAGCAACTCACCAGGGTTGAAGAATCTCGGTGAAACACCATCCGCAAAGACGAGAGTTGCATCGCCGACCTTGACCTCCACCATGCCTCCGACTCCTATTGCCTGTTCGATAACTTTGTTAACCATCAGTGCGTGGTAATGCACGCCGCCATTGATCAGCCAGGCAAACTTGTGTGGGGAATACCCGGCTGCCACATTCTCTACCCGCTTTCCTTTCAACTCCTTTTCCAATTGATTGGCTATGGTTATGGCTTCCGGTATTTCCAACATCACACCACCTCCGTAAATCAAATATTATGGTTACAATTATCTTTGAGTATCCGAAATCTCCAATTTGTTATACAATTACATATGTAATTAAACCACAAAAAATGTATCAAACAGTCTCAACATCATATTGAACCATTAATCATCGGATCCCAACATCCAGGAGGTGTAATCATGGTAAACCGGTTCATCAAGATCGCCAGCACAGTTTTTATCCTTTCGCTCCTGTTTTCGTCACTTATTTCTGCTCCAAGACCAGTTCAAGCGGGCACATATACTGTAAATACATTGAATGACAGTCATGATAGCTCTCCCGGTGATGGGACATGCGATGATGGCTCAGGTCATTGTTCTCTGCGTGCGGCTATCGAAGAAGGCAATTCCTGGCCGACAAGTGAGATCAATTTTTCTGTTGACGGGACGATCCTTACTACCAATGGCACCATGACCATTAACAAGATGACACATATCAATGGAAATGGACCAACCAGAACCATCGTGGATGGTCAATCGACCAGCGATTTATTTTATAGCGACACCATAACCGGGGGTGGAGAAGATGCCTTTGTCAGTTTTTCAAACATAAAAATTACTAATGGGAAACCTGGTGTTTATGTGAAGAAAGGCTACGTTCGCTTCACCAATGTGGTCTTCCAGGCCAATAATAATTTATTGGGAAATGGTGGTGCCATATCATGTAGTGACCTTACTTCCAAGATTTCAATATTTGGGGGCAGTTTTTTGAGCAACAATGCGGTTAATGGGGGTGCCATCCATTCCATATGCTCGATAATTATTGAAAAATTTGATGGAAAAGGCACGCTCTTTCGATCCAATACCACGGACGGAAATGGCGGGGCAATTTACTTTTCAGGAAAAAAGATGGTCTTGAAAGACGCCTACTTTGATCAAAACGTTGCCACCTTCCATGGAGGAGGCATCTATTTCACTGCCGGTGACATGACATCTGGTAATATCATCGATAATGTGGCCTTGATCAACAATGAAGCTAAAGGTAGCGGGGGAGGAATTTACCATGTCCAGTATGATTTGGCCATCACAGATAGCTCCATATCCAGGAATAAAGGGGTCAATGGTGGGGGAATTTACACTGCCAGTTATTTGGAAATTGAGAATACAACGATCGGTGAAAACCATGCATCCAATTCTGGCGGCGGGATCTATAACAAGTCAGGCTCTCTTGAACTGAGCAGTGTCTCCATTGTTGGGAACATTGCTGATTTTGGAGACGATGGCGATGGTAACGGCGGGGGTATCTTCCAGGAATCCGGGACGATATACATGCGTAATTCAATCCTGGCAGAAAATGAAGACAATTCGGGTGGCGAATTTGGTGTAACTGCTCCGGATTGCCTGGGGACGATCACTTCTGAAGGCTATAACCTGGTTGGGGCAGTCACCCCCGGGCAGTGCAATGTGACTGGTGACCTGGTTGGACTGCAAAAAGGAACCAAGAATTCTCCACTTGACCCTCAATTGGATGTATTTGATGAGGATACCTATTTCACCCCATTCTTCCCCATTTTTCAGGACAGCCGGGTGATCGATGCCGGCAACCCGGCAGGCTGTATGAATGCTGATGGTGTTCTGTTGCCTGAAGATCAACATGGTGAACTGCGAAAGGCAGGCTATGCCTGTGACCTGGGGGCAGTTGAAAGCCCGTATTCAACCTGGAGGGTTTACCTGCCACTGCTTATAAGGTAGAGGTCTAATCTTGGGCTTGCATCCTGACCATTTTGGTATTATCATTATTTTACTTGCTAAGACACGGGAAGAGTAGGTTCTTACCGCCGACAGAGAGGTCTGAAACATGCTGAAAGACAGACCCGGAAAGGTTGAACTGAAAACCCCCCGCCAGCATGGACCTGAACCAGCAATGCAGTAAGGCGAACGGCAGCCCCGTTACCGGC
>CAYSZB010000160.1:0-2706 GCA_964435475.1 uncultured Anaerolineaceae bacterium | reverse complement strand
CAAAGTCGTGCCTGACAACAGCGGCATGTCGCCAAAAGTGACCAGCACCAGTTCAGTTTCTGAATCTACATAAGGTTTGGCGGAAAGAACCGCATGCCCGGTGCCCAGCTGGGTTTCCTGCAGGGCATAGGTCACCCCCTCACCAATCACCGCTTTGACCGCGCCCGCTTCATGCCCGACCACCACCACCGGTTTTTCATCTGAAAGTCCGGTGACGGCGTCTATCGCATAGCTTAACAAGGGTTTGCCCATCAGGGGATGCAGCACTTTGGGCAGTTTGGACCGCATACGCGTGCCGTGCCCGGCCGCCAGGATGATCGCTGTGAGTTTCATTAATCCCACCCTTTAAAAGGATAACGGGCATGGCAGATGGTTTTCAACCTGCTTATCCCGTTCTGTATATGGTCTGGTGCTAACATGTGTCTTTTCAAATCTGTTGTTAAGGCCGGGGCACCAGGATTCGAACCTGGATCCACGGATTCAAAGTCCGGTGTGCTGCCGTTGCACCATGCCCCAGAATAACGGCATTTATTTTAGCACAGTTTTCCTGTTTTCAAATTGCAGTTTCAACATTCGTGCACTTAATAAACAACCCGCCAGCCTTTAGTGACTGGCGGGTTTTATCCTTGCTTATTGGTCCTGCCTGTGTTTATCTTTGTAATCACCCACAAAACCGATGATCGCCATGAACATTCCGCCCACACTTGCCGCATAGCCAACAAAATGAGGTATGAAAGATGTGTTCGGCAGCACCTGCATGATGAACAGGAACTCCATGATGATGAATATCACCATCAAAGCGACGCCGATACCCATCAGGAGGGCAGGTTTATTCCTGCGTTTCCCGGTATAACCAGCACGAGACATAATGCCCTTCTTTTGGTTCAAATTCTGTCGGGCGATCCACGTTACACAACCCGTTGATCATCCTTTCACAGCGCGGGTGGAAGCGGCAGCCAGCCGGAGGTTTCACCAGGCTTGGTGGTTCTCCCGGCGGCACGTTCTGATACTCGTCCACATTCTTGGCATCCGGATCAGAGGTGGCTGCCAGCAGTGCCCAGGTATAGGGGTGCTTCGGGTCAAAGATCAGGTCATCCACCTTGGCTTTTTCGATCACCTCACCAGCATACATCACGAAGATGTATTCCGAGAAGTAGCGCACGGTCGACAGGTCATGCGTGATGTAGATCACAGCAAGATCATGGTCTTCCTGCAGCTTACGCAGCAGTTTCAGGATCTCCACACGCACCGAGGCGTCCAACATGGAGACCGGTTCGTCCGCCACCAGGAACCGAGGGTTGAGGATCATGGCGCGGGCAATGACCACGCGTTGCTGCTGACCACCCGAAAGCATGTGCGGGAATTTGGGAAGGAACTCTTCCACCGGGGTCAACTTGACCTCTTCAAATGCCTTGTGGATGCGTTCCAGGCGTTCTTTTTTGCTCTTTACGCCGTTGATGATCAGGGGTTCCTCCATGATCTTCTGGACAGTCATGAATGGCGGCAGGGCACCATATGGGTCCTGCTGAACGTAACCCACCTGGCCATGGTATTCTTCCAGATCAAGGCGGTCAAAAGCCTTTAAGTTTACCAATTGGCGATTGACGGCATCATCCTTGTAATATTCCACAGCGCGGTTGCGCTTATTGATATAGTAAACGGATCGGAATATGCCGATGACCAGACCGACAAGAGCGATAGCAACAAATATATATATGATTGTCGGGCTCAGGAACTTACCGCTTTGGTTAAGAATACCGTTGATAACTCCCAAAGCAATACCTGCCACAATCGTGGTAATGAACAGATTAAAGAAAACCTTGAGCACAACCTTCCACATCGGGTCAGGCGGTACTGGTTTTCGCTTTTCCAGTTCATAGATGATATTTCCCCTGGTGGGTTTGTACAACCCCAGGATGGTCTTCATCAGGCTGGTCTTGCCGCATCCACTTTCGCCAACCACGGCTACGGCTTCACCGCGTTTGAGGTTAAAACTGACACCATCCACCGCACGCACATAACCGGCGTGTCCAAAACCAAACCTGCGCAGTTCGAACCATTCATGTAAATTCTGAATGGAGAGTAAGACATCAGGATCCGTTACGGGAATTACTTCAATTTCTTCGTTAATTTGCTGTTTCTTTGCCATTTTATTCTCCCTGGATCATTGATACAACCAGCATTTGACCTTGCGGCCATCCATGCTGACTGTAGGTGGTTCTTCACTGCATTTATCAAACGCTTTTGGACACCTGGCAGCAAACCGGCAACCGGTGGGTGGGTTGATCAGGCTTGGTGGCTGCCCGGTAATAAATTCCAACTTGGCAGTACTGCGCAGGCGTGGAACGGAAGACATTAATTTCTGTGAATAGGGGTGCAAAGGTGCGGTAAAGAAGCGGTGATTATCAGAAATTTCGACAATCTGCCCGGCATACATCACCACCACGTCATCCGCCAACTCACTGGAGGTTGATATATCGTGGGTGATCAAAATGAAGCTGGTAGCGATCTCTTTTTTGATGCTCTTCAGCAGGTTCATGATGTTGGCCTGGGTCAGTACGTCAAGGGCAGAGGTCGGTTCATCCAAAACAACCAGCTCTGGCACAGTGACCAAAGACATGGCGATCGCCACGCGCTGGCGCATGCCACCCGAGAGCTCAAAGGCATAACGGTTGATGAAATCGACCGGCACGCCAACGCGCTGGA
>CAYSZB010000159.1:0-2707 GCA_964435475.1 uncultured Anaerolineaceae bacterium | reverse complement strand
TTTGGGAATGCAAAGCCTTCTGCAACCGCCTAAGCAACTGGTTTATGGCGTCAGCCAGTTGACCGACTTCCGAGTTCCCACTTATCGAGATATCTGGATCAGATGCCAGGACTTCACTCGCAACCATGCCCTGAACCACCCTGGTCATTTGCCTGACGTGTCTCAATTCCCTGGTGATGACTAACCAGAAAATCAAACCGGTTAAGAAAGTTGATCCAGAAATCACTACAAAGATCGCCCAAAACATACGGTCAAGGGAGGAACCAACTTGAGCCATATCCCTTGCAACCTGAATCCAGGCAAGTCCTTTTTCATTATTAACAAAAGGAGTCGAAAGAACCCAATAGGCAATGCCACCATCGCCTACTCGTCGATGAATTGGTTCATCAGGGATCGGTAAGGGTTCATCAAACGGTGAAGCGATCGGGGGAAAGGCGGCTGAGCAGAAAGATGTATCTCCATTTTCATAAGCAACCCTGCAGGAAAGCCCGGGAGGCAATAAAAAGTATTGCAGGTTAGAGACATGCGGTGAATTAGGATCAATGGAACCCTTGATCGTCAGAGTGACAGCTTCAAGCTCGGCTTTCACCAGGTTATACTGTTGGTGTCGGTATAAGAAGAGTATGCCTGCTCCCGCCAGGGAAAGAACAAGCAGGACGATCAACGTGAATTTGAGAGTTGCCTTCGTTCTAAATGACATCAATCAGGTTCGCGTAAAACATAACCGACACCACGAATGGTATGAATCAGGCGAGGCTCACTGTTGGCTTCCAGTTTTTCGCGCAGGTAGCGGATATAGACATCCAGCACATTGCTTTCACCACCAAAATCATATTCCCAGACCTTCTCAAAGATCAGGGCACGAGTTAACACCTGGTTGGGGTAGTGTAAAAAAAGATCCAGCAGGTTAAATTCCTTGGCCGTCAGGTCAATTAACCGATCACCACGCATTGCCTGGTGGGTCTTGTGGTCCAATGTGAGATCACTAAAAGAGAGTACCTCCGGGCGTTCTTCAGCCGTCCGGCGTAATTGTGCCCTGACCCTCGCCAGGAGCTCTTCAATGCCGAAAGGCTTTACCAGGTAATCATCAGCCCCAGCATCCAAACCATTGACCTTGTCTGAAATTTTGTCTTTGGCGGTTACCATGATGATCGGGGTTTTAGTAAACAAGCGGAGACGACGGCAAACTTCCAGACCATCCAAGTCAGGCAGCAATAGATCCAGGATAATCAAAGCTGGGTCCCCATCATGGGCAAGGGTCAACCCCAGCGTTCCACCAGCAGCAAGATCCACCCTATACCCTTCAAATACCAATGCGCGTTGCAGAAAGCGAAGAATTTCCTGATCATCTTCAATAACCAAAATCTTTTCGTTCACTCGTCCCTCCATTCATCTAGTGATCTGATCAATTTTAACCTTTAACTAAGGTAAAATCCAGATATGGCTGTGAGACTTTTTCCGCGTGGTACGCCGATCATTAAACGGATACTTGATTATATCCTGACATTGCCAGTTTTGATCATCCTTTTCCCCCTGTTTTTGATCGTTGCCATCCTGGTCAGGATTTTCCTGGGGAAACCGGTCATATTTAAACAGCAACGACCGGGTCGTAAGGGTGAAATATTCACCATCTATAAATTTCGGTCGATGCTTGAAGCTTATGATAAAAATGGGCTGCCACTACCCGATGCAAAACGGCTGACTCAGTTAGGCAAGTTCCTGCGCTCCTCCAGCATTGATGAACTTCCTGAATTGATCAATATATTGAAAGGCGATATGAGCCTGGTTGGTCCACGTCCCTTGTTGATCGAATACCTCGATCGTTACTCACCAGAACAGGCCAGGCGGCATGATGTATTACCCGGCATCACCGGTTGGGCACAGGTAAATGGACGAAACGCACTCAGTTGGGAAGAAAAATTCTCCCTGGACGTCTGGTATGTGGATCACTGGTCCCTGTGGTTGGACATCAAGATCCTCTTTAAGACCATCATCAAGGTTATCAAAAGGGAAGGCGTTTCACAGGCGGGCAGTGCTACGGCTGAAAAGTTCATGGGACCTGACAAAACACAATCAGCAGAAAAAGATGGTGCAGATGCTGTTGATGACCCGTTATTGCACGGATGATGGCCTGATAAACCCGCTCATCAGTTCTTTCATAGTTTGAGTAAACAGGTTTAATCGCCCCTCTGAGATCAGACCGCTTTGCGTGTCTGTTAGTTCGATAGCATATCGCCCTGTCAGACCGCCTTTACCAGCAACCAGCTCAGGCCAAAGTTCCTGTAAACCAGGCAGTGGGTTCAGATTCAAGGTCCCGATCCAATTTTCAGCACCAGCATAGCCTGGAACGTTCATCGGCGAGATGATCTTGATTTTGTTGGCTGACAAGTAATTGAGCAGATCCGGTGTTATGACCTCTTTTTGTATGTAGACAGTATTGACAGCCCGCGAGATGAGCAGGTCAACCGCTGCCTGCCAGGAGGATTCTGAGGAAGGATCCGCAATCAACGCCATTTTGGGGTAATACTCAATGGGACCAAAACGTGAATTGCACAACCCGCAGAAATACTGCGCGCCAACATAGAAGGAATCGGTGGTGAGCTGACTCATTTCATCACCCGATGCAGCCAAAACGCCCACACGATAATCCGAAGTAAGCATTACAGCCAGGTAACCAGCAAGAAATGCCTGGCGCTGCAGGTCTTCA
>CAYSZB010000158.1:0-2740 GCA_964435475.1 uncultured Anaerolineaceae bacterium | reverse complement strand
TGGAGCGCTCGCTCAACACCCCCCGCTTCATCCGCGATATTTCCCGTCCTTACCAGGCCAATTAGCAAAATATCTTTCAATTATTTTGAGTATAATCATAAGGTTATACTCAATATTGGAGTGATCTACCTATGAAGAAAGCACTGGATTTTCAATCGATCATCTTTACCCTGCAGCAATTCTGGGCTGAGCAGGGATGCCTGATCTGGCAGCCTTATTATTCCCAGGTAGGCGCTGGTACGATGAATCCGGCAACCTTCCTGCGCGTGTTGGGACCGGAACCCTGGAAGGTGGCATACGTGGAGCCATCGGTGCGCCCGGATGATGGGCGTTATGGAATGAACCCCAACCGCCTGCAGCAACATTACCAGTTCCAGGTGATCCTGAAACCCGATCCCGGCAACCCGCAGGAGATCTATTTGAAATCCCTGGTTGCGTTGGGCATTGACCCGAAGGAACATGACATTCGATTTGTGGAAGACAACTGGGAATCGCCTGCCCTGGGAGCCTGGGGCCTGGGATGGGAAGTGTGGCTGGACGGCCAGGAGATCACCCAGTTCACCTATTTTCAACAGGGTGGTGGCAAACCCCTGGATATTGTCTCGGTGGAGATCACTTATGGGCTTGAACGCATTGCCCTGATCCTGCAGAATGTGCGCAATTTCCGCTTTATCCAGTGGAGCCCTGCACTGACTTATGGAGATGTCAACCTGGCAGGTGAACGAGAGCATTCCACCTATTATTTTGAAGTGGCGGATGTGGACTCTTTACGCCAGATGCTTGCTTTGTATGAAAAAGAAGCCCACCGCTCGATGGAAAAAGGATTGGTGTTGCCGGCTTATGATTACCTGATCAAGAGCTCACATACCTTCAATATCTTGGATTCACGCGGGGCAGTGGGCGTGACTGAACGACAAGCCATGTTCGGCAGGATGCGCGATATGGCAAAAAAGGTGGCTGAAACCTATGGCGAACAGCGTAAACAGCTGGAGTACCCCTGGCTCAATTCAGCTGCAGGCGAAGGAGATTACCACCAGCATGGTCTGTTGAGATCATCCCCACCTGAATTACCAGCGAAGGTACCTTTCCTGCTGGAGATCGGCACGGAAGAATTGCCAGTGGATGACCTGAATACTGCCCTGGAACAACTGAATACTTTATCCTTGCAGATGCTTGATGCCTTGCGCCTGGAACATGGTGAGATCAAGGTCATGGGTACCCCACGCCGCCTGGTGGTGAGCGTCGCTGACCTGCAAACCATACAGGCTGACCGCGTGGTTGAATTAAAAGGACCCCCGGCAGACAAGGCTTTTGATGCTGTAGGCCGCCTGACCAAAGCCGGGGAGGGATTTGCCCGCAGCAAGGGTATCGATCCGACTCAACTCAAACCAAAGACAATGGATGGTGGGGTGTATGCGGCTGCCGAGGTGCATGAGGCTGGCAAATCGACTGCGGAATTGCTCCCAGCTGCATTGGCAACCCTGATTGGGAGTATCAAATTCAACAAACCCATGCGCTGGAACGAGAGCAAAGTGGCTTTTTCGCGCCCCATTCGTTGGCTGGTGGCGATGCTGGGCAGGTACCCGATCGCATTCACCTATGCCAACCTGGATAGCCTTCCCGAGACCCGTGGTTTACGCTTTGGTGAACCGGACAGCATGGAAGTTGCTGACCCGGAGAGCTATTTCAAGTATCTTAATGGGCAGGGGATCATCCTTGACAATGCAGAACGCAAAGCGACCATCCTGGCCCAGGTACAAAAGCTGGCGGGCAATATAAAAGGCATGATCCATGAGGATGCGGCGTTGCTGGATGAAGTGAACAACCTGGTCGAACGACCAACTGCGTTGTTGGGGCAGTTTGATCCAAAATATCTGGAATCACTGCCGGCAGAGGTGCTCATCTCGGTGATGAAAAAACACCAGCGTTACTTCCCGGTATTCGATGCCGATGGCAAACTGATGCCATTCTTCATCACCATCCGAAACGGGGATGAACAGTTCGCGGAGACTGTGGTGGATGGTAACCTGCAGGTCATTTTAGCGCGCTTTGCTGATGCAGAGTTCTTCATCCGGAACGATAAGGAAAAAAAGCTGGCAGATCTTGTGCCTGCCCTGGCGCAGCTGACCTTCCAAAAAGACCTTGGGTCCATGCTGGATAAGACTCGTCGCATTGAACAACTGGTGCCGGCATTGGAAAAAGCACTTGACCTAACGGCAGTAGAATGCAAGATAACTGAACGGGCTGCTACTTTGTGCAAAGCTGACCTGGCAAGTGATATGGTGGTGGAGATGACCTCCCTGCAGGGGATCATGGGCAGGGTGTATGCTGTGAACTCGGGGGAGCCGCAGGCGGTAGCGGATGCCATCTTTGAGCATTACCTGCCACGCAGTAATGATGATATATACCCGGCAGACAAACCCGGTTTGGTGGTGGGCATGGCGGATCGCCTGGACACCCTGGCAGGATTATTTTCGGTCGGGCTGGCACCCACAGGTACGAAGGATCCGTTTGCCCAACGACGGGCTGCTCTGGGTTTGGTGCAGAACCTGATGCAATGGAACCTTGACCTGGACCTGCGTTGGGCATTGGCACAGGCTGGTAAGTTCCTCCCCAAGCTGTTAACTGAAAAAGACCTGGAAGCCTGCCTGGAGTTTATCAAGGGGCGCTTGCGCGGTTTGCTGTTGGATGCAGGTTATCGCTATGATGTGGTGGATGCAGTGCTGGCAGTTCAGGCAGC
>CAYSZB010000157.1:0-2777 GCA_964435475.1 uncultured Anaerolineaceae bacterium | reverse complement strand
GTCTCTTGCGTGTATTACCTTGATTTGATATAATCTTGTTATAGAAATTTACCAAATTAATTAGAATTGATAGAAATTCAATACCTGATTGTCAAAGACCTTTAAACCAGGTATTAAAACCCCAAGACTCACAAGAAAAAATTTGCTTATCAAAAATTTCAAAGTTATTTATGGTCAGGAAGAATTTACGAGTTTCCCAGCAAAAACCATGTCACTTGCAAATAAAAATACAAGTCCAGACATTAAAAATCAGAAGTTAAATTAAAAAAGGAATCCAGGGAGAGATGGACATATTTGAATTAGAGAAAAAGAATATCACCGAATTACGGAAAATGGCAGAGGAATTAAATTTCCCCAAACCGGTCCGTTATAAAAGAGAGGGGTTGATCGTCAAGATCGCCCAAACCCTGGGAGAGGCCGAAGGCCTGGAGATAAGGGGTGGGGTTCTGGAGATCATGAACGAAGGGATCGGTTTTCTGCGTTCAAACTACCGTATTGGTTCGGAGGATGTATATGTTTCCCAGGCCCAATTACGTCGCTATGAATTACGCAGTGGAGACCTGGTTATCGGTCACGCGCGTCCTCCCCGTGAGTCAGAAAGGCATTATGGCCTTTTAAAGGTTGAATCTGTGAATGGCCTTGACCCTGACAAAGCACGCCAAAGGCCAAAGTTTGAGTCGCTGACACCAATTTTTCCAGAAAAGCGACTGAACCTGGAATATGATCCCAAGATCACTTCCATGCGGCTGATCAATTTAATCGCGCCTATTGGAAATGGTCAAAGGGCGATGATCGTCTCACCACCCAAGGCAGGAAAAACCACCATCCTGAAAGATATCGCCAATGCAATTTCCGCCAACCACCCGGAGGTCAGGCAGATCATGTCGCTTATCGGTGAACGCCCGGAAGAGGTGACTGACATGGACCGCTCGGTGGATGCTGAGGTAATTGCCAGCACATTTGATGAGCCGGTTAATTCGCACGTGCGGATGGCTGAAATTTCTCTTGATCGTGCAAAGCGCCTGGTTGAAAATGGGTTGGATGTGGTGATCCTGATGGACTCCTTAACCCGCTTAGCCCGCGCATACAACCTGGTGGTGAACCCGTCAGGCCGGACCCTATCCGGCGGTATGGACCCATCAGCGCTATACCCGCCAAAACGATTTTTCGGCGCGGCGCGAAACCTGGAGGATGGCGGCAGCTTGACGATCGTAGCTACAGCCCTTGTGGATACCGGTTCACGCCTGGATGATGTGGTATATGAAGAATTCAAAGGCACAGGCAACATGGAACTGCACTTGTCTCGCCGATTGCAGGAAAGGCGCATATTCCCGGCGATTGATATTGAAAAATCATCAACCCGGCGCGAGGAATTGCTGTTGGGACCTGAAACCTTGCAGAAAGTCTGGCTGATGCGGCGTATGTTCCTGCAGATGGTGGGAAATCCCCCCCAGGGTGCCGGCATGGATGTGGCTGTTGCGACTGAAGCAATCATTCAACGTATGAACAAGACAAAAACGAACGCTGATTTTCTCGATTCCCTGGCGAATGATCTGTAATATCGAAAAAATTATCTCGAGTGACTGAGTTGACTGATTCAAACGAACAAAACCAAGAAAATCGACCCCTCCATCCTTTGTTGGTCGTCCTTTCATGGATAACCACAATGATCATTGCCGGGGCATTAATATCCATTTTGGTTTGGCAACCCCGCATTGCCCAATCCATGGATGAATTTAAAGCCCAGCAGGTTGTGGTGCCTGTCATTGTTGAGTCTGAAGATGTACCCCTTGAAGTGCTTGAAAGCATGCCCGAGTTTATGGTCAGTGATGAAGAAGATCTGTTAACCAGGGAACCTTTAACCCACACAGAAGTTGACAAAATCCTGCGACCGTCAGCCATCAAATATACTGTTGAGCAGGGCGATGCCATTTTCCGGATCTCCAAAAGTTTTGACATCTCTCCAGAGACATTGCTTTGGGCAAATTATGACGTTTTACAGGATAATCCCCATTACCTGTCTGTTGGCCAGGAACTGACCGTTCCTCCCACCAATGGCATCTGGTACAAGTGGAAAGATGGCGATACATTACAGGGTGTGGCAGACAAATACAAAGCTAATGTCGATGACATCATATACTGGTATGGAAACAAACTGGACTTGACCAAACCGGAGGTCAGAGCTGGTACTTATATCATGATCCCTGGCGGAGAAAGGGAATTGCAGCAGTGGGTTGTACCCACCATTCCTGTCGGCAGGGCTGGCGTGGTCAGTAATGTCTTGGGACCCGGTTCATGTGATACCAGCGGCGTGAGTTATTGGGGCGGCAGTGGCTTTTTTGCTTGGCCGGCAGACAATCATTACCTGTCTGGCAATGATTACTGGTCGGGTCACCTGGCGATCGATATCGCTGCCGGTGATGGCGCACCAATTTATGCTTCGGATGGTGGATTGGTTGTTTACTCAGGTTGGATAACCGGTGGTTATGGCAACATGATCATGATCGATCACGGCAATGGATACCAGAGCCTGTATGCTCATATGAGTGCCCTGGTTGCCAGGTGTGGTACGACCGTTTACCAGGGCCAGGTGATCGGTTATTCAGGCATGACCGGTGGAACTTCCACAGGCCCGCATCTGCACTTTGAGATCCGCTACATGGGTGGGTTTGTCAGCCCATGGGACTATCTGTATTGATATGATATAATGCCCTCGCAATTGGCTCCAGTAGCTTAAATGGATAGAGCAAGGCACTCCTAACGCCTAGGTTGGGGGT
>CAYSZB010000156.1:0-2785 GCA_964435475.1 uncultured Anaerolineaceae bacterium | reverse complement strand
GCCACCACCTGCACTTCGGGGAAGAACTGGTGGATCGTGCCGGCAACCCAGCCCTGCAGCGTTGCCGCAGACTGCGGGCAATTCTCGCATGCCCCGCCCAGTCGCACCTTGACCACCTCCCCCTCGATCCCGATCAGTTCGACCAGTCCGCAGTGGTACTGTTCAATATAGGCACTGACGCTTTCGATCAGTGCAGCAATGTGCTCTTCGCGGGTGTAAGTAGGCAAGTCTGTCATGTGTCGGGTCTCCCTGCATCAATATTATCATAAAATCATCCCACTCATTCCCCTGTAAACCCGCCCCGCATTTTCCGGAGTTGACAAACACGTCGAATTAGCTTATTATCTAACACCAAAGATATAAATCTAACAAGGAATTTGCCCCTCGCTGCCCGCATTCACCAATTGACCGGGCGATAACCGATAGGAGTAGTATTTATGCCATGTCCTCGTTTAGAATGGGATATCGGAACAGCTTATGACCTTTTTGTCAGTCTCAAGGTTGTCCACCAGCCTCTGGCTTACGGCCTGAGGGCTTCTTGGGCTGCCGGCGTGCGCTCACGCCTGCCCCTCGACCTGCGCGAGACGCTGGACCTCTTCAGCACGGCGGTGCAGCTGCCGATGCACTGGGTCCACAACCTGCCAAAGCCCAAAAGCGGCGCAGTGGTCATTGATCAATTAAGCAAATTGCATGCCCCGGAGCGCCTGCCTGTTTTGGCATTCAACCCGGTGTTCAAATCGCCTGTCTCAGACATCCTCCTGGCGGCAAAAAAAGGCAAAAAATGGACCGACAGCGAAGCCAAGGTCCTGCGCGACTCCACCTGGGGCTCCCAACATATGCCCACCAGTGAATACCTCGAGCTGCTGCACAAATTCTGGTCCCGCAAGGACGAAATGGGCGAAAAGATCCTCCCTGCGCTCAAGGCCTACCAGGAGAACTTCTTCTTCGAAGAAGAGGAGCGCATCCTCCCGGCCCTCAAGATCGGTCAGGCCCATGCCCAGAAGCGCTCGGGCTGTGTGGCCGTCAAAGCCCTGCTGGAAGAGCTTTCTGAAGGTGTGCGTTTCGAAGAGCTCATCAACATCCCCGACCTGATCCTGGTGCCATCCTTCTGGAGCGCGCCCTTCGTCTTCTACGACCGCATCGACGGCCACACCAACATGATGCTTTATGGTTCCCGGCCGGCAGCTTTCGCCCTCATCCCCGGTGAGGTCATCCCCGACAGCCTGGTGCGCGGCCTAAAAGCCCTCGCGGACCCCACCCGCCTGCAGATCCTGCGCAACCTTGCCGCCGGGCCGCAGACCCCCACCCAGCTGGCCCGCGACCTGCGCCTGCGCACCCCCACCGTGACCCATCACATGTTCGAACTGCGCCTGGCTGGCCTGGTGCAGGTGACCCTGTCTTCCGAAGGCGAGCGGCTTTACAGCACGCGCCTGGAAGGGATCATTTCGACCCACGAGACGCTCGAAAAATTCATCAACGGAGAATGAATTGAATTCACCTCGCAAAAAGCCCGGGAGGATCTCCCGTGTATTAAACACGTATGCTGAGCGCATCAAAGCCTTCAGCCCCAATGCCCGCAAGTACCTGCTCGCCATCATCATCCACGGCACCGCCATGGGTGTCTACCGCCTGCTGTTCAACTTCTACATCCTCAGCATGGGCTACGACGAAGCCCTGGTCGGCAACCTGGTCACTGCCAGCAACATCACCTCGCTGGCGGCAGCCCTGCCCATCGGCTACCTGGCCGACATCCTCGGGCGCAAGCGCTCGCTGATCATCGGCTATGTGCTGACCGGCTTTGCCGTGCTCATGATGGTGCTTTTCCCATCCATCCCCATGTTCATCATTATGAACGTCCTGATGGGCGCCGCGCAGGCTCTCGCCGCCGTGACCTCCGGGCCGTTCCTCATGGAAAACAGCAACGAGACCGAGCGTACCTACCTCTTCAGCTTCAACTCCGGGCTGGGCATGGTCGCCAACTCGATCGGCAACTGGATCGGCGGCTACATGCCGGGCTGGTTCGCCTCCACCCTCGGGGTCACCGCCACAGACACCCGCGCCTATGCCTGGTCGCTGGGCATCATTGTCATCGGCGTGCTGCTCTCGCTGATCCCCTTCTCACTGTTGAGCAGGAACAGGCTGCCCGCCAGTGAGCGTTCGGTCTTTGCCCCGATCTCTTTCATGAAAAAGCATCCCCGCGAACTGGGCAAGCTGATCCTGCCGCTTCTGGTTACCTCGATTGGCGCCGGTCTGCTCATGCCTTTCATGAATGTCTTCTTCCGCAACGTACATAACCTGTCCGACTCGGCCATCGGCGTGATGTTCGCCTGGGGCTCGCTGGCCATGGCCATCGGCCTGCTGGTTGCCCCGCCGCTGGCGGAGAAGTACGGTAAGATCCAGGTGGTGGTCATCACCCAGGCCCTCTCGATCCCCTTCCTGGCCCTGCTCGGCTACGGTCCCCTGGGTGTCAGCGCCAGCGCCTATTACGTGCGTATTGCCCTGATGAACATGAGCGGGCCGATCTTCTCGACCTTCATGATGGAACAGGTCGACCCGAGCTCAAGGGCCATGGTCGCCAGCCTGGCCAACATGGCACACAACTTTGGCTGGGCCTTCAGCCCGGCCATCAGCGGCTACATCCAGGTCAATTACGGCTTTGGACCCGCCTTTTTGCTGACCATTTTGCTCTACGCCGTCTCGATCGTGTTGTATTACGTGTTCTTCTGGAAGAAACGCTTCCGCCCGATGAAAACGGAGACCGTCAGCGAAACCCCGCAGAACGTGT
>CAYSZB010000155.1:0-2801 GCA_964435475.1 uncultured Anaerolineaceae bacterium | reverse complement strand
ATGCCACCAGGGCTTTCAGCACACCACGGTCAAAATTGACCTCAACCGTCTCATCGCCCAACTCGATGCGGCTGATACGCACGGTGCCATTGCCATAGATGGGGTGCCTGACGCGCATCCCGCTCTTATACTTTGTCTCTTTGGGGGTAGTATCCTTTAGTGGCACGCGAAATGCGGGCACTTCCCAGCGCGGCGTCCTGGAAGGACCTGTTGGTGCGCTGCTAAGCCGGCTGCGATAGGTTCGGCGCTCACCTTCGATCAGGTCATCCGGCAGGTCATCCAAAAAGCGTGAGGGTTGGGTTTCTTCGTAACTGCCGTAGGAGCTGCGCCGGCGGCGTGCCCTGACGAGGGTCAGTTTCTGCCTGGCACGGGTCATACCTACGTAAAACAGACGCCGCTCTTCTGCCATGGCCTCAACATCATCGCGCGAGCGTACATGCGGCAATAACATTTCATCCAGCCCGACAATGAACACCTGCTCAAATTCAAGTCCCTTGGCGGCATGCAGGGTCATCATGGTCGGTGCGTCCATCACTTCGGGCAGGGTGTCCTGGTCTGCCACCAGTGCCATCGACTCAAGGAACTCGCCCAATCCCTGGTCTTCATATTCCATGACCACCAGGCGCAACTCCATGACATTCTCCCAACGGTCAAAACCCTCTTCGCTGCGGTCATTGATGTAGACCTGGTAGTCCACGTCCTTGAGGATGCGGTCAAACAGGTCCGCCAGGCTGCCCTGTTCTACCAATGCCCGCCAGGTTGTCAGCAACTTGCCAAAGCTTGCCAGTTTAAGACCTTCCCTGCCCAGCGGCAGCAAATGCACGGACCTGTCTCCCAGGGCAAGGTCCAAGAGCACCTCACCGCTGGTCAAATTGACGCTGGCAGCGTATTGTGCCAGTTTTTCGACCGTTTTGTCGCCAATGCCGCGCGGCGGTGTGTTGATCACCCGTGCCAGGCTGACCTGGTCGCGTGGGTTGTGGACCAGCCGCAGGTAGGCAATGGCATCCTTGACCTCACGGCGTCCATAAAAGCGCTGGGCACCCACCAGGCGGTAATTGATCCCCGCCCGGCGGAATTCCTCCTCCAACAGGCGTGACTGGGCGTTGGTACGGTACATGGTGGCAAAGTCGCTTTGCTTTGCCTTGCCCAGGTTCATCGCCCTGGAAATCGCTTTCACGACATATTCAGCCTCATCATGGTCGTCCATTGCCTCATAGAGGGCAACCTTTTCTCCCCTGGTCTTTTCAGTGAAAAGTTTTTTGCGGGTGCGGTTGTCATTCTGGTCGATGACTGCCATGGCGGCATCGAGGATGGACTGCGTGGAGCGGTAATTCTGTTCCAGCAGGATCTTCAAATAACCGGGAAAGTCTTTCTCGAAGCGTTTCAAGTTGCGGTAATCCGCACCCCGCCAGCGGTAGATCGACTGGTCTTCATCACCGACCACGTACAGGTTATGGTGTTTTGATGCCAGGTGGTACAGGATGAAGTATTGTGCCTGGTTGGTATCCTGGAACTCATCGACCAGGATATGTTCAAAGCGGTGGGCATACTTGTCGCGGATCACCGGGAAGCGTTCCAAAATGTCTGCCGTGTAGAGCAACATGTCGTCAAAGTCCATGGCATTGTTCTTGACCAGCAGCTGCTGATAGCGGGTGTAAAAATCGCGGATCTTCTCATCGCGGAAGGTCTGGATGGGATAATCCGCCGGCTTTGTCAGGTCATTCTTGGCACGCGAGATGGCATCCAGGATCGAGTTCGGCCGGTAAAGTTTCTCGTCAACATTGGCTTCTTTTAAGACCTGCTTCATCAAGGCGCGCTGGTCATCTTCATCAAAAATGACGTAGTTTTTGTCCACGGGCAGCAGGTCGGCTTCGCGCCGCAGGATGCGCCCGCAGATGGCATGGAAAGTGCCCAACCACAACCCGCTGGCATGGCTGCCAATGATCTTTTCGACCCGCGCGTTCATTTCTTTTGCCGCTTTGTTGGTAAAGGTCACGGCCAGGATGTTGTGTGGAGGGATGTTCAACCCACCCACCAGGTAGGCAATGCGGTAGGTCAGAACGCGGGTCTTGCCCGAGCCGGGACCCGCCAAAACCAGTACGGCACCTTCAGGTGCAACGACCGCTTTTTGTTGTTGGGGGTTGAGCAGGGCAAGCAGTTCTTTATCCATAAGTGGGCTTGATTTTACCTTTCGCCCCCAATGATGTCAAACCACATCCCGGGCTGCTGAAAAATGTCACCGTACTAAGTCTCCAATGAAAAGCCCTGTATAATAACAGGCAGGAAAAATAGTCCATGAGCGGCAAACACCCCATCCAAATTTCAATGAACCTGTCCCATGCGCTTGTGGACCTGGTGCAAAAAGGCGTGGTGCCGCTGGACGCCATCGAGGTGGTGGACAAGGTACCTGTTGAGCGCATCCGCCAGGCACAGGCACAACTGCCGGGTTTTCCCTTTCATCTGCATGCCGGGCGGGCTGGACTGGAATGGTTTTTACAGAAGAAACTCGCCAGTCATCTCGAGGTGTGCCCCCAGACCCCGGTCATCTCCGTGCACCTCGTGCCCCTGCCTTTTGCGATTACCTGGCTGGCGATGAAGGCAAAGATCTTCCTTCCACAACCGCCCACTCAAATGCTGGTGAGCAACTACATCAAGAAGGTCAAGCGATTAAAAGCCAGCCAGAGCCTCCCGGTTATCCTGGAAAACATCGCTGTGCTGCACCCTAAAAAATACCTTATGGAGGCCGATCCCATGGTGATCAATCGCATCCTGGAAGAGACCGGGTGCGACCTGCTGCTCGA
>CAYSZB010000154.1:1172-2836 GCA_964435475.1 uncultured Anaerolineaceae bacterium | reverse complement strand
TAGATTCGCATTCGAAAAATTCATGTTGGCTTGCACGGACTCATAAAAATTAGCATTCATAAGGTCTGCATTTGAGAGATTCATGCCACTCAGCTTGGCAGAATCAAAATTTGCTCCACTGAGTTTGGCTCCTGAGAGGTCACCATTTGTCAGGGTAATTCCCCTGAGATCACAATCTTGTAGATCTGAAGAGGGTGCCATGCGCCTGGTGCAACTCTGTTGTGATGTCTTGGTTATGTTGCTTATCCCCTGGATAAGCTTGAACCCACCCGGCACAAAAATGAGGCTCAGGGTGATAATTCCAACGATCTTTGAACCTTTCTTTAATGGGAGGTTGTTTAAAAAGCTAAACAGAATTATTAAAAAGAAGACAGCTAAAAGGATCTGAAAGAATATCCACCCGCCATATCCCTTGTAGCTGATAGGCTTCCGAAGCACACCATTAATGATTGCCAAAAAACTGGTTATTATCCAAAGAAAAATGATGCCAACTTTTGGTTCGGTGTATGACGAGTGCATATCATCCTCCAATTTTGTTGATCGATCAATGAGCCCGATTCTGTTACCACTGAATTGCAGAAAATGGTAGATCAGTAATTATAGCATCAGCTATTGAATTCAACCCTAAAGATTGACACCCAGGCCAAATGAAGTATAATGTAAATAATGAAACACGGTTTCGCTATATGAAACTTTCTTTCACGCAACCCACAAAGACCTTCGGTCAAATGGAAAATAATAAATAAAGAAGTGAGATTATGAAGAAAATTATCATGTTATTTTGTATGGCATTGCTTTTCGGTACATCTGCCTGTACAGCTCAGACAGCGACCATTACACCTGCAACTGAAGTAGCAACTGAAATAGTTACGCAACCGGCAGCAGAGGCGGCAACAGCCATCCCCCCTGCCCGAAAAGGTCCTGGCGGTGCCGGTACCTCTTTGCTGACAGCAGTCCCTGCCTTCTCTGATCTGGCCTATGCAAGCTTGTCGTCCGCCCAGAAACTTGACCTGTACATTCCCTCTGGAACTGGTCCTTTCCCGGTCATTATCATTGTCCATGGTGGCGCCTTTCTGATGGGAGACAAAGCCGCTGGTGATGCCACCACAGGGATCGACAAATTGCTGAGCCAGGGGTTTGCAGTTGCCAGCATTAACTACCGCCTCAGCGGTGAAGCAATTGCGCCAGCCCAAATTCAGGATGTCAAAGCCGCGGTCAGGTTCCTGCGCGCCAATGCCGCGCAGTATAACCTGGACCCTCAGAATTTTGGTGCCTGGGGTGGTTCTGCCGGGGGCAGCCTTGTCTCCCTTTTGGGAACATCATGCGGCATTGCGGAGTTAGAGGGTGCCGAATTGGGTAATGCCGAAGAAACCAGTTGTGTCCAGGCCGTTGTGGATTGGTTTGGACCGATCGATTTTCTTCAGATGGATGCCCAATTCACCGGGACCTCATGCCCGGTTGACCATAATGCGGCCAACTCTCCTGAATCCCAGCTTGTAGGCGGTCCGATCCAGGATAATGTTAAAGCAGTGCAGCTGTTAAACGCGGCCACCTACATTACACCCGACGATCCTGCCTTTTTTATCCAGCACGGCACCAGTGACTGCAATGTTCCTCCTCAACAAAGTCAGCTCTTCTACGATGCCCTGAGCGCCACCCTTGGC
>CAYSZB010000154.1:0-1072 GCA_964435475.1 uncultured Anaerolineaceae bacterium | reverse complement strand
AAATACAGCTATTTTGATCTGTCAGCAATTATTATTTACCTGGAAACCCACTGGCACCTTTGGAAACACTACCTATCTCTCAGGGCAAAGAAGCTGCAATGGTATTTGCCTGAAGCTCCATTACTTATTGACTAGGCTACTAAAAGTTTGGCAAACATAAATCATTAGCAGTTATTGCTTATCTTGGGACAATTTTCCATGTGGATAATAGTCTACGCGACCCCGTTTTGAGAGGTTGGTAACTTAGCAGATCATTAATTGTTAAGTTTTTTCATTTTAAAGCTATTAATTTCATAATTTAATCTTCCGTTAATCGATTTACAGACTGGGTTTTGGTAAGATGCCATCATGAAAACACAAATTATGACCACCTTGTCCTCTTGTCATCGCTTTTTGTTTGTCTTTGCGAGGAACGAAGCAATCTCCCTCTATGCCTACCAAACCCACCCTTCCGGTCAGTGTTTGCAAACCAAAGCAATTCCCCAATTTTGGGACATTATCTATCTATACGCACACTCGATTATTAACCGTGGGGGCTTGGCAAAATCCCAGTTCACTGTGCTTGCCCCCAAAAATAAAATAAAGGAGAATCAAACCCATGTCCAACCCTCAAAACCTCAAACCCTTCAAAAAAGGTGACCCCCGCATAAACCGTAATGGCCGCCCCAAGAACTACGACCTCCTCCATGAGATCGCTCTCCGCCTCTGCGCCGAACCGGCTGATCTAGGAGATAACCCCGAGGGCATCACCCAGGTCGAGGTCATCATGCGCGACTGGCTTCATTCAAAGAACTACCAGAAGCAGCTTGCTGTCATCCAGTACGCCTTCGGCAAAGTCCCCGAACAGATCGAGGTGGAGAAAAAAGAACCCAATCGCGTAATCATCGAATGGGGCGACGACCCTGGCTTTGACGACGACGAAGAGCAGGAAGCCGAACGCCGCCGCCTCCGCCTTCCCCAACCCCTCGACGATCCCGAAAGCGATGACGAAAATGACTTCATCGACCTTTAGCCAACCCATTTTCTCACTGTATATCACGTGTAGGGTGCGATCCGGTTTTGATCGCACCAA
>CAYSZB010000153.1:0-2866 GCA_964435475.1 uncultured Anaerolineaceae bacterium | reverse complement strand
ATGTAGGCTGCGATCAGTTGGCGTTGAATATTATTTTCTTCTTCTGTACCCAGGTTCCAGTTGGCATAGCGGATTGTCACTGGCTCTTTGGGAGCTTCAGTCTCAACAACAGGCTCCTCAGTTTTGACCACTTCTTCGGTTTTGGGTGGTTCGGTGACAACGACTTCGGTTTCAACCGGTTTTGGGGTACATCCAACCATACCTGCAATTAACATTGCAGTGATCATAATAATGATCAATTTCGAATAGCTTTTCATAATCTTATCTCCTCAAAAATTGTTAGATTGTTTGACCTTTGGAAAAGTAGGTAATATTTGACGATACTTTTGCTCCTTTCCTAATCTCATCATTTATAGTTGTTTTGTTGATCCCATCAGAACTTCGATGGTGTGAACTTGCCCGTCAGAGAATGCTGGGATAAAATTGGAACTCCAATCCTCACCATCCAGTTTGACAGAGGCAATTCCCTGATTGATATGGTCCGGGTTCTTTACATCAATCTCATAGGTCGCATTACGGAATTTGCGATTGACCTTGAATCCAGGCCAGGAAGCTGGAATGGAGGGATCGATCAATAGTCCACCTTCCTGGGGCCTGATACCTAGGATCCAATGTGTTGCCACACGGTGAAGCCATTGGGCTGAGCCAGTGTACCAGGTCCAACCTCCACGTCCAAAGAACTCAGACAGTGGTCCGTCGATATTACCGGGCAACACATACGGCTCAGCTTTATAGACCTCAATATCACTGCTACGGTTGGGGGGGCAGATCCTGCGGTAAGCTTCGTAAGCTACCTCCGGTTGGCCCACCAGGGTATAAGCCCACACCGACCACGTGGCTGCGTGGGTATAAACACCACCATTTTCGCGCAAGCCCGGTGCATAACGTGTCACATAGCCAATATCCGGGCGGGGTTTGGAGAAAGCCGGGTAATTCAACAGGGTGCCATAATCCTTCAGCAAATATTTTGTAACAGATCTCATGGCAGTTTTCGCATGCTCTTCTTCCGCGATACCGCTCATTACCGCCCAGGTATTGGGCATCAGGAAGATCTTCCCTTCAGTGTTGTCCTTCGAGCCCAATAACAGCCCATCATCTGTGGTAGCCATCAGGTACCATTCACCATCCCAACCATGCTGGTCAAGCGCTACTTTCAGGCTTTCCCGGACGACTTCACATTTCCGGGCAAACATTTCATCCTTACGACCACTTGCCAGGGGAATAAAACTGCCCAGGACCATATACAGGAACTCAGCCACCCAGAAACTTTCTCCCTTGAGCAGGGTTCCCACAGCACTCAAGCCATCATTCCAGTCATGATCTCCCATCAGCGGGATGCCACGTGGTGAAAAGCGAGAAAACGAGCGTTCTATTGCCCGCTTGCAATGATCATAGATCGATTCCGGGGATGCGTTCTGGTATGGAACCAATTCATCCAGAATACTCATGTCGTTGGTTTCTTTGAGATAGGCATCCAAAATGAATGGCAACCATAAGAGGTCATCCGAGCAATTGCTTCGCGGTCCCCATCCCTTGATTGTGAACCACCAATGCGTGACATCACCTTCAATGAACTGCTGGGCTGTATGCATAAGCAGTTGCTTGCGCGCATAATATGGCTCTGAAATAAGGAAGATCTGGCAATCCTGCAACTGGTCACGGAAACCATACCCTGCCGATACCTGGTAGAACGCAGATTTTCCCCACAAGCGACATGAGATCGCCTGGTACTTCATCCAGGTGTTGGTCATGAAATTAAATGCTTCATCAGGCGTCTCGACCTTTTCTGTATCCAAAAAACGCGACCAGAAACGGTGAACTTTTTCTAAGGACTGTTCAACTTTTTCGACTGATGTATAGCGATTAATTAAGGAGACAAGGTTCTCTGTACCATCCTCAACAGCCCCCAGGGTAAAGACAATGCTCCTGGTTTGGTCTGCTTCCAGGGTAACAGCCACCTGCAAAGCGGCAATTGCATCGGTAAATCGACCGCAGCGCCCAGCCAAACGTTCTTCAAACATTGCCCTGGGCTTATCATCGTTGTGGTACATTCCGATGAACGTTTCTTTATCACAATCAAAGGATTTCAGAGGTTCACTGGAAGCCATGAATGCCGTATAAGGCCAATCGACGTTGTTATGACGCCCTTTTTCGTCAGCAAATCCCCACAGGCACTTGCGGGCAAAGACAGCCTTCAAATCTGGGTCGACTGAGGTGGTGATGAATAACTTATGGAATTCGCGGTGCTCATCCGGGGCAAATCCCAACAACCACTCAGCGTAGGAAGTCACATCCAGGTGGCGGGTTTCAGTGGAAATGTTGGTCAGGTCTAATTTAAAGATCTCAACCGGGTCATCAGGTGCCACAAAAACAGTCAGGCTGCTCTTAATGTCAGCAAATTGTTGCTCAAACCTGGAATAACCCACCCCGTGAACTACTTTGAAATCATCATACTCCTGCATGACGGGTTTGTAGGTCGCTGACCAGAAAATATTACAGTCTAAATCGCGAATATAGAAGTATTTCCCCCAGTTATCTTTGACCAGGTCCTGGAATGAGCGTGTCAGGCGATTCTGCCCGGCATTCCCCCGCCAACTGTACCCCGAACCGGTCTGCGAGACCATCATGCCAAAGTCCCCATTGCTGATGACGTTACCCCAGGGCCTGGGGGTTAATGGCTTGGTGATATGATATTCTCGTCCATCATCAGAGAAGTAACCGTAAGAACTCGCAAATTTCATAAGATAAGCCCTCAATGTACGGTCAAATTTGTAAAGAAACAAGGTAATTGTTTTTACTCGAAGTGAAACGTTTCACTTCGATAATGAATTAATAACATGATTCTAAAGAATTGTCAAGAAAATTA
>CAYSZB010000152.1:0-2899 GCA_964435475.1 uncultured Anaerolineaceae bacterium | reverse complement strand
TCCCTGAAAATGCTCGAACCGCTCATCCCTTATACACCGGCAGCTCGATCACCACGCGCAGGCCGCCCTCGGCACGGTTCTCAGCCCAGATCCGGCCCTCATGGCGTTCAACGATCGAGCGGGCGATCGCCAGACCCAGCCCGGAGCCTTCGCCATCCCGCTGGCGCGAGGTGTCGGTGCGATAAAAGCGGTTAAAGATGCGCTCCAATTCTTCCTCCGCCACGCCAGGCCCGCTGTCATCCATGCTGACCTGGATGGTTGTTGTATCCTTGCGACGGGCGGCGATGTGGATCTGCCCGTTTTCGGGGGTGTAATGCAGTGCGTTGTTCAACAGGTTGCGCAGCACCTGGATCATGCGGTCGGGATCCGCCTTGACCAAAGGCAGGTCGGGTTCGATATCAGTGCTGATCCCGACCGGTTTACCCTGCACCGACTGGTATTGCGGCAGGTGTAAAGCATCCACCAGTTCGCTGACCGCCACTTCGCTGAAATTCATCGACAGTTCACCGGCATCCGCCCGTGAAAGGGTATGCAAATCTTCCACCAGGCTGTTAAGGCGTTCCGCTTCTTCGGCGATGATATCAAATGTCTCGCGCGAGGCGGGGATCACCCCGTCCTTGACCCCGTCGGTGTGCCCCAGGATGATGCTGAGTGGGGTGCGCAGTTCGTGGGCAATATCGGCGGTCATCTGCTTGCGGGCAGTGATCAGGCGGTCCAACTCGGAGTTCATCGTGTTAAAGGATTCGGCCAGTTCGCCCAGTTCATCATGCGAACGCACCTTGACCTTATGCGACAGGTCACCTGCCGCCGCTGCCCTGGTGGCAGCGGTCAACTCGCGGATCGGGCGGGTGATGCGCGGGGCGAGCAGCGAGCCAAGAACGATCGCCAGGATGATGGCACCGGCGGAAATGGAATAGAGCAGGCGGTTGATACGCTCCAGGAAGATCGGCTGGCGTACATCCCAGTTGTAATTACTGGTGAGAAAAACCAACGTGCCTATGGTGCGCCCGTTTAGCTTCAGTGATACGCCGTTCTTCACCTCACGGTTCATATCGCGCAGGATCAGGGGGGGCAATTTCTCAGGGTAGACCAGGTTGCGTTCCTCGTCCAACAGGAAGAACATCGGGTTCATGGCGCTGGAAACGTGCTCCGGGAAGTCGCGCCGAATGATCGATTCGATTTGAACACTCACCCCATCCCAGGAACCATTGCTGGCAAAGTAAGTGACCAGTTGGGCGGCGACCGCGTCGACGCTCTGACCGACGTAAAAATCGCGCACGGTCTTGTTGGTATAGCGCGAAGAGAAAGCAAAGATCAGGGTGATGATCACCAGGCTCAGTGCCAGGAAGACGAGCATCAGCTTGGCGGTGATGGAGCGCAGCATGCTCATCCTTCCCTCCGGAAGCGGTAACCGGCGCCGTAAACGGTCTCGATGTAGAACGGTTCGTGAGAGTCATCCTCGATCTTGGCGCGCAGGTTCTTGATGTGCAGGTCGATGGTCCGTTCATACCCTGCATAGCGCACGCCCTGCACGATATCCAGCAGTTCCAGGCGCGAAAATACCTTGCCCGGTGCCGACATCAAGCCAGCCAGCAGGTCAAATTCGGAGGGGGTCAGGTCGACATACCTGTCTTTGACCTTCACCACGCGGTTCTCGCGGTCCAGGACGATATCACTGGTCTGGAGGACTTCGGCAACCGGCAGCAGGTGCCCCGCGCGGTGCAACACGGCATGGATGCGTGCCATCAGGGTGCGCGGGCGGAAGGGCTTGATGACATAGTCATCCGCGCCAAGCTCAAAGCCCTTCAACTGGTCATCCTCCTGCACCTTGGCGGTCAGCATAATGACCGGCGTGGTGAACTTTTTGCGAAACTCCTGCATGAATTCAAAACCGTCCATGACCGGCATCATGATATCCAAAACGACCAGGTCGGGCTGGTGTTTTTCGGCCATTTCGAGCGCCTCACGCCCGTTGCGCGCGACCACGCCCTTAAAGCCTTCCTGGGCTAGGTAGGAGTTGATCAGGCTGGTCAGGCGGGGTTCATCATCCACCACAAGGATGGTTTTACGAGGTAGAGTTTCCATGGTTTTAAATCCTGTATCTTTCAATACCCCTATATTATGCCTGAAATGTTAATTAATGATGTAAGAACTGTGTAGGGTTTAAGGGTGGTCAGGAAGATGGAAGGGAGCGAAGCTGTGGCGGTGGATGGCGCAGGCACCGCGCTCCAGGATCTGCGCCAGGTGTCCGGCGGTGCCATAGCCCTTGTGGCGGGCAAAGCCGTAGCCTGCAAACAGGGCATCATAACCGGTCATGAGTGCATCCCTGGTGGTTTTCGCCAGGATGGAGGCACAGGCGATGCTCAGCGAGCGCTGGTCGCCCTTGACCAGGCTGGACTGCGGCAGCGGGCTTTCGGGCAGGCTGATGTAATCGATCAGCAGGTGTTGGGGGGCGGAGGAGAGTTGCTCAATGGCGCGCAGGGCTGCCAGGCGGGTGGCTTTGGCAATGCCAACCCGGTCGATCTCGGCGGCGTCCGCCGTGCCCACCGCCCAGCACAGGGCAACCTCTTTGATCTTGATCGCCAGGGTTTCACGTTCTGCCGGGCTCAACTGCTTTGAGTCGCGCACCCCGCCTAGTTTCAGGGCAAGTTCGGGCAGATTGGGGGGCAGGATGACCGCGCCAACGGCGACGGGTCCGGCCAATGCACCGCGCCCGGCTTCATCAATGCCGGCGACGCGCTTAAAGCCCTCCTGCCAGAGGGTCTGCTCGCTTGAAAGGTCAGGACAGGGTGGAATGAGCGAAAGGTCAAACTTTACGCGCGCCATACAAGCCCTTTTTGGCATTGCGGCGGATCGCCAGGAGGTCGCACGCCATGCGCAGCGAGTCATCCACCAGGCG
>CAYSZB010000151.1:0-2940 GCA_964435475.1 uncultured Anaerolineaceae bacterium | reverse complement strand
CTTCGACCGTCTGGGGTCTGGAAGAGAAGCCCTATATCGGCGTGCGCCCGGTCAACCATCCCGGTAAACGCCCCTCCAAATCCATGTGGCGCGGCACCAATGCCATTGACAGCTGGTCATGGCAGAATTGCGAGGGTAACCCGGCAGTGATCGAAGTGTATGCGGATGCTGTCACTGTCGAATTATTCCTCAATGGAAAATCCCTGGGTAAAAAGGCGATCAAAGAGTATAAAGCCATGTTCAAGGCAAAATATGCTCCAGGTACCCTGAAAGCGGTTGCTTATGATCAAAGTGGCAAGAAGTTGTCGGAAAACGAATTGGTTTCAGCGATCGGCAAGATAAAGATCGCCCTGACACCAGAAGAAGCTGAACTCAAAGCTGGCAGGATCGCTTATGTGCATGTCGACCTGGCGGGTGAGAACGGGGTGATCGAGCGTAATGCTGACCGCAAGCTCACCGCTACAGTGCAAGGCGGTAAATTGCTGGGTTTTGGCAGCGCCAATCCTTGCACAGAAGAAGTCTATGTCAACGGCAGCCACACCACTTATTACGGCAGGGCACTGGCGGTTGTCAAAGCCGAAAAAGCAGGCATTATCACTCTCCAGGTGGCTGGCGAAGGGCTTGAAGCGGTTGCATTGAATATCAAGGTGAGCTGACCTGGATCAAGGTCGGCCGATAACTGATAAGACAGAGAGGTGTGCTATGGCCAGTGAACAGGATAAGATCAAAACGGCGATCCAGGCAGGTAAAGCGATCCTCGGCATCGAGTTGGGTTCCACGCGCATTAAGGCAATCCTGATCGGGGAGGATCACCAACCGATCGCTTCCGGCAGTCATGCCTGGGAAAACCGCTTTGAGAATGGGGTCTGGACATACCACCTTGAGGACGCCTGGACCGGGCTACAGAACTGCTACCGCGACCTGTGCCTGGATGTGGAGCGTACCTTTGGCATCCCACTGCAGAAAGTGGGTGCCATGGGTTTCAGTGGCATGATGCACGGCTACCTGGCGCTGGACGCCCGGGGCACACTGCTGGTGCCGTTTCGCACCTGGCGCAACACGATCACCGGGCAGGCCGCTGATGCACTGACTGGCTTGTTTCATTATAACATTCCCCAACGCTGGAGTATTGCCCATCTTTACCAGGCGATCCTGAACAATGAAGACCATATTGCCCGGATCGCCCACCTGACCACGCTGGCCGGATATGTGCACTGGCAGTTGAGCGGGCAAAAGGTGCTGGGTGTGGGTGAGGCTTCGGGCATGTTCCCCATCGACAGCCGAACCAATAACTACGATCAGCACATGCTTGATGCGTTTGATCAATTGCTGGATCAAAATAAGATCCCCTGGCGTTTGGACGAGATCCTGCCCAGGGTATTGGTGGCAGGTGAGCCGGCAGGCGTCCTGAGCGAAGCTGGTGCCAGGCTGCTAGACCCTTCGGGCACTCTCCAGGCGGGTGTGCCGCTTTGCCCGCCGGAGGGTGATGCCGGTACCGGTATGGTCGCCACCAACAGCGTCGCCGAGCGCACAGGCAATGTGTCTGCCGGAACATCGGTCTTCGCCATGATCGTCATGGATCACGCCCTCTCAGAAGTGCACCCTGAGATCGACCTGGTTACCACGCCAAGCGGCAAGCCGGTTGCCATGGTGCATTCCAATAACTGCACCACGGACCTCAATGCCTGGGTCGGCGTTTTTGGTGAGTTCGCTGACCTGCTGGGGCTCAAGATCGAACCTGGACGACTATTTGAACTGCTCTACCGGCAGGCGTTAATTGGCGACGTAGATGGCGGGGGGCTGCTGGCATATAACTACTTCTCTGGCGAGCACATCACCCATTTTGAGGAAGGGCGTCCGCTCTTTGTGCGCAAGCCGGAAAGTGCCTTCAACCTGGCCAATTTCATGCGTACCCACCTCTATGCCTCGCTGGGCGCATTGAAGATCGGCCTGGATATTCTCTTTGAGCAGGAAAATGTGCGCGTGGAGCGTGTTTTAGGGCATGGCGGCTTTTTCAAGACCCGGGAAGTTGGCCAAAGGTTCATGGCAGCTGTTATGAACGTGCCTGTTTCAGTGATGGAAACGGCGGGCGAAGGCGGTGCCTGGGGCATGGCGCTGCTGGCAGCATTTATGCACAACAGGGCCAAGGATGAAAACCTGGAAGTCTACCTGGCGGAAAAGGTCTTTGCCGGGACAGATGCCATGACCATTTCTCCCGATCCTGAAGACGTGAGAGGCTTTGCTGCTTTCATGAAGCGCTACAAGCGAGGCTTGGCAATCGAAAAAGCCGCTGTGGAAGCCTTGCGTTAGGGAATTGTCTCGAAAAGTGAGGAATTATATGCTGGAACAACTTAAAGAACAACTGGTGCAGCTGCACCAGGAACTGCCCAAGAATGATCTGGTGCGCTGGACGGGCGGCAATATCTCCGCCCGTGACACGCAAAGTGGGCTGGTGGTCATCAAGGCCAGCGGCATCCGCTACGAAGAGATGCTGCCCGAGCACATGGTGGTTGTGGATATGACAGGAAAATTGGTGGAGGGATTCTATAAGCCCTCTTCGGATGTGTACAGCCACCTATACATTTACCAGCACCGACCGGATGTAAATGGAGTAGTGCATACCCATTCGCGTTATGCAACCGCCTTTGCCGCTGTTGGCCGGCCTATCCCCTGCGTGCTGACGGCCATGGCCGATGAATTTGGCGGTCCGATTCCCTGTGGTGGCTTTGCCCTGATCGGTGACGATGCCATAGGCAAAGTGGTGGTCGAAAGCATTGGTAACTCACAGGCAGTCCTGCTGAAAAATCATGGTGTCTTTACCATCGGCAGGGACGCCACGGCAGCGGTTAAAGCTGCGATAATGGCAGAGGATGTAGCTGCCACAGTCTGGCTGGCCTTACAGATCGGCAGCCCGGATGTTATTCCGCAGGCTGATGTGGA
>CAYSZB010000150.1:0-2956 GCA_964435475.1 uncultured Anaerolineaceae bacterium | reverse complement strand
GCGGGGGAGTGTACCTGGTTGACCCGGCGGATGATCGCATGGAGCGGGTCGACCCGCGCGAATTGCCCGGGTTTGGTCCGTACCTGGATTGAACATTTTCCCTATGGCAGCAAAGCCGGGTCTACATCAAACTGGCGCAGCATCTCCCGGAAATCATCGCCAAAGATGGGGGCAAGGTCCAGGCCGACCAGGCGCACGATATATGCTGCGGGGTCGCTCTTGTTGACCATGGTCATGATCGTCAGCCATTCGTAGCTGGAGCCGTGGCAACCGAGCACAGCTTCCCTGCCGCGGTGGGTGGAGTCGTTTATCTCCCAGCGGGTTTTGTAGGTGTCTTCGCAGACACCCAGGTAGTTGGGCACTTCACGGTCAAGCAGCTCAATATAGCCGATCGGCAGGCGCTTTGAGACCGAAATGGCAACCCCTTCGGCTTCAAGCGCCAGGAACTGGTCGACATTTGCCGCCACAATGAAGGTCGTGCCGACCTGCTTGCCCTTCTCATCCAGCCAGGGCAGGGTCTGCTGCTCGCTCCAGGTGGTGGGGACGTTGATGCTGATCGCGCCCGTCTGGTCGCTGAGCCTGTGGGTCTGGTATTCGGGGAAAAGCGTGGATGTGGCGGTGGGCGGGATGGGCGTTTGGGTCGGCCTGGCGGTCGGCTCGGGTTGGGTGGCAGTGGGTTCCGGCAGGGCGGGAGCAGTGGTGGCGATCTCGATGGGGCGTGGATCGAGGGTTGGAGTGGATGGGGTGGGCAGCGCGGTTGGGGCTCCGGTGAGCAGGTCACAGGCTGAAAGGGCAAGGACTGCCAGTATCAGCATTGAAATGATCCGTATTGCTTTCATGTTTTGCCTGCCTTTTCCACAAAGAAACGGTGAGATTTGTTGCAGTTAATTATGCCATAACTGGCGGCAGGGACGGGCGTGATACAAGGTTGTCACGGAAAGGGGTCGCCGGGTTGAGCCTGTGGCAGCGGTTCATGATCGGTCAGCGATTTTTTTGACCATCACCAGGCAGGGATTAAATTCATCCCAAATTTGCTTCATTTCCTCCAATGGGCGAAAGCCCATGCCCGTGTAGAAGGCACGGGTGGCGGCATAGCCCGCGTCGGGATGGGAGGGACCCAGCGTTTTGACCTGCAAGTATTCCACCCGGCGCTCCCGCAACCAGGCTTCCGCCTGCAGGACCAGTGCCCGCCCGACCCCCTGGTGGTGCAGTTCGGGCTGGACGCCCATGACGTAGATCTCGGCAGAAAAAGGGTTGTGCAGGAGGAGCGAGAGGAATCCGACCACTTGATCATCCTGACGGGCGAGAAAAGTGGGCAGGGTGTCGATCTTTTCAATATACTCAGCCAGGGCGCTCTCGATGCCAAACCATCCCGGCAGGGCTCGCAGGATGGGTTCGCAAACCCGGCTGGTGTTGGTGGATGGACCTTCGATGGTGAAATTCATGTATACCTGCCTGTGCCCTTCAAAACTTTTCAATGTTATAAATATATCACCCACCGCGATAATTAATGAAATGCACGGTCCATATCAAATGGTGGTTTATACTATGGTGATGACCCTGGTATAAGGAGAAAAAATGGAAAACCCTGTGATCCAAACAATGCTCAACCGCCGCTCGGTGCGCAAGTACACCACCCAGCAGCCCACGGACGAGGTGCTCGAAGCGGTGGTGCGCGCCGGGCAACAGGCACCCTTCGCCGCCCAGATGTACAGCATTTTGCTCAACCGCAAAAAGAAGAACCCCTTCAATGCGCCCCTGCTGTTCACCTTTTGCGTCGACATGCACAAACTGGAGCTGATCATGGCGCGCCGCGGCTGGAAGACGGTCAGCAATGACCTTTCCATACTATTATTTGGCATCCAGGACGCCGCCTATGCCGCAGAGAACATGGTCATTGCCGCGGAGAGCTTTGGCATGGGCAGCTGTTACCTGGGGGTGACGCCCTACTACGCCACGCGTGTGCAGAAGCGCTACCATTTGCCGCCGCGCGTCTTCCCGCTGGTCGAACTGACCATGGGCTACCCCGCCGAGGACTTTCCGCCCCGCCCGCGCTACCCGCTGGAATTCACCCTGTTTGAAGACCGCTACCCCGAAATGGACGATGAAATGGTGACCCGCGCCATGCAGGCGATGGATGAGGGCTACCTGGCGCAGGGTTATTACATCAAGCAGCGGGCCAAACTACCCATTGAGGTGGAGGGCAAAACAGAGACCTACACTTATAAGGATTACTCCTGGACGGAGCACATCTCGCGCAAGGAAGGACAGTGGTTCCCGGACCCCGGCGACCTGTTGGCGCAATTTAAAGCCTGCGGGTTCAACATTCCTGGCATAAAGTAAGGCGGCCGGTTCAATTGGAATGGCGTTCGACCTCAGAGGGGTAAATTGGCGAGCGCCAGCAGCAAAAAGATTAAGGCTGATACGGCTATGCCCACCAGACCGGCGAGGATGCCAGCCCGGTTACGGCTGATCAGGCCTGACAGAAGCACCCCGCTGAAGAGCGCTGCCAGCAGGACGACCAGTTTGTAAGGCCAAAGCAGCCTGCCCACAAAGAGATAAGCCACCCCTGCCAGCAGGAAGCCCAACCCGGCTGCCAGGGACATCCACACCCGCGAATTCATGGACCTGGCGACTGGTGCACTGCCTTCGATGGCCAGTTTGGCCTGCTTGAGGCTGACCCCCGTGCGTTCACGGTAGGCGCGGATCGCCTCGAGCGGATGACCGCCCTGTGCCAGCTGGCGTTCGGCTTCGTTCACCGCCAGGTCTGCCCGCGACCCACCCAGGGCGGCAAATTCGTCCGGCGCAGGGGCGAGGCGCGTGCCGCAGTTGAGGCACAAAAAGCCGCCGCCATCCAGTCTTTCGATCTCCGCACTGCCGCAGGATGGACAATTAATGGGTTTCATGGTGTTTTCTCCTCTTTACTTTCACCTGGCAGGTCCCTTTGCATGAACTG
>CAYSZB010000149.1:0-3018 GCA_964435475.1 uncultured Anaerolineaceae bacterium | reverse complement strand
TGCACTACGCCTGGGTGGACAAGGGCAACCTGCTGAGCGGGCAGGGCAACCTGGCGTGGCCACTGGCCGCCGGCGTGGTGTTCGTGGTGCTGATGCTGCTGCGGGCTATCCTTCTTTTGCCGCGGAAGTCACGCAATAACTTTAGCAGCAGGGACTGAAGTGTAAAAAGCAATACCTTATCTTCCCATATTGCAGGTTGTAGGAACCATACCATGGAGACCCGGGAAATATTGCTGAATATTCCACTTAGTCAAGGGGATGTCTGTTTCACCTCAATATCAATGGTAAAAAGTTCATAAACCATGTCCAGGTGATCCCGGACGGGTTCGAAAACTCAGATGTGTTGCCATCCAGGTCGGTCACTGTCACGGTGACATTCGGTCCCAGCAGCCGTTTGCCAAAAGCGTAATGCCCACTGCCATCCGCAACCGTGAACCCTTCATAGATCAGCCCCTGGCTGCCCGGGTCGGAGAACACATCCACCGTGCAGTAGCTGCAGGTGCTGCCTGCCACACCCGCCTCGGTGAGGCTGTTGATTGCAGGCGCTGGGAGGTCATGGTTGCCGCCATCCAGCAGGAAGAGACCTTTCCAACCGCACCCCGAAATACTGTTGGCACGCAGCGTGTTCTTGTTTGACCTTTCCACCCTGACCCCTTCGTTGTATCCTGTGATCTGGTTCATGATCATGAAATTATGGTCCGCCCCGGGTGCCAGGTAGATGCCCATGCTGCCCCCATCCGTAACACTGTTGCCAGAAATCCAGTTATTGGAGGCCCCGGCAGCAGTCGCCGCGATGCCCCATGTATTGCCTGCCAGGGTGTTGCCATCCCCGGTGCCCAATCCTCCGATGAAATTATGGGGTGTTTCAATGCTGATGCCTGTGCCGTTTCCCAGGCTGGATGTTCCGGTCACGTCAAGCCCGAAGCGGTTACCCATGACGATCGCATCACTGAACTCAAAGCCCCCGATGGTCAACCCGGTGTAAACAGTCTGTCCACTGACAAGGTTGCCCTCCCCGGGCAAGGAACCACCGATGCGATTGTAACCGGTCGAGAAGACCGAGATACCCTTGCTTGTATTGGGCAGGGCATGCATACCGCTGGCATCCACCCCCACCCAGTTGCCAATCACACTGTTCTGCTTGGTGGGCGGGTCACTGACCACAATCCCAAAATTGTTTCCGCTGACCAGGTTGCGCTCACCCGGTGTGGTTCCCCCCACCACGTTATTGCGCGCGCCTGTCTCAAGCACAATCCCGCTGTTGTTCGGGATGGCATAACTGCCACTGACATCTGTGCCGACATAATTTCCGGCAATGACGTTGAACTGGGCACTGGCATCCGCTATGTCTATCCCACGGTCATTGCCACTGATAACATTGCGCTCACCTATTGTCAACCCGCCAATGTGGTTGTTGTAAGATTCAGGGCCGATCACGACCCCCAATGTATTGATCGCTCCGGCTGCAGATCCGGTGGCATTGGTGCCAATGAAATTGCCCTTGATCCAGTTATTACTGGTGAACAGCAAACGGATGCCATTAAAACATCCACTGATGGCATTGCCCTGCCCTGAAGGTGCTGCACCGATGGTATGATCGCCACCCACCTGGTTGTTCTGTGAAGGAAACCCGATAACGATGCCGTCATTTTTGAAATTGCGGATATGCAATCCCATGACCGTATTGTTGGAGGAGCCGATCTCAATGGCCCGCTCAACACTGCCCCCACCCTCCAGGATCACTCCCGCATTGCTGGCATCAATGGTCACACTGCCATTGTCAAGTGGCGGCAACGGGCTGGTTAGGTTAATAACCTTTGGTGAAGCAGGTGGAAAAGTTGCTGTGTTGAAATTGATCACCGTCCCGAAAACCGCTGACGTCATGCAGGCACGCAGGGTGCCACTGGAGGTGGTGTCAGCTACGCTGGTGACCGTGCAGGTGGCACGCAGAGATGGGTTTTCCTGTTGCACAATTTGGAACGTTTGTCCCGGAACAACATCATTGTTCCCCTTTACTTCGGGAAATTCAATTAATGGTTCCCCATAGTTGGGTTCGCTGAAATAGGTGGTTTCCGCAGGTAAGATCGACGATGCGGATGCGGCAATGGATCGCGTGGTGTGTTTCTCATAGATCAGCATCCCACCCCGACCAGCTGCCACATACAACAGGTCACCCACTGGCTCCGATTGATAGGCAAACCCCGGTGTATGGATCGACTGGACAACGGAGATTGCTGCCGGGTTGCTGACATCCAGTACCTGCACACCTCCACCGCCATCACTGACAAAAAGGGTGGTGTCGACCACCTTTACACCGTTGATAGCCCCGGGGCTGGCGTAAGCGCCCAAGGCTGGGGGAATCGAGAGCGGGTTGGTTACATCGAAAACCTCGACGATCCCATTATTGCCCGAATATAGGCGGTTGCCCGAGATTTCCACGGTTGAGGTGAAGCCATTGGGCGGAGTGGATTCGACGTATAGCGGGTTGGCAGGGTTGGAAACATCGATCACGATCACACCATTGCCCGAACCTGCCAGGTAGGCATAATTACCGGATACGTCCACTCCCACTGTCTCGCCATAGACCCACAGCGTCTGGATCTTGCCTTCCAGGTGAATGGCTGAGGGAACGGAAATATCATAAATGCGCAGACCCCATTCATCCGCCAGGTAGATGAAATTGCCCTGGATGACCAGTTCCCGCGGTGCTCCCCAGGACGGGTCCAGGCTGGTCAGCGGCACCACCGTCGTTTGGGTGGGAGCCGCCGGGTTGGATTTATTGATCACCCACATGTAGTTGGGGGTGTTCATAAAAGTGCCCAGGTAGGCATGATCCCCACTGACACCGATGGCAGAGGTGTAACCAGCCCCGGTGAATTTTCCTGCCTGGAAAGGATCAGCCGGGTCGGCAACATTCATGATATACATATTGCCTTCATTGCCGGCAGCCACGTAGGCGTAATTGCCATCCACTGCCAGGTAACGCGCTTCGGACATTTCCGCATACGATCCAAGTTC
>CAYSZB010000148.1:0-3157 GCA_964435475.1 uncultured Anaerolineaceae bacterium | reverse complement strand
CAAGCAGACTAACGTTACGAACAAACTTTTCTTCATCTTTTACTCCTTTTCTTTTTGACGATCAAATTTCTTTATTTTCTTTTTTAGTGCAGGTTAAGAATAGTGAACCCGGCAAATTGATTTTTGGGAATTGCCCGGACCTGTCACCATATTATCTTATACCCAAGGTCTGCAAAACGTATATCATAAAGTACATATTTTTGTCATAATTTACATTATTCAATCCATTTTCTCCTTTTCTAATTTGACTCATCCCAATACGCCAACTTTATAGCTGACGAATTCTTAAACACCCAATTCCTCTCGATATTGCTTTGGTGTTTTTCCCGTGGCTTGTTTAAACCGGACAGAAAAGTGGCTTTGCGAACTGAAAGCCAGCTGTTCGCTGATCTCAACCAGGGATAATGGCGAGTATTTTAACAATGTCTTCGCTTCATCGATCTTCGCGGACTGGATATAATCCTTGATCGTCTGCCCGGTCTCCCGCTTGAACACCGCCGCCACATAATGATCATTGAACCCGCTCGAACTCGCTACATGGGATGCTCTTAATCCATCCTGCACATGGGCATCAATATAGTCACAGCAATGCTTGACCATTTTTGAGTACTGGCGGGTATGCTTCTGCGCCTTAACCCGTTCGGAAAAATCGTACAGCATCTCCCGCGAAATGGTAATGATCGGCAAAAGATCTTTCATTGCCTCAACCCGCTGGATATATTGGTTTACCAGGCTTTGAGCGACCGTTGGATTCAATCCACCCTCTTGCGCTGCATAACGGGCAAGGGTTGCCAAAACAATAAAGAAGGTCTTATGCTGTCGAATAGGGTCTGCATGCGGGATCTGTACTATTTGTTCATATCTGGCGTTCCGTAAAAGCATTTTTAATTTTTCCGGGTTGCCTTCACGGACATGTCCCAAAAGTTGCTTCTCAAATTCATCCGTCTGACGGTACAGCACTTCCAAATTCTGCGATTTTTCATTTTCAGACCCGAAATTACCATGGGGAACTTGGTCATTCCTGACCAGCCCGGCTATGGCAAATGAAGAAAAACCGGGCGTTTCCTGAAACAGGAACGCATATATCATGGATATCACGCGACCAATTTCTTCATGTGAGTACACCGGAGAATTGTTAAGTGCTCGGCTTAATTGAGCCCGGGGCTGACCCTTGACATCATAGTCCTGGGCATATTTCACGATCATCATCTTGGATGGTCCGGATGTAAAGATCGGACCTAGGACAAGGATCCTGGTAATTTGGTCCCCATTGATTATGGGAATACCCGCCCAGATCTGGTTGAATTCGGTCGAGATCACCTGGGGCCTGTGGGTATCCAGGATCAACGGGAAGAGCAATTGTCGGCAATCCGAAATGGTAAATAATAAAAGATCATCTTCTGCATGCTCTGAAAATTGCTCTACAAGATCCCCCGTTGGGCTGAATACCTGCAAGGTCAGGTGATAAGTCCCTGAAATGACCTGGCAAACCCATTGCTCATCGATGCAATAATTCAGCGAATTCATACCGCACCGCTCACATCATCCGGTTTTCCTGGCTCAACAAACTGGATCAAACCCCAATTGCCATTCACCATCCAGGCGGGGTCCTGGCGCTCCAGTTCCTGTGCTTGATCTGGTCGTAGACCCGCCACAGTATCGGATTTTATCACCCGCAGCAAAAGAAGGGGTCTGGACAGTTGGATGATCGTTGACAATGGGGTGGCTGGCTCCCAGCGTGCATCATCCAGCCAGCGTCGGTAGTTGATATCCCCCTTGCTGATGATCAGGACAGAGTCTGCCAGCTCACGATGGATTTCAATCGGCATGCTGCGTGCCAGGAGGGGTGAACCCCAATAAAAGTGGGGCACCACTTTCATCCTGCCCGATTGTAAAGTCCGCTCCAGGTGTATCCCGGCTCGGTTTAGCCACTCATTACTGGATGCATTCATCCAGCGGATCGCCCATATGATGTCTGGAGAAATGATATCGGACACAAAACAAGGATGCGGCCGTACACGCAAGCTAATACTTAAGTCTGGTGACTTCTCAAGCAAGGCATCTGCGATCAGGAGGTCAAAGACCAACTCGCTGCCAAAATTATCCAGGATGATATCGACCCTGCCGCTCTGTATGGATCCCAGATAATCCAGGACATTCCCGCTCTGGTCAGCCACCAGGTGTGCCCGTCCACCTCCCCCTTGTGCCATGCCACCGCCCTGCCCTTTAACCGGCCACAGGCTGAGGTCTGCCTGGTTGGCCCACAGGGAAAGATCGATCAATTGGCGCATTCTTTCCAATGGTGGGAGTTCAAATAGTATGGATGCCTTTTCAATGGCTGCTGCTGCCTGTTCCAACCCCAGCTTTTTCTGTGCCAGGTACGGGTCAAAACCAGAATTTGGACCTGGCAGGAAGTAACCAGTAGCCTCCAGGACGCGCCGGTAGAAATACATTTCAGCTGCGAACAGGGGTATTTCCAACCAGCTTCGACCCATCAAAGGCTGCAGGCACTGCTCCCAGTCCTGCCAGTCAGCCGCCTGCCGGTCCTCCAATGAGCGGACCAGCCCTTGTGGTAGGTCGTCTGCCAGGATGGACAGGCGCTTATTGACCGGCTCATCAAATGTGTTTTCAGCGATCACCCGCCTGGCAATTTCCGGAAGACGCCTGGTAATGGTATCTTCGGCGAATGAGCCGGGTTCTGAACCGCATAAAACTGGCAAACTGGTTGATGTTTTCATTTACTTTATCTGACCATGCCTATGCGCAAAAACCCAAGATTAGATAATTGCTTCCATAGGGCAATGAATTTATCTCAACCCCTGGTTAAGGCGAAAATAAAGATCGTTCCAGCGCAATTTGTCATTGAATTCATCGATCCTGGTGTGCTCATCAATCACTATGAACTCCAGCCCGGCAATTTCAGCCAGGTCGTGTAGATGTGCGGCGTTGACCGCATAACTGAAACTGGTGTGATGGGCTCCACCGGCATAGATCCAGGCTGCGCCAGCAGTTTTCAAGTTGGGACGAGGGGACCAGAAAGCCCGCGCCACAGGCAGCCTGGGCAGCGGTTGATCTGTGGGAACCACATCGACCACATTGACCACCAATCTGAAGCGCTGCCCCAGGTCGATCAGCGAGGCACCGATCGCTGGACCGG
>CAYSZB010000147.1:0-3178 GCA_964435475.1 uncultured Anaerolineaceae bacterium | reverse complement strand
GGGGGAGAGGGCCGAAGGTCCTGAGCCCGAAAGGGCGTGAGGATGTGGGTGAGGGGGAGCAGGCTAAGATCCAGGCAAATTGAACCAGCCTGCCAACTTTGTATCAAAAACCACATATTGTTCTACACACTCTCAAAACGGGATTTTTTGATAAAATCTCTAAGTTATATGATGGATTGATTCCAGCCATATTTGACAGTTCCAACCTTCTATGGCATGATGTTTTTTAAGGCATTCAGTAAATGGCAAGAAGAAATTCCTCTTATTCAATTTTGCGCTGGTTCTCGATCGGCTTGATCATCATGTCTGTTTTCCTGATGACCATCCACCTGGTCAGGTACAGCCGCATCCGCTCCAATTTTCCCAGCGGGTTGAAGATCGCCGGGGTTCCGGTCGGTGAACTGAACTACGAACAGGCCACAGAACGCCTCTACGCAGTTTTCTTTTCACCGGTCGAGGTGCGGTATGGTCCCAATGCGATCCAGGTCAACCCCTCCACCCTTGGCTTTGAATTGAACCTCGAATCGATGCTCACCGCAGCGGACAAACAGCGCGTCAGTGAATCTTTTTGGGTTGGTTTCTGGAAATACCTCTGGAACCAGCCCCAAACGACCCAGAATATCCCCCTCCAGGCTGAAGTGGATGAAGCCCGCCTCCGCCTGTACCTTCAAAATGAGATCGCTGCCAGGTACGATGTCACAGCCACCCCGCCCATCCCAATCCCCGGTGAAACAGGCTATTATGCCGGCCAGACCGGCACCCGCTTGAACATCGAACGTGCAACGATGCAAGCCATCTCAGCCATGAGGTCCTCTTCAAGCCGCACCATCAACCTGACCTACGACCGCACCAGCATTCCCCGGGCGCCACTTGGTCTGCTGGAAGTATCACTGAAACAGATCATCGAATCATCCGGTTTTGACGGCCTGGTTGAGTTGTACCTTGAGGATATGCAGACGACCCAGACCATGCAGTTTGCCTACAGCGCCGTGGAAGGCGACCTGCCCAAGGACATTGCCTTCTCTTCCTGGAGTACGATCAAGATCCCGGTGATGGTTAGCGCTTATAAGCTGTTAAATGAGCCAACCGACCCGGAAGCCTTGCAGCTGATCAAGGAGATGATCGATAAATCAGATAATGAGTCAACCGATGCCCTCTCAATGACCGTCATTGACCCGAACCTCGCCCCTCTGGTGGTCACAGAAGACCTGCAGACATTGGGCTTAGCCAATACATTCTGGGGCGGACACTTCTACATCGGCGCGCCTCTCTTGCAGCGCTATGACACAAAAGCCAACCAGCGGCAGGATATCGATACAGAACCCGACATCTACGCCCAGACAACCGTCTCGGATATGGGCCGCCTGATGGAAGACATCTACTTCTGTTCGGAATATAACGGTGGAAGCCTGATTGCCGCCTTTAATGGCGACATTTCTTCGGGGGAATGCAGCCAGATGGTGGAGCACCTTGCCGCCAACAAGATCGGCGTCCTCATCCAGGCCGGCGTGCCATCAGGCACGATCGTCGCCCACAAGCATGGCTGGGCCAATGAATCGGATGATGGCTACATCCACACCATCGGCGATGTCGCCCTGGTCTATTCCCCTGGCGGCGACTATGTGCTGACCATCTTTGCCCACCATCCCGTGCAGGCCATCTTTGACCCGGTCAACCTTCTTTTTGCCAATCTCTCCACGGCCATTTACAATTACTACAACCTGCAGACGCAATAAAAAAGTCCAGGTCTCTTTAAGCCTGGACTTTTAGTTGTACTTATCCTCGCATTATCCGATAAAAACCTCAACATCATCCCCTTCGTCGTCTACTTTCACATACAGGGGATTGTCGCTGTTGATGTTGTGATCAAAATCAGCAAAGAGCACATCCAGTGGCAAACCTTTGACCTCTGGTATCTTGTCACCAAAGTTATGAAAGAACCAGCGCAAAATGCCGAATGGCACAGGCAGTGAAATGTTGATATTGGCCTTGTGTTTTCCTTTTTTCTCATGCACTTTGACATGCAGCCACTTCATTCTGCTTGTCATTGCCGATAATGCCATGATCACAATGCCAATGATGAAAGGGAACCATGAAAGCCAGAATCCCCACCCGAAGCCTTTGGCGGAATATCCGAGGTACATCCAGATCGCGCTGATCACCGTCAAAACCAGGCCAACGCTGAAAGGCAGCCACCACCAGCGCTTGAGGTTTTTGATCCTTTTCAACTCTTCCGCTGGAATTTTTAGCGGCTGCTCATCACTTTCCTGACCTCCAGTGGATCCCAACACCTCGGCATCACTGATTGTCTGGTCATGAACCTCATTTTCGCTGTCGGTACTGCCGCGATCGATCGCATCCAGGAGGCGTAAACCTTCCTCGGCGGTGATATCACCATTCTCGATCATGCTGAACAATTTTCTCTTGGTCACATCTTCGCTCATTTTTGCCTCGCTCACTTTTCCAATGACCTGAATAACCGCTCCGCCTGGTCAACACTGATCTTCTTTTCCTGCAGCATCTTCAGGATCAAAAGCCGTTCCTCATCACTGGCGCCTTTTGACCGCTTCACACTGCCTTCAGCATCAGCACTTGCATGGAATGGAGGAACTGGCGGGATGGGTGGAATGGGCGGGATCGGTGGGATGGGTGGAATGGAAAAATCGCCCAATTCCTTGCCAACCTTCCTGCCCATCTCTTCAAGCCGTTTTTGCGCCTCTTCAATGCGCTTGCTGGCCATTTCGGTCGCCCGTTGGATGTTGATATGGATCGTCTGGTCGATCGTATCGGCATTGGATTTGAAACGACTGCCCAGGTCACCCAGCTTCGATCCTTCCGGCCATGCGCTGTCAGTGACCTTTACGTCACCCCCCGCATTTGCTTCAAAATGGACCCCTCCATCGCCCAAAATCGCAGCGATGTCGCCCTCGCTATCCTCTTGCTGCAGCTCGCCTACCTTCAACGTAGCATCCCCCCCGCCGTGCAGGCCAAATTCAATGTGGTTGACCGGGGGCACCAGGTATGCCTGGATATCGCCGCCTGCCACCAGCGTGGTTGATTCAGGCTCACCCACCAGCGAAATCTTTATGTCTCCACCCACCCTTACATTGATCCCGTAAGGACAATCACCCAGGTGAAAATTACCCCCCACTTTGGATAATGAAAAATCGCCCGAGAT
>CAYSZB010000146.1:0-3185 GCA_964435475.1 uncultured Anaerolineaceae bacterium | reverse complement strand
GCCGCACAAATGGCACGGATTCAGGATTTTGACTCATAACCCGGAGGTCTCAGGTTCGAATCCTGACCCCGCTACCTTAATAAAACCACCAGAAATGGTGGTTTTTTATTTTGATGAGGTCTCAGGTGGTATCGAACCATGATATTCGTGTACCCTAAAGGGCACTATAGCTCTGACCCCGCCACCCTCTAAAATCATTCTGAAAATAAGAATTTTTCTAAAAATTGAACAAGATCTCAGGTGGCTTCAAACCATGATATTCGAATACCCCAAAGGGCACTATAGCCCTGAGCCAGCTGTCTTAATAACGCCAGAGAAATCTGGCGTCTTAGTTTCACAGAGTTCTCAAGTGGTATCTAACGAAGGTATTCAAGTACTCTGAAGGGTAATGATCCTGACCTGCATATGAAAAAAGACCTCAAAATGGTATCTATTTGCTTAATATTCAGTTATGATATTTGAAAAGGGTGTTCACACTAACTGCTACCGATTGTTAATAACCATAAAGCCAGTTTTTTTTCTGAATATTACTATTTACTTTGTTAAAATTTCTTAAGGTCAATTTATTAATTGGATAAGGTGGATTTATGGAAAACATACGTAAAAAAGAATTATGGCGTACGATAAAATTTGTCCTGTTCTCAATCAGCGCAGGTGTCATTGAGATCGTCAGTTTTTCTTTATTAACCGAATTCACCCGGTGGAGTTATTGGCCTTGCTACCTTATAGCGCTTATCCTATCAGTGATCTGGAATTTTACGCTCAATCGTCAATTCACTTTTAAATCAGCCAATAATGTGCCAATCGCCATGATGAAAGTTCTGGGATACTATGCGATATTCACCCCTGCCTCAACCATTCTTGGTAATTACCTGGTAGAAAAGCTTTTGTGGAACGAATACCTCGTCACCGTCATTAACATGCTACTCAATTTTGTAACAGAGTATTTATTCCAACGCTTTGTAGTCTTTGGCAGGTCCCTGGACACCAACGAGATCGCTCAAAGAGAGAAAGCCAAGCAAAATGAGGGTTAATTAATCGAGAACAGAGCCAACTCGGCTCTGCTCTCTTGTTATAACTATACGCAAATTAATATTAATGCAAGTTTCTTGCCGCGATAAAGCTTAGTCCGTTTCTTGTCAGCTCCTGTGCTGTGCGGTTACAGGCTGCCACCTTGTCAAGGAAATTGATCCTCAGGTTATCCCAATCGCCACTGGCAATGACTTCATTTTTATCCCTGAAGTAATCCAACAAATCACTTGGATGTTTTCGCGACATGTCAATGTCAAGGTCTCCGCCTTCGTGCTTGGCAGCAATGTTTGCCACATGATCAGCAACCTGGATCAAATCATCGCGCCTGTTGTAAGGTTGGATAACGATGCTCTTCTGGGTTTCGGTAATGTGATGTTCAAAGCGGATGACATCCTCAAAGCCCAGCATCTCCCTGAATTCGGCAGTGATCTCCATGGTCTGGTTGTTGATCGAATTTGACCAATTGAACCCGATCAATGGCGAGGAACCATCCTCCCGGCTGAATAATTTGGCCATCATCATGATCCACAGGGCATGGTATGGATTGTCAGAACCGAAAAAGACAGAGATCTTGAACTGGATGTCGATACCCAGTTTGTACAGCATAAAACCAAGGAGGATCGTGCCGGCATTGAAGTTCAATACATGCTGCACCCCATAATTGGTGTAGTAATAGAGAAATTCATCCAGCCACAACAAGGCATGATCGTTGGGCTGCCCGATGCCGCCAAAGTAACCGGTGATCGTGGCCGGACCACCCAGGTGAGGATTGGAGCCGTCCGTGCCTTTGGTATCCAAGGTTTCCACAAAAGAAGCGCCAATGATGTCCATGGCAGCCACAATTGCCGGCAGATCGCCATCCGCTTCGGATTCCTTCATCTTGCGGACGGCGATGAACCTTCCAGGGACTAGGGTGCGGTTGTCAATTGCCTGCTTCACCATCACACGGACCCATGGGAAGTATTGTAAGGCTGAGACCTCTAGGGTGACGGCATACTTTTCATGGAAGTCCAGTGAATCAGCCTTTTCTCCCACCAAACCTCTTCGAAAGTCCCTGACTGAAATAAAAGCTCCACGGTCACGCTGTTCAATCAGCCATTTCAAGTCATCAATATAAGCCGGCTGCCGGCTTTTTACGAGGGAGATCAGGTTTTCAAGCTTACGTGACGCTTGATGTTTCTGATTTATTCCCTCGATCGAGCCATACCTTGAAACAACTGTGAGAAAATCCTGCATGACTGTTGTCTTGCCATCCTTCAATATCTGGTTAATGCTATCCAGTCGGGACCGGGGAACTTCCAGCTTAGATGCAAGGTCTGCCATATCATATCCTTTCAAATGAATATTTATATTTTGAATCTTTTAGATCATGGTCAATAATTCGTTGTACTCATCATCAGACATGCCAAACCAGTTTTCAGGTGCCGGGAAGGTTTTGTCGGTCACCTCCTGGACATACTTCTCGAGACCTTCCTTGATCACAGATCCGGCATCAGCGAAAACTTTTGCCATCCTGGGTTTAAATTTGGGATATAAGGCAAAGGCATCATGATAGATGAGCAATTGACCATGGGCATGCGGTCCAGAGCCAAGGGACATGATCAGGCAATCTTTTGCGCGTTGCGTGATCAACTGACAGAGACGATCAGGCACCAGTTCAAGGAGGATCATGAAAGCGCCCGCTTCTTCCAAAATTTTAGCGTCATCCAGGATCTTCTTGGCTGTGGCGGCACTTTTACCCTGCAAGCGAAACCCTCCCAAAGAACTGACACTTTGCGGTGTCAGCCCCAGGTGACCGATCGCAGGGATGCCAGCGTCCACGATGCCTTTTATCCGATCCGCCACACTTGCCCCACCTTCCAGCTTGATCGAATCGCAACCGGTTTCGGCCATGAACCGCCCGGCGTTGCGGATTGCTGTCTCAATTGAGGGCTGGTAACTCATGTAAGGCATATCACCCACCACCCAGGCATTCGGTGCCCCCCTGCGAACCGCTGCAGTATGGCGCATCATGTCCTCCATGGTGACGGGAAGGGTGCTGTCATAACCAAGCATGGTCATGCCAAGACTGTCCCCCACCAGGATCATATCGATGCCAGCTTGTTCCTGAAGGTAGGCAGTTGGGTAATCATAACAAGTCAGCCAGGTGATCG
>CAYSZB010000145.1:0-3198 GCA_964435475.1 uncultured Anaerolineaceae bacterium | reverse complement strand
AAGGCAAATTTGATGAGCTGGAGATCGCGCATTACCGCAAGGTATTAGAGTGCTGCCATGAGCATGGGGTAACACCCATCGTGACCATGCATCACTTTTCCTCACCGAGGTGGTTGATTAGCCAGGGCGGGTGGGAGAGCCCGGAAGTGGTTGATCGTTTCAAGAAATACTGTGTGTATGTGGTTGGCAAGCTGGGTGAATTAATGGGCTATGTGTGCACGATCAATGAAGCCAATATGGGCTTGCAGATCGCTGCCATCTCCAGAGACTACATGCGCCAGATGGGTATCAACCTGCAGGTTGGGATGAATTTTGAGCCTCCAAAGGAAAGGGTGGCACAAATGTTGGAGATCGCGCAGGCGTTTGGGATTGCCGACCCCCGTAACCTCCATACTTTCCTTGATGTGCGCACAAAAGATGGCGATGTTCTTACCATGCAGGCCCATGAGGCAGCCCGCGATGCGATGAAAGCCGCCTGCCCGCACCTCCGGGTGGGGATCACCCTGTCCCTGCATGACCTGCAACCCCTGCCAGGTGGTGAGTTGTTGGCCGAGTCTGAATGGAACGATGAGCTCCTGCATTACCTGCCTTATATCAAGAACGATGATTTTATCGGGGTGCAGAATTACACCCGCAAATTGATCGATGATAAAGGTGCCCAGCCCGTGCCAAATGGTGTAGAAAGAACCCAAATGGGTTATGAGTTTTACCCCCAGGCGCTGGGCAATGTGATCCGTAAAGTGGCAAAAGTGCTGCCCATTCCCATCATCGTCACCGAGAATGGCATTGGCACCGCAGAGGATACCCGGAGGGTAGCCTTCATCGAGCAGGCGACCGCAGGGGTCATGGACTGCATTGCAGAAGGGATCCCGGTCAAAGGATACCTGCATTGGACGCTGCTGGATAATTTTGAGTGGCATAAAGGTTTCTCAATGACCTTCGGACTGATCGCGGTGGATAGGGCTACCCAGACCCGCAAGCCCAAAGAAAGCCTGTACTACCTGGGGAAAATGGCACAATGAACCCAGTAAGACGCATTTAATCATGGCAAGCACCAGGCAGCAATATCCCCAGGATTTCCGGACCATGTTTGGCGTGTCTGTGATGGGCTTGGCCCATGTCATCGCCACCGGTTTTATATCCGGTTACCTGATGCTTTATATCACCGATTATGCCGGGATCTACACGGGGGTCGCCGGTAAGGCAGCCTCGGTGGCAACCATCATGCTGCTGATCGGCCGCATCTGGGATGGCCTGAACAGCCCGCTGTTGGGCTTTGTCATGGATCGCAGCAAGCGCACCAGGATCGGAAAATTCAAGCCCTACATGCTCGGTGGGACGATCGCTTCGGTGATATTGGTCATCGCCCTGTTCAATATTCCATCCAGCCTGACTGATGTATTAAAAGTAGCCTGGTTGTACGTCTTTTACATCCTGTTCGATATCGCCTTCACTTTTATGCCCATCAACCCGATGATCCAATCGCTGAGCAAGGATGCAGAAGTGCGGGCCAAACTGCTGGTAGCACCCAGGATCGTGACCCTCATTTTTTCATCCCTCCTGTCGCTTTTCATGGTCATAGCCATCGCCCTGGGACCGGATGGCATTACCCCAAATATCGGTTTGGCGGTGATCCTCTTCATCCTGCCAGCAGCAGCGATAGCCTTGCTGGGTATCTCCCTGGTCAGAGAAGGTACCAGCAGTGTGGAAGAAGAGGTGGTGCGCTTCAAAGATGTGCTGACCATGTTAAAAGTTAACAAACCCTTACTGGTTTCGTTAATCTCCCAGTTATTTAGCGGATTTGTGTTCATTCTTGTCCAGGCGACTTTGATGTATTACTTGAAGTATGCCTTTGGGGCAGAGAACCTGGGAAAAATGTCGATACTGACCGGCACAGTGATGATCGCTTCAATCCTGCTGGCGACTTTTTTATCCAAATATTTGATCAGGATATTCTCTCCAGGGGTGTTGATGATCCTGGCATACACTGCGAGTGCCATCCCCCTGCTTATCCTGTGGGTGATCAACCTGGCAGGCCCGATCACCAGCAAGGGTTTGCTGATCCCGTTGCTGGCAGGATTTTTCCTGGCAAATTCGTTTGCCTTTCTACCAACCAATGTGATCAGCATGGAATGCATGGACTACAACAAGTTCAAGATGGGTAAAAGCATGCAGGGGATGATCAATGCATTGGGACAATTCATCAGCAAGATCCAGTCAGCCCTGGGAGCTGCCGTGGTGGGTGCCATCCTGATCGGGGTGGGTTATGATGCGGCACTTTTCCAGGATGCCAGCACCATTCCTGCCAAGCTATTCAATGGCCTGGGTCTGGCCAACTTTGCCATCCCGGCACTCTTTTCGCTGGTTGCTGCACTGGTGATGGTTTTTTACCCGTTGTTGAAACGATCGCAGAGGGACCAGGTGTATGCACAGATCGCCCAGATGGAACAGGAAGTTGACAACAATTCAGAAATCGATTCAGATGCCAGGAATGGAACCCTTGAGGAGAAATGATGAAAACTGAAGTTATCCCATTAAAAACAAACGAGAAAGTTACGCTAACGACCTACCTGCTGGACCCTTCGGATGAGATGACCAATGCCAAAGTGCGACCGGCGGTGATGATCTTTCCCGGTGGCGGGTACCGAATCCTATCCGATCGGGAAGCAGAGCCAATTGCAATGATGTTCCTTTCCCAGGGATACCACGCTTTTGTGCTGCGCTATTCGATCAGGGAGAATGCAACCTTTCCCAAACCGCTGCAGGATGCAGAAGAAGCGCTTGAGCTGGTACGTGCCCAGGCAGTTGAGTGGTGCGTTGACCCCGAGCGGATTGCAGTGTGTGGTTTCTCTGCCGGAGGACATCTGGCAGCTGCCCTGGGTACCATGGGCAGGATCCGTCCCAATGCCCTCATCCTGGGCTACCCAGCCATCCTGGAGAGGACCAGCGGCAATGTAACCAGCGGGGTTCCTTCGCTTGAAAAGCAAGTGGACAAAAATACACCCCCGAGTTTTATTTTTTCCACTGCCAACGACAGCCTGGTTCCGATCGAAAATTCGCTGAAATTTGCTGCAGCGCTTGATCAAGCAAAGGTTCCTTTTGAACTGCATATCTTTCAAGATGGCACGCATGGTCTGTCGCTAGCCAAAGACCATACAGCCAACGGCAACCCCGGGATGATCAACCCGGCAGTGGCAA
>CAYSZB010000144.1:0-3362 GCA_964435475.1 uncultured Anaerolineaceae bacterium | reverse complement strand
ATGGTGGTTCGCATCCTGCCCAGGATCATATACAGCCCCCGCATCATGATCGAGGCTGGTACCCCTTTTATCAAGCGCGAAGGTTTCCGCGGTATCATGACCATCGCCCGCCTTTGGAAAGGGCATATCATTGCCGACCTGAAAACTGCTGATGGGGCCATTGGCGAGGTGGACATGGCAAGGTCAGCCGGTGCCACCGGTGCCACCGTCCTGGGCAACTCACCCGTGGAAACCCTCGACCTTTTCATCAGGCGCTGTGATGAACTGAACATGATCTCGATGATCGATATGATCGGTGTGGACGACCCCTTGACCGTGATGCGTCCGCTGAAGAAACAGCCAAGCGTGGTGATCATCCACCGTGGACGTGACGAGGAAGGCAACCCTGCAAAAATGATCCGCTACCGCCACATCAACCGGGTACGCAGCAAGTATGACGTGCTCATTTCAGCTGCTGGCGGGGTGGACCTGAGGGAAGCGCGCAGCGCGGTCTTCAATGGCGCAAATATCGTGGTCGCCAACCTGGTGCGCCCCGGGGATGGTTGGAATGGTATCGGGGTGGATGAGGATATTGCTGTTGTCTCCAGGCAGTTTTTGGAAACGATAGCTTAAGGATCAAGCGTGAGTTCAAGATAATAAAGTAGATAGTACAAAGATCATTGGGCACTTAACTCATAATTGGAGTAGACCATCACGACAATAAGCATTTCTTAAGGAGAGAAAAATGAGCATTGAACAGGAATTTGTTCAACGAGGATCAGAGTTCCTAAAAATGACCTTTCTCACAACTAAGGTGGTTAATTTAGGCGATTGGCGTCTCAAAGTGACCCCCGATTCAGTGACAAAGACAAAACAACCTTCGATGTTCACTCCAAGAGCAGAGATCCCTTTCGATATAAACAAAGATGTCAAAGTCTTGGATACCCACTCTGTGACAACAGCTTATGGTACGAAGAAAGATGAGATACATGTTTATGAGGGTGGCTTGAAATTTCCCTCATACCCATCCGCCACGGATCCCACTGACCAGACCCACAAGATCATTGAATTTGCGATCTTTAGAACAGGTTGGGGGAAAAATCAACTGGTTCGGCTGCCTTTCGAAACCAATAAAGCTTACGAGGAGCGAAATTTGCGTTACAAAGAAGCATTTGGCAGTGACAGGTACTGGTTTGCTGTTCCTTCCCGTCTGGCGGAACAATCCATTCATATTGAGAACAGTAAAAGAATTGCCACACTGATATTGACCGATCGAAATTATGCCCGGATGGTGGCAGATTATAACAATTTATCAGGTGGTGTATGGAAAGGCGAAAATCATCGCAAAAAAATTAAAACAGGAACCATAATTTCAGTTTTCCTATTCACTCTTGCCTGTATAGCCCTGGCGGCAATTTTTGAATCAACCCTGGCTCCCATGGGGGGAACCTGGGCCGTCTTGATTCCAATGATTGTCACCCTGGCAATTTCATTGATTGCTGTTGTGCTGCTCGAAGTTATCCCCAAAAAAGATATCGAACCTCTGTAATCATTGTTTTTCTACCCTTATCGGTCTAACCTGGTTGGAATAGTAGACGAAATCGTAGAAATATAAGAAGGGGCGACTCATACCAGAAAACCGCTGGTACCCTGTGAGTCGCCCCTTCTCGTCTCGCATATTATAGACCCGTCTATTCGCAAGATTTTACGTCTTTCGCAAGGTTTTTGCGTCCCTCACGCCCTTCGGGCTCAGGGTGCTTCGCAACTTTCGCAATATTCGCAACCAAATATGCATATACCCTTTCCATTGCGAAAGACGCCTGGTCACCTTTTAGATGGTTAATTTACCTGATTTGTTTGATACTCTCTCGAGACAAGTATTTTGGAGTATCATTGGGTTATAAATTCACTGCTGGAGGTATGCTATGGCAAAAATTGAATTTACGACCAATTATACAGATCAATCCACCGATGAAGGCTTCCAATTTGAGTTTAATTGTGACCGCTGCGGCACCGGCTACCGCACCACCTTCCAACCCTCAGCCATGGGTAAGATCTCGGGTGCCCTGGATGCCGCCGGGAGCCTGTTTGGCGGCATCTTCAACCGCGCCGCTGACCTGGGGGAACGTGCCCGTTCCGCCACCTGGGAGAAAGCGCACGACCAGGCTTTCATCCACGCCATGGAGGAGATCAAGGACGATTTCATCCAATGCCCGCGCTGCTCGAAATGGGTCTGCCGCAAAAGTTGCTGGAATATGAACAAGGGCTTGTGCAAGGATTGCTCACCCGACCTGGGAGTGGAGATGGCAGCTGCCCAATCCAGCCGTACCGTGGAAGAGATCTGGGCTCATTCGAAGATGGCAGAGAAGGATCGCGAAATGCTGAAAGAGGAAAGCTGGCGTGAAGGTGCACGTGCCAACTGCCCCGGGTGTGGTGCCCCATTGGCTGCCAAGGTTAAGTTCTGCCCGGAATGTGGAGCAAAGATCCAGGCAGAGGCATTCTGCAAGGAATGTGGTGCCAAACTGCCACCGGGCTCAAAATTCTGCACCGATTGTGGCGCCAAGGTCTGAGCTCAATAAAAAACAAGCAAATTTTAAAGGCAGCAGGTCAGTTTTTTTGTGGTCTACATCCCAGGCTGGACCTTCTATTACCTTGGATCACATGTTATCAAAAATTATTAAGAACAATCAATACACTTATTAACTGGTGGATCTTATGGCTGAATATGAAAAGTTGTTAGGAACAGATTCCCTTACTCCACATGAAATGGCAAAAAAAGCAGTGGATATTGGTATCAGGAAATCCATGACCGATTTTTGGTCCATGCTTTTCCTGGCAGTACGCGGAGGTGCGTTTATCGGCCTGGGTGCCATGCTCGCCACTGTCGTCGCCACCGGTGGCGGTTCTCTCCCCTTTGGTATTACCAAACTTCTGATGGGACTGGTTTTCTGCACCGGCTTGATCCTGATCGTCATCGGTGGAGGCGAGCTTTTCACAGGCAACGCCCTGATCTTCATGGCAGTCCTGGACAGGAAGATCACCCTGGGGAGGATGCTGCGCTCCTGGCTGATCGTTTACCTGGGGAATTTCATTGGTGCCCTTATTTTGACCTTCCTGATGTTCCTGACCAGGCAGTACACTTTCTCACATGGGGAATTGGGCTTGCTTGCCCTTAATATTGCCGAAAGCAAGACCTCGCTTGCATTCCTGCCTGCGATGGCACTGGGCATTATGTGTAATATCCTGGTATGCATGGCAGTCTGGTTGACCTACTCCACCCGTTCCACATCCGGTAAGATCCTGGCGATCATATTCCCGATCACTGCTTTCGTAGCTGCCGGGTTTGAGCACAGTGTTGCCAATATGTATTTCATACCGATCGC
>CAYSZB010000143.1:0-3437 GCA_964435475.1 uncultured Anaerolineaceae bacterium | reverse complement strand
TTGCCCAGCATGATCGAGCGTTCGTTGCCCAGCATGGCGCCTGAGATCGAGGCATGCGCTGCCAGCACGACCGGCAGGTCAGGATCGATCCTGCTTTCCAGGCTGCCCTTGATGAATTTTGTCAGGCTCAATTCTAGCTCTTCAGTGATGTCGGTGTCATGCTCCTCGGCAGCGCTGACCCCCAGGCTTGCCATACGCCCAGAGCGGAAGACCCAGGGCAGCCCGATCAATTGCAGGGGGAGACCATCCAGGTCATCAGGTGTCAGCACGCAGGGTTTATCCACCACATGGATGTAGGGTACTTCCAGGGTGGAGAATTCGTGGATGGCATGTGCCTTGAGGCTGCTGGGAGAGGTATCGTGGTTGCCGGTGAGCAGGACGGTCGGGATCCTGGCATGGGATAAGCGCATGATGCGCCGCCCCCATTCGCGGGCATGGGTCGGCAGGGGGGAGCGGTCCTTGTATGCATCGCCGGAAAAGATGACTGCATCCACCTTTTCGTTAATGGCGGTATCGATGATCTCGTCCAGGGATCGCAAGAAATCCATCACGCGCATGGGCAACCCGCTGGCAACGTCCAGTTTGCCAAAATTGGCCATATCAATGTGGGCATCAGAGAAGTGCAATATTTTTAGCATGCTGAAATTATATCAAGGACTGTGAAGCATAGGCACCAACCGGAATTTCCCTGGTAAGCCTCTTGATTTGTGCCTGGAGATTCAATATACTATTAATAGTTCATCCTTTTGAAAATGTTGCACCACTGGTTTCTTTTTGGGCTTTGCCTTTAATGGAGAGAAAAGATGAAATCAAGGATCTATCAAGGGTTACTCATCGTGCTGTGCCTGATATTGGTCTCGCTGGCATGTGATAGAAGTGAAAAACAGATTATTGACAAGTTCAAGGAGGGAATGGACGACCCATCCGGGTGTGACCTGACCGACCAGCTGAAGATCACCTCCAAACTTGACCTGGAAGAAACCCGTGAAGACGGTAGTTACCAATGCAGCTACACGGTCACCTTTTCAAGCGCCGATCCCAACACCAATGCCCATGTGATGATCAAAACGCACACTCAAGAAGGTTGTTACGACCAGAAAGATGAAACCATTTGGGAAAGCTGGGGAGGTTGGGGAGCTTTTGAAAAAACGACTTTTGGGGATTATTCAGTCTCAGTAGACAAGGACTGCGTTGGTGACGGCATTCGTGCGAACATCCCGGAAAAAGCTGCCATGATCCGCGCTGATGAGGAATGTAACAAGATCAAGGACGACAACACCTACCTGGAGATATTTGCCCAGGACATTTACAACCCTTGTAAATATCCTAAGAATGGCGATTAGTTGTGACGAGGAGTTACCGCTCTCTTAAAACCGGGGCCTAAGGTGTGACCCCTAAATTCTGCAATTCCTGGATCGCCACCCACCAATCCGGGTGCCATTTCAGGGCTTCGCGGAAATCGGCGATCGCCCCTTCGGTGTCGCCCAGTTTGTATTTTGCCCTTCCCCGCCACACCCAGGTCTCTTCAATGGCAGGTTCAAATGAATAACTGAGGGTCTGGTTGGCAAGAGTTACCAGGTCCTGGTAGCGGGCGGTATAGTAATAGGCGTAATAAGGACCGGTCTGGTACCACAGGATGCGCCAGGGTTTGCTGGGCAGGTCATTGTATATCTCATAAGCCGAGTCATAGGCCTGTGCAGCACCCAGGAAATCGTTCTGTTGGGTAAGAATGTTACCCTTCATGTACCAGGCAAAGAAATTTTCCCGTCCTTTGGTGGTTGCGATGCGGTCCAAGGCTGTTTGCAGGGCATAAGAAAGGTTGTAGGTTTTGTCGGCCTGGGGTCCCAGGATGGACATCACCTCACTTTCCCGTTCGGGTGGATAGATGACAAGGTAAATGTTGTCAAAATGAGCCCAATAGAGCAGCAGGTCGGCATAGCCCAGGCTGCGTTCACCCTCGTAGGAGTCGGGAATGTAGACCACTTCTTTGGCATCATCAAACCCGGTGATCACCCCATAATGCCCCATCCAGCCCTTGTCTGGGACCATGAAACCCCGTTCAACCAGCACCGGGAAACCGGCAGCCACAAAACGTTTGACCATATCCAGGTCGCCGCCATAGCGCAGCACCACACCAAACCCGGTCTGGGTCTGGACGTAGTCGACCATCTCATAGGGCATGACATTGCGGTCGCGTTCATTGGGGCGCAGGTAGGTACCGGTGACCGTCTGGTTGCCTTCCCAGCCCCAAAACGACAACGCCATGGAGAGGTTTGCCCCTCCACAATTGTTGAATTTCTGGTATTCATGGACCACACCGGTCAGCCTGACCTTTGCAGGGATGGGGGTGGGTGTGGCGGTTGGCAGTGGGGTGTGGGTGGGGGTCGGTGATTTCTCGTGGGTTGGTGCCGCTGTGGGGGTGGCTGTCGGGGATGCGGTCGGTACCATGGCGGTCATCGAGGCAGCCACCAACTCATTCATTTGTTCCTGTTGGGTGGGGTTGAACTCAATGTCCTCAGGTGGGTTGAAATAGTAAAAGATATTCGAGCGCCAGGTTGTGATCTTAAAGGAAATCCTCTCCCGGATCGAAGGAATGAAAGAGATCCCGACCAGGATGACAAGCAGCACACCCGCGATGATCAGCCAGGTGTAATTTCTTTTTTTGCGAGCCATGCGCTTTTTTCTGTGCATGGACTTGTATTGGTTAAGCATTTGCGCATTATATCAGTTTCTTCAAGCCGTGAAGTGTTGTGGGAGTAAGCCTTATCTGTTCTTTCAAAGGAAGTATGTCGTACCAGTTCCCTTGATTATTCACATTTGAATGTGAGGAAGGGATTCTGTAGATTTTCAGGAGCCAAATGTGGGATTTAACAGAACATCTAATATGACAGTTCGGAGAATCAGGAAACCGGGTGCAAGAACATCCCGGATTTTTAGTTTCGCAGTTTCGTAGTTTCGCTGCACATGTACCCTGCTTGCGAAACTGGTTAACATTTACTCAGGAGTAGGATGAGTTGAGGGTGGTTTATATCAACCTTCAGGTTGCACAATAACCTCCCCCAGCCTTTAGTGCCCAAAACCCATCAATAACACCAAAAATATCCGACTCCAAATGTATGCGTAAGCTTTCCATATCTCTTGTTCTTACTTGATCATACCTGGCTGAATAATTATATTGGCTTTCATTACAAACAAGCAAAGGCAGGCGATTGTCTGTAGATAATGCTTAAGCTATCCCGGCCCTCAATATCAATTAACCAGTTTCCCCCCATGGGGTACATGTGCATGGAATCTAGGAAACTAGGAAACTGGATTTGCCATCAACTTGAACTGCAACCTCAACTTCGCAAGCGGGTACATGTGCAGCGAACTTGCGATCAATGCGATCTTTGTGCAGAAGAGAGTGTCCGTAATTGTCTTCTGACTTCACAAGGTGG
>CAYSZB010000142.1:0-3532 GCA_964435475.1 uncultured Anaerolineaceae bacterium | reverse complement strand
GCAGGAAAATGGGGATTATTCGATAGAGGCACCGCTCTTTAATGAACAGTGCCTTTAGCTTCATTTTTCATTACTTCAAATAATTTCTCGATTTAAATTGAAGTAATTTCATCTTCGCGACCAATGGTCGTCAAGTCAGCTCCCTTGGTCTCTTTTATCTTGAATAAACATAAAACCATAGCCAGCAAAATACCTGGAACGGCTATGTAAAGGATAGCATTGTGTATTGATGTCAGACGCAGAGCTATGGTCATATAAATCATGGACAAGATGCCCGCAAAGAGCAGTGGGATGAACATTGCAGACATGGCTGAGGTACGCATTGAAGTCGGCGTAGACTCGGTTAGCATGATCGACAAGTAATCTCCTCCCTGCCAGAAGGAACCAATGTACAAGCCATAGAACGCACCCACCAGGTATGGATTCCAACCTTTATAAGCTGCAAAAACGAACATACCGAACAAGGCCAGGCTGAGAGTGCCAAACAAGACAACCGTAGCCTTACGTCCAAAGCGATCGGCGATAAAACCAGCAATGAAGAGAATCGCAGCAAACATAAAGCCATACATAAACAGTGCCTTGGTAATGTTTTCGGTGGACATCTGGGCAGCATACATTATTGGTTCGTAATAAGAAGTCAAGCCCATGCCGGTGACGTAATATAAAGCGACCACTATCACAATCCATCTCAATTGCCTGTTCTTTAATATATACTTCAAAGCTGCAATGATGCCAGATTTGTTCCTGTCAGCTTTCTTTTGATCTTTGGCAAGCCTGCTTTCCTCAATTCGCTGTTCATAGGGTTTTTCAAGGATTGAGATCCTGTCCTTCAGGAACACATCAGATTCTTTGGCCAGGATAAGTGCCAATAATGAAAAAACGATGGTCATGATGATCGGAACCAGGTATACAAGGCGCCACCTGGTGGGATCATCCCCCATGAACGCTTGCCGCATCAGAGGAACCAGCACAAAACCCAATGTACCAATGGCTTTGGAGATACCATACCACCTGGCACGCTTATCAGGGGGCGCGATTTCAAGAATGTAGATCACCTGCATGTCATGGGCAATGAAAAAAGTAGAAATGAGGGTGCCTGCGAAATATACCGGGAAGGTCTTGGCAAACATGCTGATCAACATGCCGACCGCCATGCCCATAGTGTTGATCACCAGGAATGGCTTGCGACCATATTTGTCAGAAAGTGGTTTATAAAAGGCAGCCAACAACATAATGGGCAGTGAGACAATACCCAAAGCCGCCAGCGTGGAGAGCCCTTCGTTAAATGTGACTCCCTGTCCACGTACGAAAAACTCTTCGACCATCGAAGATTTGATATTGTTGCCGATCAGGGAAGCGATCTCATCAACAATGTGGATGAGGATTGCCACAACAAAAATAACGATCGGGTAGGCTGCATAACTGGGTCGGGCAGCTTTTTTGCGTAATACAGCCAATTGCTTTTGTTCTCTTTCCTTGATACGTTCTAACTTGCTCATGATTCTCCTATTAATAAAATAAAATTAAAATAACCTGCACGTAGATCTTGGACTGCACTCAGCTCGGCTTCAACTACAACACCGTGCTGATGGACAAGCTCAGCCACGGCAAGTGTGGCTGCAGTGTTCTTGTAGAGAGGAAGAAGTGAACTCCAGCTTGGGCAGATAAGGGATATTAAATGCAGGTACGATCGTTTTATGTTGCGATGCCCGTTGTACTACTTCCTTTACATTCATAGACAAAATTTCCTTCTTAAAGGAATGACATTTCGAACAGATAATAATATTAACCAACAGTTAATGATAGAGAAATTCGTCCACAATATGATAATTTCGTCCGAAATCCATAAAATATTGTATATTGCGCATCTAGTTGGTATACTTAATTTTTATAAAGGATCAGCATGCTGCGCTTCAATCAAGATCGAATTGAAAGGATTATGCACGATTTCTTTACCCTGGCGAATATCCGCATTGTGCTCTTTAGTGATGCCCAGGAGGAGATACTTGCTTATCCCGAGAACCGCTGCCTGTTCTGTGCCAGCATGCGCACCAACCTCGATTTTCTGAAACAATGTGTCCACAGCGATCAGCTTGCCTTCGAGAAAAGCCGCAGGTTCGATAAACCGCTCGTGTATACCTGCCATGCAGGTTTGACTGAAGCGGTTATCCCGATCAGGCAGGAAGATGTGATCCTGGGTTATGTCATGTTCGGGCAGGTAATCCTCAATGAAAATGAAACAGCTACCCGCAATCATCTCAAGGAGAAATACGCCAGTGGGGATGAAGCGATAGCGAAAGTGATCGACAGCATCGTCTGCAAGACAGACAAAGAGATCAAGGCAGCAGCAACCATTCTTGAAGCGCTGACCACATACCTGTTATCCAATAAACTGGTTTCATTGCGCAAGGCTGAATTCATCCAATCCTTGGATAATTACATCGATGGCCACCTGCATGAGAAGATCCTGGTCGAGGATATCTGTAAGTACTTCCTGGTGCAGCGTTCGCAACTCTATGAGATCTCCATTCCTTACCTGGGATGCGGGATTGCAGAATACATACGCAAACGCAAGGTAATGAAGGCAGGAGAAATGTTAGTTAACACAGATCTGAGCATAACCCAGATCAGTTCTCTGGTGGGATTTTCAGAATACAACTACTTTTCGCGTGTATTCCACCAGGAAACTGGCATGTCTGCCCGTTCTTACCGCAACCTGCACATAATGAATTAACCTACTTGCAGGTGATTGATAAATCATTGGTCGGGGTGGATTTGCGCTGACTTGAGCGTTCCGCAGTTTGACGTCACCAAATACCGAATTTCAGCCACCAGATAACAATTATCTTTAAAGAAAAAAGCGGGATTTATTAAAGAGAAACCAAAGGATAAAAGTCAGGTGCACTCTGTTCCAGGATGCACCTGACAACTCACGAAAAGTAGATCTTCACCTGCCAGCTGCCACTGCCGACGCTGAACTTAATGTGCCCGTCCTGGTACACCGCATCCGGGTAGGTACGCTTGACCTTTTCTAGGGAAGATTCCCCTGCTTCCAGGACCACCTGTGCGCTGCTATTTGGCGGTACGCTGAAGGTGTAACTTACACCACTGCCGTACTTTCTCCAGTGCGATTCGATCGTTCCATATGGGCTTTCATATTTTGCCGCTGCCTGGGTCAAAGATCCTCCCACCAGCGGGCTGAGGATGAAGCGCTTGTAACCGGGGTATTCTAATGTCGGTTGAATGCCGGCAACCCGCGAGAAAAGAAAGTCACACACGGCACCAAAGGAATAATGGTTGAATGACGCAGCGCACTTCTCAAAACCGTCCCAGTTCTCCAGGATGGTGGTTGCCCCGGCTTTGACATTGAACAGCCAGCCCGGACTTTCCTCCTGCTCGAGGACTTTGAATGCCATATCGGCATGACCGCTATCCGCCAGGACATGCAGCAGGTAAGGCGTTGCCAGAAAGCCCGTATTCAGCTTGTAGCCGTTTTCCCGGACCAGCCAGGCCAGTTTCTCAGCCACAGCCT
>CAYSZB010000141.1:0-3568 GCA_964435475.1 uncultured Anaerolineaceae bacterium | reverse complement strand
ACAACTCGTATGACTTATCTAAAAAGTGTATACCATGTGCTGACCTACTCACATTTGGGAACTAAACTGTGGTTGACTTTTAGATAATTTATCGTTATGATGAGTTTGCCCAGGTTGGCTGGGCATGCGCGCTGTCTTTTTGGACAGTGAGGAAAGTCCGAACACTACAGGGCAGGGAGCCGGGTAACGCCCGGCGGGATGTGAATTCCGGGACAGGGCCACAGAAACATACCGCCCTTCGGGGCAAGGGTGAAACGGTGGTGTAAGAGACCACCGGCGTTGGCAGTAATGCCGCGGCCAGGTAACCCCCTTCCGGTGCAAGGTCAAACAGGGGAGAAGCACCTGCGGGTGCGGGAGGCTGCCCGCCTCCGATCATCTCCGGGTAGACCGCATGAACCCGTTGGAGACAACTGGTCAAGATAGATGCATGCCCATTCGGTTCACCCCGATGGACAGAATTCGGCTTACAGGCCAACCTGGGTGAATTGCTTAAATCAACAGGGGTTTGATAAAAAGGGAGAAAGTTTAAAGGTTCAAGCTAAAAGCAAGACATTTCGGGAAAATCAATTTGATACCAATACAACCACAAGGCAGGAACAAACCTGCTGAGTCCCAATTGATAGGTGAGGTCAGGAGACCTGAAAACAAAAATGGTCCTGGTCAGGAGACCAGGGCCATCAATGAGGTCGGGATACCGGCAGAATCAGTTTTATCAGAAGAACTTTGTATCCTTGTAATCAGTTGATGATCAGTTCGGGCAGTTTGCGTTTGGGAACGTGGTGACGGCCTTCGAGGTCACGGTAATACTTGATGTCGCCCTCGGCGCCCACGTCTTCGACCACCACTTCCTCAGCCGGTTTGCCAAGCGCCAAAACCAGGATCACCTCCATGCTTTCCGGCAGGTTAAGCAGCTGCTGCAGTTCCTGGCGCTTGATGGAAGCGATCATACAGCCACCCAGCCCTTTTTCGGATGCCCCGAGCATGATACTCTGGGCAGCGATGCCCGGATCCAAACCAAAGTTGGTTTTGATCTTCGTGTCTCCCAGGATGATGATATAGGCGGAAGGACGTTCACCCTCGGCGGGACCACCCCAATCTTTTAAGTAACCCGCCCATGCCAGGAGGGGGAAAATCTGTGCATTTTTATCAGCCGCATAGGAAATGTAATATTTCAAGGGCTGCTGGTTGGCGGCGCTTGGGGAATAGCGGGCCAGTTCCACCAGTTCTTCAAGGGTAGCCCGCTTGACCGGGTAGGATTGCTGAAACCTGCGGTAGCTGCGATTTTTCAAAATAAGGTCTTTCAACATAAGTTCAACTCCTTGTCCTTGTGATCCTGCCAACCAAAATTAATGCCAGTGCCAATAAAATAAGGCCGATGCCATCAAATATTATAAAGCGAAAAATGCTGTTTTGTACAACAGCCGGAATGGCAGGCATGCGCAATAAAATGATCGTCTCGCCGAGCAAGCCGATGCCCTGCATGATCAATGCCTCGATCAACGAGACCCTGAAACGCATGGGGTTAACCACGGCAAAGACATAGGGTACCTGCCACATTAAAAAGAGCAGCCCGGTGCCAGCCACTGCAACCTGGCCTGGTATGCCCTGCAGGTCGAAACCCGCCAGGTATGAGCAGGGCTGCAGCATAAAGGTAAAGGCAGCCTCCAGGTTCCAGGCAAGGACGGTGATGACCAGGAGCCGGGTCAGCCAGAGGAGCGCCTGCTTTTGTTGGGGATGATCATTTGGCATCGCCCTAATTATAAATGCCGGAAGGTTGAATTTGCAGGCAATTTTCGCGATTTTGCTCAATTTAATACTTGATTCCAGCAAGTGATTTGTGCTATAGTTATGTTGTTCATTATTGTTCATCCATCTTCATGCATCAACCAAAACAAGGAGGTGCTTCATGGCTAAAAAACGTAACTCACTGGTGATCATCATTGGTCTATTGGCTATCTTTGTCATCATCCAGGCCTGTTCCCTGCCGATCGCAAAGAAAACCGAAGCCCCTGCCGAGGTGATCGTTGCCCCGGAGGAGAAAACCGAAGAGATCTTCCTGCCGCTGGTGGAAGGCAGCGAGGAGACTGAAGCTGAGGCAGAAACCGAAGCGCCGGCGGAGGAACAGCCCACCAACACACCCGAACCGCCCACCGCCACCCCGATCCCGCATGTCTACCTGCCGGGTGAACCGGGTTGGGTCAGCAAATACTTCTTTGACACGGACTCATCAACCACGGCAGGCAACAAATCGGCGGCAGGTGGGGATGATTATTACAGCAACAAGTACGAGCGCCCTTTCAGCCAGACGGACATGGTCTATTACCCCGACCTGGACATTCTGAAGGCTGAGATCTCACATGATGACAACTTCTATTACATCTCGATCACGGTCAAGGGGCTCAACCCGACCAGCGGGAACCTGACCGGCACGTTTGGTGCGGAACTGGACACCGACCTGGACGGTCGCGGTGACTTCCTTTTCTACTGTGACGTACCCAACTTCACAGAGTGGAAGATCGACACCGTGCATGCCTTCAAGGACACCAACAACGATGTCGGTGGAGCCCTGGCGATGCGCCACGATGCCAGCTACAGCGGTGACGGATTTGAGACGCTGATCTTCTCGCCAAGCAAACTGGACGACCCGGATGGGATGTGGTGCCGGCAGCGATCCGGCGGGGACGTCAAAGTGGACCTGGCGATCCACAAACCGCTGATCGGCAACGCGGGAGCATTCGCCTGGGGCGTATGGACGGACCTGGGGTTGAAACAACCGGGCTGGTTCGATTACAACGACCATTTCACCTTTGACCAGGCAGGTTCGCCGATGGCTGGCAACAGCTACTACCCGATCAAGGAGATCCACAGCCTGGACAGCACCTGCCGGGAGACATTCGGGTTTGAACCCGCTGTTGAGATCCCCGGGTTGTGCTTCGTGCCCACGCCCACGCCAACAACACCACCAAAGCCAACAGCCACACCCAGGCCAGGGTCAATTGGTGGTGAGATTTTCTGGGATACAAACCATGACGGTATCAGGCAAGCAGGAGAAACAGATTGGCCTGCAGACCGTATTTTCTTCCTGAAGAAAGGAGACTGTTCTTCAATAGGAGTAGTCTCCAGTATAAATGGAAGAAGTTTCTATTTTGGAAATTTAGTACCAGGTACCTATTGTCTGTCTATGAATGATATGACCTATATCCAAACAGCATTACCAATGAATATCACTGTTGGAGATGGTGAAAACATAACCCAGGATATCGGTTTTTGGTATTACCTAGGTAAGTAAAAAGACTTAAACGCAAAACCTCCTGGGAAAAACATAACCAGGAGGTTTTTTTGTTAAAGACTCCACCACCCCATTTTTCATTGATAAGCTGGACTTGCTAACAGGGTACAGAATCCAATTAACCAATTATTGTAGCAAGGTCATTTAATCAGAAGGTTCTGAACATCCTTTTTGGGTCCTGACCAGGTAAGTGCCGTCCATTTTAAGCACTTCCACCGCGGTGCTGTAGGCAGCGCTGAGCTTTTCGCTGGTAAAGGTGTCCTCAAAGCTGCCGGCATG
>CAYSZB010000140.1:0-3573 GCA_964435475.1 uncultured Anaerolineaceae bacterium | reverse complement strand
GGCGCGTTTCCGCCTGGCCTTTCATTTTGGCTGGTTCCAGGCAATGATGCCGGTCGTTGGCTGGCTGGCCGGGCAGACGGTCGCCCAGTATATCAGCGCCTTTGACCACTGGGTGGCCTTCGCCCTGCTGGCGTATATCGGGATCAACATGATCCGCTCGGGGTTGAAACCGGAAGTGGCCAGTTATGCCAGCGATCCCTCTCGCGGCAGGACCCTGGTGATCCTGGCCATTGCTACCAGCATCGATGCCCTGGCGGTGGGTTTGAGCATGGCCATGCTGGATGTCAATATCATCGTTCCAGCGCTGGTCATCGGGATTGTTGCTGGCCTGCTTTCGATCATCGGGTTATTGATCGGCAATAAGCTGGGCGAAAAATTCGGCAAGCGTATGGAGATCATCGGTGGGATCATCCTGATCGCGATCGGTATCCGTGTGGTGCTATCACATCTTTTTGGATGATCGGAGGAAATTTATTATTACTGCCTATTTTTACCCTTCATTGGAGTAAAATTAGATCAACTGGAGGTGTTTGGGAGCTTTGTTGAATAAATTTTTGCGCCCTGCTGTTTTTGTTTTCTTTTTTCCAACATTCACATATTTTGCTTTTTTTAGGAGGCTCAATGAATAAGAAGTTTTTTTGGCTTGTCAGTCTTTTTCTTGTACTGGCATTTGTATTAACCGCATGCGGTCAAAAACCCGCTGCAGAAGAGAACGTTGACTGCCGCGCAGCCACCACATCCGAAGCGGTCGGAACCTACCAGGTTCCAGCTCCCATTGAGGGCTGCTACAACGTCGCCTTTGTTTATGTTGGTCCCCATGATGATGGCGGTTGGTCACAATCCCATGATGTCGGCCGCCTTTATGTGGAGGAAAACCTGGAAGGCGTGCACACCGCTTATGTCGAGAATGTCGCAGAAGGTGCAGACTCGGAACAGGTAACCCGCTCTCTGGCTCGTAAAGGCTTTGATGTTATCTTCACCACCTCATTTGGTTTCATGGATTCATCTGAAACCGTGGCTGGTGAGTTTCCCGATGTAGACATCATCCATGTCAGCGGATACAAAGCCAACGGGGAGAATTTTGGCAACCTGATGGGCGCCATGGAAAACATTAAGTACCTGGCTGGTATGCTGGCTGGGTCGCGCGCCAAGGTGGACGGCAACCCCAAACTGGGTTACATGGCCACCTTCCCCATCCCCGAAGAACTGCGCCTGGGCAATGCTTTTGCCCTCGGCGTGCAGAAGACCTGCCCCGAATGCACCATCGATGTGCGTTTCATCAATACCTGGCATGATCCCATCCTGGAGCAGGAAGGTGCTTCCTCCCTGTTCGATGCTGGCGCCCAGGTGGTCATGACCGGTGCGGACACCCCCGCCCCCGCCCTGGCTGCTCCTGAAGGCAAATGGGGTATCACCTATGATTACAAAGGTAACTGTACACTGGATACCTGCTTGACCTCCATGTACTGGAACTGGGGTCCCATATATTCGGATATCGTTGAGAAATCAAAGGCCGGCACCTGGAAGGGCGGCTGGGAATACTTTGATGGCGATTCCGGCGGATTGGGTCTCTATGGTTTTATGGAGGGCGAAACCCTGATGCCCGGTGTGGCTGAACTGCCAGAAGAAGACCTGGCCATGGTCCGTGACCTGCTGGATAAGATGCTCAAGGGCGAATTCACCCGCTTTGATGTCTTCAAGGGTCCGATCACCGATAACCAGGGCAACCTGGTACTGGCAGATGGCGTCAGCATGGAACAGCTGGACCTGGATGGCTTCAAAGAGTTCGGCAGCAAATGCAAGACCTGCATGTACTGGTGGAACGAGAACATCACCGCAGAACTGCCTGACCTGTAATCTATAATTAATAACACCAGGAGATGGTTGAAAAGATCATCTCCTGGTTCTAGAATGCATTATCACAAATCATACTGAGATCCTGCCCATTGGATCTTGAACAGGTATTAAGTTAACCATATGACAACCATGCCCCCGGATATGCCCAACGTCGTCGAAATGCGCAATATCGTGCTGCGCTTTCCGGGCGTTTTGGCAAATGACCATGTGGATTTCACCCTCAAGCGCGGCGAGATCCACGCCCTGCTGGGTGAGAACGGTGCCGGGAAGAGCACCCTGATGAACATCCTGGCAGGTCTGTATAAACCCAACTCGGGCAGCATTGCCATCAACGGCGAGCAGGTTACCCTGAACTCTCCCCGGGATGCCATTGCCCGCGGGATCGGGATGGTGCACCAGCATTTCATGCTTGTCCCGACCCACACCGTCACTGAAAATATTCTCCTGGGTCTGCGCCAACCCAGGTTTTTCATGAATTTGCCCAGGTATGACCACCAGGTCCATGACCTGCAGGAGCAGTTCGGTCTCAAGGTGGATCCCACTGCAAAGATCTGGCAGCTTTCGGTTGGCGAACAGCAGCGCGTGGAGATCCTCAAAACCCTCTACCGCGGTGCCCAGATCGTCATCCTGGACGAACCGACCGCTGTGCTGGCTCCCCATGAGATCGAAGACCTGATGCAAACCATGCGCTCCATGGTCGCCCAGGGCAAATCGATCGTCTTTATCAGCCACAAACTGAACGAGGTGACCGCGGTAGCTGACCGCCTGAGCGTGCTGCGCAAAGGCAGGGTCACTGCCGACGGCATCAGCCTGGCAGGTGTGACCAAGGAGATGCTCGCCGAATTGATGGTCGGGCGCAAGGTCATCTTCCAGGTGGAGAAAAAAGTGCAGCCGCCTGGTGATGTGGTGCTTAAAGTGGAAAAGGTCAGCGCTCTCAATAACAAAGGCCTGCCCGCACTGAAAGAGATCTCATTACACGTGCGCCAGGGTGAGATCCTGGGCATTGCCGGTATCGCTGGTAACGGCCAGTCTGAATTAGCCGAGGTCATCACCGGGCTGCGTCCCTGCCAGGGCAGGGTCCTGATCCAGGACGAGGATGTGGCCAACCAGTCTCCCAAGCGGGCGATCAACCAGGGGGCGGCCCATATTCCCGAAGACCGCACCGGGGTGGGTTCAGCCCCTCATATGGACATCACGGGCAACCTGATGATGAAGAATTTTGACCAGCAGCCTATCAGCCATGGCTGGCGTATTGATTTCGCATCTGCCCGCAGCCAGGCAACCAGGTTAAAGGGCACATACGACATCCAGGCGCCCAGCATTCACACCGCTGCGGCCAAACTCTCCGGCGGTAACCTGCAGAAGGTCATCCTGGCCCGTGAGATCTCTGGGGGACCGCGCCTGATCATTGCCATGCAGCCCACCCGCGGGCTGGACGTTGGTGCGATCGAATCCATCCAGAAACTGCTGCTGGAACAGCGCAGCAACCAGGCCGCCATCCTGCTTATTTCAGAAGAGCTGGACGAACTGCTGGAATTGAGCGACCGAGTGGCCGTGATCTACGAAGGCCAGATCGTTGGCGAGGTCGATCCCCAAGGGGCGGATATCAATTCCATCGGCATGATGATGACCGGCGCCCAGGGAGCCAGGGCATGAAACTACCCTTCAAAGTTGAGATCGAACAGCGCACCCGCGACATTCCCAAATGGATGCCCT
>CAYSZB010000139.1:0-3576 GCA_964435475.1 uncultured Anaerolineaceae bacterium | reverse complement strand
CCCAGTATTGTCTCTCTTCGAGGTCTCCCGGGTTGAACTTCCAGTTCTTTTCGGGAGTTTCAACCCTCGCCAGGAAACGCTTGGCTTGTTCTTCGAGGTTGATGTGCAGGAAAAACTTTAAAATGAGTGTACCTTCTTCAGCCAACAATCGTTCAAAATTGTTGATCTGCTCATAGCGCTTTTTCCAGACTTCTGCAGGGACCATATCATGCACCCTGACAACCAGCACATCTTCATATTGAGAGCGGTTAAAAATGACAATTTCACCTTTCCCCGGCGTTTTCTGGTGCACCCGCCAGAGATAGTCATGTGCCAGTTCAAGTGAGGTTGGCACCTTGAACGATGCCACCTTGACACCCTGTGGGTTGACGCCCTCAAAGACATGCCGGATGACGCCATCCTTGCCACTGGTGTCCATGCCCTGGAGAATGACCAGAACCCTGCGCTTGCCTTCAGCATACAACATTTCCTGCAGTTTCTCAAGGTCCTTGTTCAATTCCTTCAGCTTTTTCTTCCCTTTATCTTTTTCCCCATCATACACGCTGGTATCTTCGGGATCATAATCAGATAACTTGATGCCGCCTTTGGTTGGTACTCGGTATGTTTTCATTTTTCGCCACCTTCCTTTAAATTTCATATTGGTAAAGCAATTATAAAGGCTTTTAAATGCAGGAAGGGTCTTTATGCAAGACCCTTCCTGTAGTTTCCCTTGAGGGATTATTTGTTTTTACTTTCAATGACCTTGATGTTCTTGGGCTTGATTTCAATGCGCTTGGGCTTGACTTCTTCCTTCTTGGGTAAGTGCAACATCAGGATGCCATTTTCGCTTTCTGCGGTGATCTTGCCCGAGTCGATCGAGCCTGGCATGGTGATGCTTCGACAGAAAGAACCTTCCCGCAGCTCATGCATGTGGTAGCGACCTTCTTCCTTTTGCTCTTTTTCTTCCTTCACCTCGCCCTGGATGGTGAGTGTGTTATCGGAGAATGTGATCTCGACCTTTTCCGGGTCAAAACCTGCCACAGATGCCTTGACCAGGAATTCATCTTCCTTTTCGATCACATCAAGCGGCAGTGAATAGCGAAGACCCTCATTCCACTCAGGTGTAGCCTCACCCAAAGAACGATCCATCAACCGGTCCAAAGCCCGGCTCATTGAATAAAACTCCCTAAAGGGATCACGACGTATTAAATTACCCATCATGTACCTCCTTTTATAATTTGGTTAATTTTTATGTCTTAAATATAAACAGGTTTTGTTAGAGAAAAATTAGCAGGATATAAATTTTATGTAAGAAAGAAACTACAATACAAGAACAGTATCTGTATTTCAGAAAATTATCAAATAATTGATCTCATCAGTTCATCATTCCAGCGCGATCGCCCGCATGAAAACATCCCCATAATCTTTGCTGCCCGCCAGTTCCAGGTACTGGATATGCCCGCCCAGCCGTTCCGCGATCCTTCTCTGTGGCTCTGAAATAAGCATCATCCTTGCCCCACTGCCTGCCGCGTTGCCAACCTGTTGGAATTTCTGCACTGGCAACCGGGGGAACATGCCAATGCTTACTGCATTGCCAATATCAAGGTAGGTACCGAACGCCCCCGCCACCAAAAATTGCTCGATCTCAGCATATTGCACCCCCGCAGCCCTGATCAATACCTCCACCCCGGATCGGATGGCAGCTTTTGCCAGCTGAACCTCATTCACATCAGCCCGATCGATCGCGATCTCGCGCCCATGCCCGCTTAGCTCTGCCGGCACCAGCACAAACCTTGCCTTGCCATTTTCAATAATCAGACGCGAATTATCAGTCAGAAAAGAACCTCGTCTATCAACGATTTCTGCTTTGCGCAGTTCAGCCACCACGTCCAGGATGCCGGAACCGCAGATCCCGATCGCCGGTTTCTTACCAATGGTCAGCACCTGGTTCTGATCCTCGCAGATCTTAAAGCGTTCTATCGCCCCCGGGATGGCACGCATGCCATGCCTAATATGCGCGCCTTCAAATGCCGGCCCGGACGCGCACGAGCAAGCCCAGTGTTTTCCCTGGTGCACCAGGCTGATCTCGGTGTTTGTGCCAATATCGAGCGCGATCACAGTTTGCTTTATTTCATGAGCCCGGGTTGCCAGCAGCATGGCGATATGATCCCCACCCACAAACCCGGCAATATTCGGCGGCAAGTAGACCTCAGCCTCCGGGTTAAGCTTTAACCCAATATCACATGCCGGAAAACGCATGGCGTCGATCTGTGCCGGGCTGTACGGCGCAATCCCCAGCGATTGCACCGGTATCCCCGCCAGCAGGTGATGCATGACCGTGTTCCCCACCATCACGCCATCCACAACCTGCTCCGTGGTGACCCCTGCCCGACTGCAAAGGTCGATCATTAACATGTTTATGCTATCCACCAGGCATCGCTGCAACTCACCCCTCCCATTTTCATGCTGATCCGCATACAGGATTCGGCTGATCACATCCTCGCCATAGGCGATCTGTGGGTTGGTCACCCCACCGGATGCCAGGGTTTTTCCATTCTGAAGGTCCACCAGGAACCCGGCGATCTTGGTGGTGCCGATATCCACCGCCAGGCCGCACGCCCCCGGTTGTGACATGAATGCATTGTCGACCCCCACCCGCAACTCCTGCCCTTCCAGTTGCAGGCGCTGCAGGGTGGTCAGCGATTCGGGCGGAAATTGCACCCGGCAGTCGCTGAGCACCATTGCCTGGCACGCTAATCGAGTGCCTACCTTAATTTCCTGCTCTTCCAGCAGCGCTTGTTCTTCCACCCTGAGAGGTGAAACATCCCCCTGCTTAATCACCACTTTGCACATGCCGCAGGTCCCGTTGCCCCCACAGACCGCGTTCAGTTCGATCCCGGCTTCCTGGGCACAAACCAGCAGAGTGGTGCCCGCTTTGACCTGCATCCGTGCTCCAATTGGCTCAAGAATGACGGTAATCAAAGCATTTTGTGGTTGATTCGGATTTGTCATTATGGGTCGCCCCATCCCGCACATCTTATTCTTGCAGCATCTTGCCTGCCAGGATGGCCGCCTGGTTGGCATCCCCCGCAAAGCCATCCGCACCGATATCATCAGCAAATTTTTGCGTCACGGGTGCCCCGCCGATGATCACTTTGACATCCTGCCGCACATGGTTCTCTTCAAGGAACTGGATCGTCTTTTTCATGTTGAACATCGTCGTCGTTAACATGGCAGACATCCCCACGATCTGCGGCCTATGCTCCTGGATGGCAGACAGGAACTTCTGCGGGCTGCAATCCGCCCCCAAGTCGATCACCTGGAAACCGGCGCCTTCCAGCATCATGCTCACCAGGTTCTTGCCAATGTCATGCATATCGCCCTGCACCGTGCCGATGACCACGCACCCCTTCGCTTTGAACGCCTGGGCAACCAGGATAGGTTTCAATATGCCCATGCCCGCCTGCATCGCCCTGGCGGAGATCAGCATCTCGGGAACATAATACTCTCCCACCTCAAAAAGCCTGCCCACCTCCGTCATTGCCGCGATCAGCCCCTCATTCAGCAATTTTTCGGGGCTGGTGCCCTCAGCAAGGG
>CAYSZB010000138.1:2462-3586 GCA_964435475.1 uncultured Anaerolineaceae bacterium | reverse complement strand
TTTGCCACATCCTTGGCAACAGCTTCCAGGACCTTGGAATCAGGTGCTTCAGCCATATTCTTGGCTTCAACCAAACCGAGGTTGGTGAGCTGGCGGATGACTTTGATGACATCAATCTTCTTGGGACCAGGGTTCTTGATGACAACAGTGAACTCAGTCTTCTCTTCGACTTCTTCGACAGGTGCAGCAGCGGCAGGGCCGGCAGCGGCAACAGCAACGGGAGCGGCAGCGGAAACGCCCCACTTCTCTTCCAACATTTTGACCAGGTCCGCAGCTTCGAGGACGGTCAACTCGCTCAATTGAGCAACAATTTTTTCTAAATCAGCCATTTTTACTCCTAATTATTTTTTAAATTTAAATTATTACGAAACTTCCTGTTATGCAGGTTGCTTCTCTGAATTTGCTTTGATCACAGCGGCTAAACCACGAGCGGGTTCTGCCAATGTGCGTACCAACTTGCTGGCAGGTGCCAGAATGGTACCCAACAACATTGCGCGCATCACAGGTAAGGTGGGCAGGTCTGCCAAAGCAGCAACTTGTTGCGCCTTGAGCATTCTTCCATCCATGTAACCAGCACGCACTTTAAACTTGTCGTTTCCCTTGGTGATCTCATTCATCAGTTTTGCAACAGCAGGTGCGTCTTCCAGTGCAAAGACTACAAGATTGTTGTTTTCCCAGAATTTTTCATCATAAGGGAGACCTTTTTCATCAAGTACCAGTTTAAATAAGCGGTTCTTGACCACATGCATCTGCGCATTAGAATCTCGCAATTTCTTGCGGGCTTCATCAATCGCCGGCATGTTCATTTTGGAATAGGACAAGATGTACATCGCCTGAGACTTGTCTACCCATTCCGAGTATTGATCTACGATCGTCTCTTTATGCTTCCTTGAGAATGCCAATTTCTTTTACCTCCTTTCAAAGGTATTAAATCAATAAGTCTTTATCCATCCAGCGAGATAAAGACTTATAGTAATAGCAAACAAGTTCTTACTAGAAATCTCCACCTCGGCGGGAAATTAAGCCTGATAGGCACCAGCTGTCTTTAGTGAAGTGCTTATTCAGTTGTCAACAAGGGTCATATTATACACAAAATGACCCGGATTGCATAGAGATTTACTTAA
>CAYSZB010000138.1:0-2362 GCA_964435475.1 uncultured Anaerolineaceae bacterium | reverse complement strand
CCCACCTTGCCCATCATATCGGCTGTGGCAATCGCCACATCAAAATCAGTCATACCTTGCTGGATCTTCTGCAACTCTTCATCAGAGTCGGCGACAAAATCAGCGCCCTCTGCCCGGGCGGCAATTGCAGCCTCGCCCTGGGCAAACACCAGGAGGCGGACGGTCTTGCCGAGACCGTGGGGCAACACAACCACGTCACGGATCTGTTGATCTGCCTGGCGTGGATCAAGGGTTGTCCGTATATGGACTTCAACTGTTTCATCAAAACCAGCGTAACTGGTTTTTTTTACCAATTCCACGGCTTCACGTGGGCTATAGATTGTTTCAATATCTAATTTGGTTAATGCTTGCAAATACTTTTTCCCATGCTTGGGCATAATAACTCCTTGGTGGTTCTAACGGGTGTACACACCCTCCCACTGTCTTGAACTTTGATTAATCTACGACGGTTAAACCCATATTGCGGGCTGTGCCTTCAACCTGCTTGATCACGTCATCCATATCGACTGCGTTGGTATCAGCCATCTTGGTTTGAGCGATCTCACGGACCTGAGCCCTGGTAACCTTGCCGACTTTTTCACGGTTAGGCTGTGCAGAACCCTTCTCAATCCCGGCTGCTTTACGCAATAAGACGGGGGTTGGTGAAGATTTGAGCACAAATTTAAATGAACTGTCAGCAAATATGGTGATCTCAGCAGGGATGATCTCGCCCATGCGTCCGCTGGTGCGCGCATTGTAATCCTTGCAGAATGCCATGATATTGACACCATGCTGTGCTAATGCGGGACCGATCGGGGGTGCGGGATTTGCCTTACCTGCCTGGATCTGTAACTTTACAATTGCTTTTACTTTCTTTGCCACGAATAATCTCCTTTGTGGTGATAACGGGATTTCTTGATCCCTCCCACGTAATTCCGGATATCTCCGGTTTATGCCTTTTCAACCTGCAGGAAATCGAGTTCCACAGGGGTTTCACGTCCAAAGAAGTTCACCATAACACGGATCTTTGAACGTTCCATATCGATATCGGAAACAGTGCCCCGAAAATCATTAAATGGTCCATCGACAATGCGTACACGCTCACCGGGTTTGTACGTCACCTTGAAGGTGGGCACCTCATCCTCCATCCTGCGAAGGATCTGGGCAACCTCTTCAGGTCGCAAGGGGGTGGGTTCTTCGCCCATGCCCACAAAACCGGTGACACCCGGGGTATTGCGCACAACATACCAGGATTCTTCTTCGAGAATCATATTCACCAGGACATAACCCGGGAAAACATGACGCTCAACTGTCCGCCGCTTTCCATCGCGTACTTCGATCTCTTCCTGGGTAGGAATTACCACGTCAAAGATCTTGCTGCGCATGTTCATGGTCTCAATACGCTGTTCGAGATTTTTTCGGACTTTATTCTCATAACCTGAATAGCAGTGAATGACAAACCACTGGCGATTGTCAGATTGGGCAGGACTTTCGCCTTTGACCGGTACCGTTTCCTTTACCTGGTCTGCCGATTCACTCTGCACAGGAGCCTGGTCAGAAACAATATCAGCGGTGATTGGCTCATCCAGAGGTGATACAGCAGGTTCTGCAGATGCGCCAAGATCATCCGTTAAATCACGGATTTCTTCGCCTTCACTCATGATGCCATCAATGTTGTCGTCTGCAGTCATTTTTACTCTACCTGACCTTTATCTTGCTTCTATACCAGAAGCCCAATCAGTTGAGAGAAACCATAATCCATTAAACCAAGCAATACAGCCATGATCACAGTAACCAGAAGAACAATCTTGGTAAGTTCCCAGGCTTCCTTGGGGGTTGGCCAGGTCACCTTGCGGAGCTCTCCAACAGTTTCCCGCCAAAAGCGGGCAATCCGCTGGAAAATATTCGGTTTCTTTTGCTTTTCCTCTTTTTGTGCCAAGTGACACTCCTTTTTCAGGTTTAAAACGCCGTCTAGTGAACGGCGTTTCTCATCTCGCACAGGTCAGGTAGGAATTGAACCCACAACCCCCGCTTTTGGAGAGCGGTGCTCTGCCAATTGAGCTACTGACCTTCACTTCCTGAATAATGCCTGCTTACTTCACCTCACGGTGTAACGTGTGAACACGGCAGCGCGGGCAATATTTTTTAAGCTCAAGCCTGCCTGGATCATTGCGGCGGTTCTTTACAGTTGTGTAATTCCGCTCTTTACAATCCGTACAAGCCAAAGTGGTTACCGGTCGAACATCTTTCTTTTTTGACGCCATTTTGCTATTTGATCATGGTTGTCCTCAATGAGGACAACCATACCTTCCTCTTTAATGAATATTTTTACTCAATAATTTTTGTGATGACACCCGCACCAACGGTCAGACCGCCTTCGCGA
>CAYSZB010000137.1:0-3613 GCA_964435475.1 uncultured Anaerolineaceae bacterium | reverse complement strand
CTAATTATTATCTATCTTAAACTTACCTGTATCTTTTCTCCCACGCATCCTGGATCGCCCAGACCGACAGCGGTCGCATGTAGGTGATCGCACGGGTGGTATTCTCATGGCTCAGCGCTTCGGGCGTCTGGAACCACAGGCCAAAGCGCTGGTAGATCATGTTATAAATCCCCCAGGCCGTCTTGAAAGCCTCATCGATCAAGCCCGCCTGGATCATACCCGCCGCCAGGGCAAAGGTCGTGCCGGTCCAGATCTCGGCGGACTGCATGCAGGTGTGGTCCAGCCTGCCATCCGGGCGCATGCCGTTCATCGCCCCCAGGTTGCCTTCGCGGTAACCCATGACGCAGCTTTCAAAGACCTTCTGCAGTGCCAGCTTCGCTTTCTCTGCCGGGACGATGCCCTCCAACCCGCAAGCCAGCGCATACCACTGCCCGGCAAGCTGGTCGGCCATGACGCTGTCGTGATGTTTGCTGGTGCTGGCGTCATAATCAAAATATGACCCGTTCCACAGTTTCTCTTCATACACTTTCCGCCCTTTTTCGAAGGTCGCCCGGTACTCAGCCGCCAGCTCATCCTCCCCCAAATGTTCGGCAAGGAAAGCACCCGCCCCCAGGCATGCCAGCCACAAACCGCCGCTGTAGGCACTGACACCTTTTGCGCTCCATACATCGTAGGTCTGGTCCGGGAAGCCGTCATTTTCGATCATCCCGTCACCATCGCGGTCAAACTTGCCCACAAAGCGGATGGTTTCCTTGACCGCCGGCCAAACCTCTTTCAAAAAGCGGATATCGCGGGTCCAGGTGTAATCGCGCATCACCTGCAGCACGAACTTCGGGTTGAGGTCCTTCCAGCGCGAGACATCCTGGGCATTGTAGGCATTGACCATCGCCCAGGGGTCCTCGTTGGGTGCGCCGAGGTCATGCGGCACCGCACCGCGCGTCTTGCGCACGCCCTTTTTCCCCGAGAAGAAGAGCGTCACCAGTTCGGGGTGCTCCATGGTTACTGAGTTGGCAAAATCACGCTGCAAGCTCAGTTCAAGCTCCGGGAAGAGCCTTGCCAGGGCAAAGGAGGCATAAAAATGCACGTCATAGGTGTTGACCATGCGGTATTCATGGCTCTCGAGGTAGCCAAAGTGCCCGATCTCAGGCTCGGGCAGCAGGTCGCCCGAGGTGGGTTCGTCGTTTTCCTTGCCGGCGGTCCACAGCGTGCCGCCATCCACCAGGTAATAGGTCTCGTTGAACAACATCGCCTTGTACCAGTCGGGCAGTTTGGCATCCTTGAGGATGGGTTTCTGCCAGCGGTCGATCGCCGCTTCCCACTGGGTGTAGCTGGTGAGCGCTTCCTTGACCAGGCGCGGGGCAGCCTTGCCATCACGGCCCATGAACTTCGTGTAACGCCGGTACCAGCCCGTGCCCAGCCAGAAACGCGCCACGGGCATGTCCCAGGCCAGGGCAAAGACCACCTTGCGTGTCTCGCCCGCCCCCAGGTGCACTTTGGCACACAGCGCCGAACCGATGGCACTGCCGGGTGAGGAGGGTTTGTTGTCTTCATCGTTATCCAGTTTGCCGTCGCCCTTGAAATCCGCCCAGACGTCCAGCCCGTGCGAGGTGGTGACAAAGCGGGTGCGGTAGCTGACCTCGACGTCGCGGTCGCCCAGCGCAGCGATCGCCAGGGTCAGCGGCTCCTCGTATTGCCCCTGGTCCTTGAGCTGCTGACCGGGTTCGAGTGGCTTGGGGTAGCGGATGATATGCGCCATGTCGATCCCGGTGATGGTCTCTTTTCCCAGCGACTGCTTGACGAGGTAGTTCGAAAAACCGCCCGCCAGGTCGTTGGGTGTGCCAATGCCGTTCTGGAAGGTGAACATCAGGCTGACATCGGCTGCCTTTTGGGAGGTGTTCTGCACCTCCCACTCGAAGACCGCCACCGGGTAACTGCTTTCCTTGTAATTTTCGGGGATGAAAGGCGAAACCTGCTTGCAGGTCAGCGTGATGCCGTCCACCAGGTTCTCATAGACCGTCCAGGCACGCGGGAAGAGGGCATGGTAGCGGGCACGGTGCGGGTTCATGCCCCACTGCCAGCTTTGCAGGTAGTCGGATTGCGGCGTGCGCGGGTTCAGCACCAGCGCCTCTGCCTGTTCGCCCTCGCGCTGCACCCGCAGCGAGAACTGGTCGGCGTCGACCGTGTTGTAGGTGTACATCCCGGGGCGCATCTGCCAGCGCGTGAAATCGCCCTGCCAGCCGCGGGTGATGCTGCCGCCGCCCATCCCGCCCAGCGGTACACCATGGATCGGTTTGACCGGGTAGCCCTTGGTAAAGGAGAAAAAGGTTTCCATGCCCTTCTTTTTCTGCTCTTTCTCGATCTTTGCGATGCGCGAAAAGGCAGGCAGCATCTCCAAGAGCAATTTGGGGGTGATCTTCATGGATGAGATCTTTTCGGGCACTTCCTCATCAAAACGCCTCTTCCAGGCATATTGCATTGCGTCATTTCGATCGGGCATGGCTGTCTCCTTATTCTTTTACTGTGTTGAGGTTAAATATATCATTTAATTCATACGGCATGTTCGCAATAGCCCTTACCAGGGTCTGAAAACGCATGGCTAAAAGCTGAAAAGCGTTGCCATCGCTCCGCAGCTATCTGCATAAAAAACCCTGAAAAGTCAGTCATCCTTACCGCAGGGAAGGATCTTGCATTCTCAACCAGAAACCCAAGACTATCGATGGGTATTTCGTGTCTGTCGTGTCCCTGGGCAGGAGACTGTCCGATCAGGCAGCTATTCCGTTCTTTTCCATCAACATCCGCAGCCGTTTTTCGACCCGTGCAATGAATTCCGGCGCCTGGGTTCTCCAACCCGGGTTGGGATCGTTCAGGATGAAATTCGCCAGGCCAAACCCGCGGGCGGCGATGAATGAGTCGATCTCGCCGGGGTGCCTTTCCGGCCAGGGGCAGCGACGGGTATAGCCCTCCTGGAAGGCTGCCCGCAACATGGCGAAGTTCTCATCCAGGAAATAATACAGCGTTGTGGCGATATCCTGTACCGGCCAGCCAAGCATCAGGTCTTCAAAGTCGATCGGCGAAAGCACCCCTCTGAAGTTGCGCACATTCCACGGGTGCAGGTCGCCATGCAGGATGCGCAGCGCCTCGCCGCTGGCTTGCAACTGGTCAATGGATCCCTGTGCCCAGGCGATAGCGCTTTCAAAAACAGCGCGGCGTTGCGGCGGGACCAGCGCGGCATACAACTCGTCGAAAAGCACAACCGGTTCCGGGAAGGGAAATGGGCGGTCAAAGCACAACAGGTTGAGCTGCTTCGGGGGCTGGTACTTGCATGCATGCAGGTGCAACTGTGCCATCAACTCGCCCAGCCGGGCGATGTTGACCTCGCTCATGTCCTCAGCCAGGTCTTTGCCGCGAACCCAGGAAAAAACTGCGCACAGGCGTGACTGCGGCACGCCATCAGCACTTGCTTCGACCACCAGGCGACCATCCCGGGCAGGCAGTGGGCACGGCACGCTCAGCGATGTGTCGCGTGCCAGCGCTGCCAGCCAATCCATCTCTGCAGCCACATGATCCAGGTTGTGACCACATTCGGGCATGGTGACACGCAGGACGAACTTGC
>CAYSZB010000136.1:0-3636 GCA_964435475.1 uncultured Anaerolineaceae bacterium | reverse complement strand
CCGGATACGGATGCACTGGTGCGGACGATAGGTGAAACTGAGACCATTGATGTCAAACTGAAGATTGATGCGCAATATTTGTATGGCATCGCGTTTAAGTTGACCTGGGACAGTGCCAAGTTAACGCTTAATTCGACGACTTTCAGTGCGCCGTGGATTAATGTGTGCACCTCACTGAGCAGTATAGCCGGCGAGACTGCCTACCGCTGCAACCTGGCATACCCGACGGCTGAGTATACCGCGGACGGTGGCACGATCCTGACGATGAATTTCACACCAAAGTCAAGCGGCTTGTCTGGTAATGGTCCATGGGAAGCATTGTTTAATATTGCGCACGTCGAGACATTGACCAGCGCCGGGGCGGTTGGCGGGGTAAAGATCTGGGTGAATAATGCCGGCTATGGGCTGCCAAGCATCCCTGATAGAGATATTACGGATACAAATGATGGCAAATTGATCATCCAGGGGATAGCCAATTACACCGGGTTTGTCCGATTAGAAGGACGAACAGATGATAGTGGGGCTGTCTTAGAGGTGCACAGTGTTTCTGATAAAGGTACATCAGAAGTGTTAGCCAGCGCAACCAGTGCATCGAGTGGTGCTTACACGACTGCACACCTTACACAAAACGTGATCACAGTTGGGAATGTCTATTACCTGTTCTTTGACCGGGAGCTATACCTGCCAACGACGATCATGGCGGTGGATCCCAATCTTCCCGTATTACCATTAATTCCCACCGATTGGGCACATTCAAAATTATTGTCGACCAGGCCATTGACTCCTCTCAACTACCTGATGTTATTGGGCGGGGATGCAGTCAGTGATGATGTGATCGATATCCTGGATGCCGGGTGTATTGGCAATGCGTATACAGTGCCAACTGATCAATTTGCACCCCGAATCCCCTATGCCACAAATTGTGGAGGGCAGGGATCGAGTGACGTCACCGGGGATACCTATACCGATATGCTGGACCTGGTACTGATGGGTGGTAATTACAGCTGGAATTACAGCCCGTGGACCCCGTAATGGGTTAGTTTATTGGTATTTAGCCCGTGACAGCAAAGAAAGGTCGCTGTCACGGGCTTTTTTGTGGCTTGGAGCGCATTATTACCCATTTTTCGAATGAGGGCTGCCTTTATGATAAAATCGCCCAATGTCTCATAAAAACCGTATTCTCAGTTTTGTCATTATTTCCTTACTATATATTTTTGCCGCAGTATTGGGCGTGGTTGTTTACAAAGCGCTGCCTTTTGTGCCCTGGCTCTCTTTGTTGGTCGCAGACCTGGCGGCGACGCTGTTCATCTGGCTCGCCAGCCTGGTTCTGCGCAATGCGTCGGTGTACGATCCCTACTGGAGTGTGCAACCGCTGGTCATTTTGGGCTTGATGCTGTTCAAAACAGCCAGGTTTGATGTCGGGTCGGTCATTTTCGTGCTGGTGATCGCCTTCTGGAGCCTGCGGCTGACCGGCAACTGGGTGGTGACCTTCCCGGGGATGCACAAGCAGGACTGGCGTTATGACCAGTTGCAGGAAAAGAGCGGCAGGTTCTTCCCGCTGGTCAACCTGCTGGGGATCCAGATCATGCCAACCCTGATCGTTTTCGCCTGCCTGCTGCCGGGTTTTTATTACCTGATGCTGGGCGGGGGGGTGAACGCCTGGACATGGCTTGGCCTGGCGGTCAGTCTGGGTGGGGCGGTGCTGGAGCTGTCGGCGGATGCGCAGATGCTGCTATTCCGCAAGCAGAACACGGACCCTGCGCGCCTGATGCGCACAGGGCTGTGGCGCCACTCCAGGCACCCCAATTATTTTGGGGAGATCCTGATGTGGTGGGGGGTGTACATTGTTCTGCTGTCCGTCCAGCCGCAATTATGGCTGACCGGACTTGGTGCGCTGATCAACACCTGTTTGTTCCTGTTCATCTCGATCCCGCTGGCTGAAAAACGCCTGGCGACATATAAGACAGGGTTTGAAGCGTACCGCAAGGAAACGCGCATGCTGCTGCCGATCCCAAAAATCACTAAAAGCACACAAACATAGCCACCGGGTTTAACAGGGACCAAAGCGATTAATGATGGGGGTATATTGGCGCTGGTCACCATGATTTGGGCTTGTGTGTTTCAGTATTCTTGCGGTATAATTAGTTAGGCTAACTAAATATTATGAGCGAGAAAATGAATGAATTGTTTGGAGAATTGATGCTCAGGTTTCACCACCTGGGCGAAGAAATGCCGCCATTTGATGAGCTGGGCATCACGCCTGCACAATTCTATTACATCAATTTCATTGCAGAAAACAGTTGCTGCAGCTTGAAACAGGTAACAGAGGGTTTGGGTTTCAGCCCGGCGAGTGTCAGCCTGATGCTGAAGCACCTGGAAAACAAAGGCTTGATCTCAAAAAATGGCAACCCCCTGGATAAGCGGTCCTTTGATCTTGAACTGACCGGGGCAGGCAGCCAGCTGTTCCAGAAGGTTGATCGTTACCGGAAACAGAAAGCAGCAATGGCGCTTTCGCGTTTGTCTACTATTGAGCAGGAGCAATTCCTGATGCTCTTTGAAAAAATATTGAAGAATTCATAAAAAGGAAAAAATATGCCAACCATTGTTCCAATTATCGTACGTTTTTTACATGATGTTTTTACCGCCACCTGGATCGGGGGATTGATCCTGATGGTGCTGGTCATCCTGCCGGGTTTGAAGAAGAATCCGCAGGTCAAAGAGCCAAAAGTGGCTTTGCGGGCGGTGCAGAAGCGTCTGAAGGTGGCCGCGATCGTCAGCATGATCGGGCTGGCGCTGACGGGTATGCTGCTGAGCAACCGCAGCACAGGTTTTGAGGGATTGTTCAATTTCAGCACGCCTTTTGGGACCGTCCTGTCGATCAAACATGTTTTGATGCTGGTCATGGTCGTCCTGGCGGTGATCCGACTGGCTCTCAACAAGAAAAATGAAAGCCTGAACAGTGCCAGGGTGGAAAAAAGCTCCATGCTGGTATTGGTCGTAAATGCGATCTGCGGCCTGGTGGTGCTGTTTTTGTCAGCCTACCTTTCGGTTGGATTCTAAGGTAAAAGTATCAAATATGGGGTGAGGCGTGGGGCAATTTAGCGAATTTGGGTAAATTGCCCTTGATTTTGCTTGACAAATGATTTGGAATATGTATAATTGTCGTTTGTGCGTTTAACGCAGAACATTGAAAACAGAAGCAAGAAATTGCTCCACGCAGCAAGTGAAACCCCAGCAGGTTGCTGAATTCCCTTGACAAATGAGTTGGTTTAGTATAGACTCATGACTCCAAGGTCGAAGTAAGCAAGATCTCGCCGCAAGCAGATCGATTGGCTTGGGCCGAGAGCACGACACTCAGCGAAATGGCAGGAATGATGGCCGGTGAAATTATACCGGCGATTTTGTCTGTAAAGTCATCGGGAAAACCCTTGACACGCAATTGGAAGTTGAGTAGAATCCTGCTCTCATGTGGACAGCACCTTAACAACTGAAAAGTGATAGGAAGAATAGGTAAGAAAACAAGACTCGTTAATGTTTTTTAAATCCGTAAAAGAACCAAACATCTGAATAAGATGATAATTTTTTAGCGGAGAGTTTGATCCTGGCTCAGGATGAACGTTGGCGGTGTGCCTAATA
>CAYSZB010000135.1:0-3673 GCA_964435475.1 uncultured Anaerolineaceae bacterium | reverse complement strand
CCGCGGCGGAGATGGTCACACCCGAGAAGCCTGCTCCCAAAGACGACCTGGACGAATCGAAATATATCGATTCGATATAAAAAAAGCCGTGAAAGGTTTCTCACCCTTTCACGGCAAACGCATCTCGCTAAAGTAATACTCACCATCCTCCTCTGTTTTAAAGGAGGATGGGTTTAACTATCCTGCTGAAAACAGGGTAGTTTCAGTGACCCGGAGCCTTTACTTTTTTCTTAAAGCTTCCAAGCGGCTCTCGATCCAGCTTTTTTGCTGTTCAAGCGCTTTTTCTTCGTCTTCGGGCGTAAAGGCAGCAGCACGAAACCAACCCAGTCCGCGCCCACCCCTGCGAAAACCTCTTCCAGCCATGCCCATCCTGTCGCCACCGCCGCAAGGGCCTAAACCCCTGCCAAACGGTCCGGTACCATTAGGTCCTGTTCCATCAAATCCAGGCATTTTTCACCTCCTTTGTGAAATTGATTTGCCAACACATTTATTGCTTGAGCAGATCACTGATGAGATGCTGTATTTCCTGCATCTCGGTTTGCCAATTGCCAAGGGCTGTTTCGCCCTGGGGTGTCAGGTTGTACTTCCTGCGCGGGGGACCCTGGGTTTCGTCGGCATCCCACTGCGAGGTGATCCAACCCAGGTCTTCCAGGTCGCGCAGCGTACGGTATACCACCCCGGGGTGGACCGTGGTCAGGTTATATGCCTCAAGCTCTGAGAGCAAACTGTAACCATGGCGTGGGCGCTGCTTGATCAGGACCAAAAGAATGGGTTCCAAAAGTGCCAGCCTCAAGGGCGTGTGCGTGCTCAGGTCATTGCCTGCATTATTTATCGACCAGCCTCTGCGGTTTCTGGGCATTTTGTTTCTCCTCTGCTCATTAGCAACATTAAATATAGCAGACTATTCTCTAAATGTCAATAGATTTATTGAGAATAGGTGTATAATTTTGCTGAGAAAAATGATCAATGCCGCAACCCGGCAACCATAACAGGTCCTGTTGATCTGTGCGGTTTGCCTGCGAGCATTAAACAAAAAGTAGCACACGATACAAAAAAGGACAGGAGAATTCAATGATCGTAATTATTTCATCAAAGGGAGATACCCTCAATAGCAAGGTGGATGAGCGTTTTGGAAGGGCGGCTTTCTTTATCAGGATTGAGACCGAGAGCATGGCCTGGCAGGCGTTTGAAAACACGGCAGTCAGTAATGCACACGGCGCCGGTATTGCCGCCGCCCAATTTGTCATTGATCAGCAGGCCGAAGTTGTGCTGAGCGGTGATTTCGGACCAAATGCGGCAAATGCTTTAAGCGCTGCCGGGCTCCGCATGGAGACCTTTAAAGAAAGCGATCTGACCGTTGAGCAAGCGGTGGCAGATCTTGTAAAGTAATTTTTCATCCCGACCGGATATTTATGAAAATTGTTGTTTGCAGTGGAAAAGGCGGCACGGGGAAGACCACGGTTGCCACCAGCCTGGCACTGAGCATTGTCGCTAAGAATGAGACCTGGTACCTGGATTGTGATGTGGAGGCGCCCAACGGGCACATCTTCCTGAACCCGCAATTTGAAGAAGAAAAGCCGGCGGTCATCCTTTTGCCGCAGATCGACCATGAAAAATGCACAGCCTGTGGGCGCTGCGTTGAGGTCTGCCAGTTCCACGCGCTGGCTTTGATCGCCCAGAAGGTGCTGGTTTTTCCCCAGCTTTGTCATGGTTGTGGGAGTTGCACCTGGAATTGCCCGGAAGGTGCCATAAGCGAAGTCCCGAACCCGATCGGCAAACTCGAGGCAGGCATGACACCTGCAGGCATTCGCTTTGCCCAGGGGATCCTGAATATCAGTGAACCAATGGCAACCCCCATCATCCGGCAGTTGAAAAAATGGCATTCGCCTGGCAAAGATGCTTGCGTGGTGCTCGATTCACCCCCTGGTGCGTCCTGTTCGGTGGTGGAATCATTACGCGGTGCAGATTTTGCCCTGCTGGTCACGGAACCAACGCCATTTGGCTTGCACGATCTTAAGCAGATCATGGGAATCCTGGCGGACATTGACATCCCGGCTGGGGTGATCATTAACCGGGATGGGATCGGCAGCGACATGGTTGATCAGTACCTGCACCAGGAGGCGATCCCCGTGTTGATGCGCATTCCTTACCGGCAAAGCCTGGCGGAAGGCATTGCGTTGGGCAAGCCTTTGGTCGAGATCATGCCCGAATACCGTGAAAATTTTAAGCAGTTGTTTGATGAGATCAGCATGATCGTTGAAAAAGGAGCGGCATGATGGGCGCCAGGCAGCTTGTAGTGTTAAGTGGAAAAGGCGGCACCGGCAAGACGAGCATCAGTGCAGCCCTGGCGCACCTTGGCGCAAGCGCCAATGGGCGCTATGAGCAGGTTTTTGTGGATGCCGATGTCGATGCAGCCAACCTCAGCCTGGTGTTGAACCCCAAAATTGACCAGCCCAACGCTTTCATGGGCGGTGGACAGGCTTTTATTGATGCGGACCTGTGCATTGGCTGTGGCATGTGCGCCACGGTCTGTCGTTATGATGCGCTGTTCCCTGACCCCAAGAATGACCTGGTCTACTGGGTTGATCCCATCGCCTGTGATGGCTGTGCGGCGTGTGTCTATGCCTGTCCGCAGGGTGCGATCAGCATGGTTCCCCAGCAGGAAGGGGTGTGGTTTGAATCGCAAACCAGATGGGGCAAGCTTTTCCATGCCGAACTGTTCCCTGGGCGGGAAAACTCGGGCAAACTGGTCACGCTGCTGCGCCAGAAAGCCAAGCTGGCGGTTGCCGGTCTGCATGCACCGGTGATCATCATTGACGGACCCCCGGGGATCGGCTGCCCGGTCATCTCGGCTTGTTCGGGAGCAGACATGGGCCTGATCGTGAGCGAGCCGGGCAGAATGGGTTTGCATGACCTGGAACGGGTGTTGGGTGTGATGCAGCATTTCAAGATACCCACCCTGCTGTGCATCAACAAGGCCGATATTTCCCCGCAATCCACCCAGGCTATCCGCGATTTTGCTGAAGCACAGGGTGTTGAAGTTGTTGGGGAGATCCCCTTTGATATGCATGTGCCCCTGGCAATGGTAAAGGCAGAACCGGTGACGGCATCATTCCCGGAAAGCGACGCTGCCAGGGCGATCTCGCTTGTCTGGCAAAAGGTGATGGAACGCCTGCTGGGCTGAGGGAGTTGAGATGACAGACCCGAAACAAATTCAAGAATCTGCTTTGACCAGGCTCACAGCGGTCATCGACCCGGAGACGAATGTGGATGTGGTCACCATGGGGCTTATTCCACAACTTGATGTGGATGCTGACGGGTTGGTGCGCTATACATTCAGGCCTTCCTCGCCCATCTGCCCGATCGCAGTGTTCCTGGCTTTGAACATCATCCATGCGATCTTCGAGGTGGAGGGAGTCAGTTCGCAGGAGATAACGGTAACCGATTACATGCAGGCGGATGCGTTGAACCAATTGTTGAAAGAAGAGATCGCGCGGTTGGTTCTTTCTAGAACCTGATCTTTCCTTTGGGTGACATTCTCGTCACGGATCAATAAGTCTGCCTGACAGGGCAAAAATTATGTTTTTTGCTTATACAGCCCTGCAGTGGTAGAATCAAGAGTCTAATAAAACAGTTTTGGAGGTTGTATGGAACAGCAAGTTGCTGGTTTTGC
>CAYSZB010000134.1:0-3708 GCA_964435475.1 uncultured Anaerolineaceae bacterium | reverse complement strand
AGGAGATTCGCCTTGACAGGCATGGACCTATTTACCCAAAAAGCCCGGCGCGTTCTGAGCCTGGCACAAAAAGAAGCCGAACGGCTCAACCATGAGCGCATCGGCACAGAACACTTCCTGCTCGCCCTGCTTTTGGAAGAGGACGGCATTGCCAGCCGCGTATTGAAGGACCTGGGTCTCGACACGGACCAGGTGCGCCAGCTCATTGAACAGCGTGCGCTCAGCAGCACGGTCAGCAGCAAGGTCACCCTGGCGCTCGATTCACAGCGCATGCTCGAAGCCGCCATCGAAGAAGGCCGCAAAAGCCCACAGGGCGTGGTGGGCACCGAGCACATCCTTTTGGGACTGACCCACGATGAAAAATGCACCGCTATGCAGGTGATGGGTGACCTGGGCGTGACGCCCGAACAGGTGCGCCGCCAGACCCGCCGCATCATCCAGGAAACCAGCCAGCCTGCCGGTGACGAAGAAGAAGCCCAGACCCCTGAGCGCCAGATGCCGCCCGGACGCAAACCCGCCCGCGACAAGAAAGAACAGGGCAAGACCCCCCTGGTGGATCAGCTGGCCACCGACCTGACCACCCGTGCCGAGGAAGGCAAGCTTGACCCGGTGATCGGGCGCCAGAAGGAGATCGAGCGCGTGCTGCAGATCCTTGCCCGCCGCACCAAGAACAACCCGGCGCTGATCGGTGAACCTGGCGTGGGTAAGACCGCCATTGTCGAAGGGCTCGCCCAGCGCATTGTGGATGGCGACGTACCCGCCTTATTGCTCAACAAGCGCGTCCTGCAGCTGGATGTCGGCTCGCTGGTTGCCGGCACGATGTACCGTGGGCAGTTCGAGGAACGCCTCAAGCGCGTTATCGATGAACTCAAAGCCTCCGGCTCCATCCTGTTCATCGACGAGGTGCACATGCTGGTCGGTGCCGGTTCGTCCGGATCCTCGGTGGACGCCGCCAACATCCTCAAGCCGGCCCTTTCAAGAGGCGAGCTGCAGGTGATCGGCGCCACCACGCTCAACGAATACCGCAAGAACATCGAGAGCGATGCCGCCCTCGAACGCCGCTTCCAGCCCATTGTCGTCGACGAACCCAGCGTGGAAGAGACGATCGAGATCCTGCACGGCATCCGCAGCGCCTATGAAGAGCATCACCGCCTGAAGATCAGCGATGAAGCGCTGGATGCCGCCGCCCGTCTTTCGGCGCGCTACGTCACCGAGCGTTTCCTGCCCGACAAAGCCATCGACCTGGTGGATGAATCCGCCTCGCGCGTACGCATCTACAAGAGCCCCTCGGCTGAGAACAGCAAGGAACTGGTCAAGAACCTGCGCGAGGTGCGTGCCAAGCTGAAAAAAGCCCACAAGGATGAAGCCAGCAGCGATGAGATCAACGCCCTGATGGTCAGGCAGACCTCGTTGGAGAAGAAACTGGAAGAATTTCGCGCCGCCTGGGACCGTGATACCAGCCCGGTGGTGACCGAGGAGGATATTGCCGAGGTGATCTCGATGTGGACCGGCGTGCCGGTGATGCAGATCGCCATGGAAGAGTCCATCCGCCTCTTGAAGCTCGAAGAAGAACTGCGCAAACGTATCATCGGCCAGGAGGAAGCCATCGAATCGATCGCCAAGGCGGTCAGGCGGGCGCGGGCCGGCCTGAAAGACCCCCAGCGGCCTGTAGGCAGTTTCATGTTCCTTGGCCCGACCGGTGTGGGCAAGACCGAACTGACCAAAGCCCTCGCAGAACAGCTCTTTGGCAGCGAAGATGCCCTCATCCAGCTGGACATGTCCGAATTCATGGAACGCCACAGCGTCAGCCGCCTGGTGGGTGCGCCGCCCGGTTATGTCGGCTATGAAGAAGCCGGCCAACTGACCGAAGCCATCCGCCGCAAGCCCTATTCGATCGTCGTCTTTGATGAGATCGAAAAAGCACACCCTGAAGCGCACAATATGCTCTTGCAGATCATGGAAGAGGGGCACCTCTCGGACGCCAAGGGGCGCAAGGTGGACTTCCGCAATGCGATCATCATCATGACCACCAATATCGGCGCTGAGATGATCAAGCGCCAGACCTCCTTCGGTTTCACCCTCGAGACCGATCCCGTCACCAATGAACGCCTGGAATATGATGACATGCGCAAAAAACTGATTGATGCGCTCAAAAAGTCTTTCCGCCCCGAGTTCATCAACCGCCTCGATTCGGTGATCGTTTTCCGCTCGCTGAACCGCAGTGATATCCGCAGTATCGTGGCGCTGGAGGTTTCAAAGGTCTCCAAACGCCTGGCGGACCACCAGGTTACACTCCAGCCGACCGAAGCCGCGCTGGATTACCTGGCGGAGGAGGGTTACGACACCGAAATGGGTGCCCGCCCGGTCAGAAGGGTCATCCAGCAGCAGCTGGAGGACAAACTCTCCGACGCCATGCTGGCCGGCACCTTCAAGGACGGTGACACCATCATCGTCGATGTAGTTGAGACCACCGATGAACAGGGCGTCAAGATCCGCCAGGTCGTCCTGGGCTGCGGTGCAAAACAGGAGGACCTGACCGGCTTCGTGGACCTGCCCGAGCAGGCACCCGAGAAGCAGGCGGAACCCGAAGGGAGCTAACCCATGCCCAAACTGCACACCCAGTATGTCTGCCAGGTCTGTGGCAAGATCACCTCGCGCGCCTTCGGGCGCTGCCCGGGCTGTGACTCGTGGGACAGTATGGTCGAGGAGGTCGTCGAAAGCGAAGCGATCTCTTCCACCAAAGGCAGCCTGCGCGGCTTGAAGGGCACTTCGGTCCCCAGGCGCTTGAAGGACATCGAGGGTGAGAATGAAGACCGCCTGGCCCTGCCGATCGCTGAATTTGCGCGCGTATTGGGCGGCGGCATCGTGCCCGGCTCGATCGTGCTGATCGGCGGTGACCCGGGCATCGGCAAGTCCACCCTGACCCTGCAAATGACCCTGCAGATGGCCCGTGAGCACACCGTTTTGTATGTTTCCGGGGAGGAATCTGAGCGCCAGGTGAAAATGCGTGCCATACGGCTGCTCAAGGGTGAAAAAGGGGGCGGGGACGAACTGCCGGACGGGCTTTACCTGGTCACCGAGACCAATTTGGATGTGATCCTCTCGCATGTTGAGGCGTTAAAGCCGCAACTGCTGGTGGTCGACTCGATCCAGACGGTTTCGATGCCGCAGATGGAATCCACCGCCGGGTCGATCTCCCAGGTGCGTGAATGTGCCGCCCGCTTGCGCGAACTGGCCAAATCCAGCGGCATCGCCGTCTTCGTCATCGGGCACGTCACCAAGGAAGGCACCATCGCTGGTCCCCGCGTTCTGGAGCACATCGTCGACACTGTGCTTTACCTGGAAGGCGACAACTTCCAGTCCTACCGCCTGCTGCGCTCGGTCAAGAACCGTTTTGGCGCCACCTCCGAGGTGGGCGTCTTTGAAATGCAGGAAAAGGGCATGATCGAGGTCAGCAACCCCAGTGAGGCCTTCCTGGCGGAACGCATGGTCAATGCCCCCGGTTCGGCCATCGCTGTGACCATGGAGGGTACGCGGCCTTTATTGGTCGAGATCCAGGCGCTGACCAGCCAGACCAACTTCGGCAACCCGCGCCGCACGGCCAACGGCATCGATTTCAACCGCCTGATGATCATCATCGCCGTCTTATCGCGGCGCATCGGGTTAAAGTTGGGCGAACAGGACGTCTTCGCCAACGTGGTCTCGGGC
>CAYSZB010000133.1:0-3765 GCA_964435475.1 uncultured Anaerolineaceae bacterium | reverse complement strand
CTGTCAGGGTATGTATCTCACGTTATAAGTCAGGACAAAAAATAAGACGAATAAGCGTTATCTTTTGACCCGCCTGGCTTGCAAGGTGTAAACGCCGTAGGGCTTGAGTTCCAGGTTAAGGATATTGTCCTTCAGCGGCACACGCATTTCCTGCGGCTGCACGACATACTGCGGTTCACCATGAAAGCTCAGCCCGTTGGCGGCTTTGAGATCGTCCGACTGCATGAAAACAACCTGCACATCGCCATCGGCAACGCCTTTGAGCGCGAGGCGGGCATTCAAAGGCGCTTTGCCGGCATTAACCAGCCGAACCACGACATGTTCCCCGGTGCTGGTGGCGCTGGTGTAGACGCCTTTGGGCAGTGAACCGCTCACCTCGATTACTTTGTCCCCTACAGTTGTGCTGAACATTTTCTGAACGTAGTAATTGGTGGTCAGGAGGACATGCGCCGGGTTGAAGTTGACCAGGTTGTGGTGCCACTGCTGCCCCTCCGCCAGCGAGAAGAGCGGTGCATAGGAGGACATTGCCACGACGTCCGAGTTGCGTTCCAGACCGGTCAGGAAGGCGGCGTCCGCCAGGGCGGTCTCGTAGCAGTTGGGTTTGAGACCAAAGAACATAAAGTTCGCCGCATATTCGCCCATAAACACCTGTGCCTCGCCACGGGGGTAGTCATCATACCGTGCAGCGTTCTTGTAGAACCAGCGCGGGAACATGTAACTATGCTCATCGACACGCACATTGCCAAATTCGCTGCGTGCCCTGTGCCAGGTCTTCTTGAAATTCCTGCCCTGGGCCATCAAACCACAGGACAGCACGCAGGTGATGCCTTTATACCGATCATCGATGGCCTTTTTGACCAGGGCGAACTTATCCAGGTAGTCATCACCAAAATTCTCGTTGCCGATGCCGATGTATTTCAGGTTGAAAGGCGCAGGGTGACCCGCCCCGGCGCGCAGTTTTGCCCACGGGCTGGTTTGCGGGTCGCCATTGGCATACTCGATCAGATCAAGCGTGCGCTGCAACACCTCTTCCTGGAATTGCCGGCTGTCCTTGTCCAATTTGCCGTGGCTGCGCGCCTGGCAGTTAAAACCGGCATTTAATGTTGGCAGGGGTTCCATGCCCAGGTCTTCACACAGCAGGAAAAATTCATAAAACCCGACCTGGTAGGACTGGTTGTAGCCACCGTCGGACACCGCTTCGCCCCACAGGTTGAAATTGCTCCTGCGGTTGACCAGCGGACCGACCGTGTCCTGCCAGTTGTATTCGTTCCCGGGTTGGCAGCCTTCAACAATGCAGCCGCCGGGAAAGCGCATAAATTTCGGCTTCAGGTCACGTAAAGTTTCCACCATGTCGCGGCGCAGCCTGCCCTGGGTCCAGCGCGGGTCGCCCTTGGCCCAGGTATCGGTGGTCGCCAGGCTGAGCGCGTCCAGGTCGAGTGTGCCATGTCCTTCCAGCTGCACAACCAGCTTGCCATAACCCGTTCCAATGCCCTTGAGGAAAAGCGTGTGCTGCTGCCAGCGGTCGGTGGGGGTGAAGGTCGCTTGCGTGGTGAGTGCGGTGCCATCAATACCGACCACTTTGACCGTGACGCTGCCTGAAAAGTCTTGCTTACGAGCATAACAGGCAAATTCATATTCACCGCCAGCCGTGATCGACATGGCAGGTTGGTCGGCATGCGCCCTGCCGCCGTTGTAGCCCAGGTTTTCCAGTCGGCAGGTGCCCTCCACATTGATGCGGGCGTACCAGCTGTTCTGCGCCAGCGGGTCATCATGCCTGCTGCTGATTTTGCCGCCGGTGACCTTCCAATAGCGCAGGCGGTCGATCACCTCGCGGTTCTCCTTTGAAAAACGCCTTTTTGCCTTGGGGTCGGTGGTGTAATAAACGCCGTCAAAGCTGTGGTTGTTGACCAGGTTGGCGTTCAGGCCGCCATCGCAGGTGAAGTTGATGTCCTCCAGGAAGATGCCGAAAAGCATGTCACTGACGGCATGCAGTTCTTTTTCCGGGTTGACCTGTAACATGAAGGATCTTTGCATGACCTATACCTCTGAAAACCTTATTCTTTTGGAATGAGCAGCCTGGTTGGCTGAATTTGTTTTATGCTGTGATCTGCAGGATCACCCCGGGTCTTTTTCAGTGCCCAGGGCTTTGGCTTGTGCTTCGCGCCACTTTTTCAGACGTTCTGAGACGATGGCTTCATAACCCTGGTCGGAGGGTTCGTAGAAGACGGTTCCCGCCACGCCATCCGGCAGGTACTGCTGGGGCGCCCAGTGACCTTCATGCATGTGGGGGTAAATATAGCCCTGCCCGTGGCCGAAGCCTTTGGCATCACGGCTGGCATCCATGAGGTGTTTGGGGACCGGCCCGGTGCCTTCCATCTCGATCTTGTTGAGCACGTTGTAATACTGGGTGGCGGAGTTGGATTTGGGCGCGGTGGAGAGGAAGAGGGTGGCTTCAACGATCGGGTAGATGCCCTCGGGCATGCCGATGTATTCGAAAGCCTGGGCGGCGGCGTTAGCCACCACGATGCCCTGCGGTTCGGCCAGGCCAATGTCTTCGCCTGCCAGGACGATCAGGCGCCTGAGGATGAAGCGCGGGTCTTCGCCGGCATGGATCATCTTGGCCAGCCAGTAGAGTGCCGCATCCGGGTCGCTGCCGCGTACCGACTTGATGAAAGCCGAGATGGTGTCGTAGTGCGAGTCATCCATGCGGTCATAGGTTACTGAGCGCTTCTGGATCGACTCCTGGGCGATGCCAAGGGTCACCCGGATCACACCGTTTTCGTCGTGCAGGGTGGTCTCGACCGCCAGTTCGAGGGCGTTGAGCGCATTGCGGGCATCGCCGTTGGACATGTTCACCAGGTGCGCTTTGGCGTCATCGTCCAATTGCACCTGCAGTTTGCCATAGCCGTGCTCGGGGTCCTCGATGGCACGGGTGATGAGCAGTGCAATGTGCTCGTCGCCCAGCGGCTTGAGTTCAAAGATACGGGAACGGCTGACCAGCGCCTTGATGACATCGAAGTAGGGGTTCTGGGTGGTGGCGCCGATCAGGGTGAGCAGCCCGCTCTCGACGTGCGGCAGGAGGGCATCCTGCTGGGCTTTGTTCCAGCGGTGCACTTCGTCGATGAAGAGGATGGTGCGCTTGCGGTGCAGGCGGCGGCGCTCCCTGGCGGCATCGATGATCTTGCGCAGGTCGGCCACCCCTGCCAGGACGGCGGACATGCTCTCAAAGTGAGCCTGGGTCATGTTGGAGATGACCCGTGCCAGGGTGGTCTTGCCCGTCCCGGGCGGTCCACAGAGGATGATGGAGGAAAAGATGCGGTCGGCTTCGATGGCACGCCTGAGCAGGCTGCCCTTGCCGATGATGTGGTCCTGCCCGAGGATCTGGTCGAGGGTTTGCGGGCGCATGCGGTCGGCGAGGGGTGCGCGTTCGCGCATGTCCTGCTGCATCTGGTGGTCAAAGAGGTCCATGGGGGTAATTATAAAGCATGGGAAGGGGTGGTGGGGTGAGCCTGGGAGGAAAGAGGCGTTGGTCAATAATGGATTTGTTGGGTTTCGGGCACATAAACTAATGTGATCATTGCCTGTCAACCCATAAAAGCGTGCTGTTCGCCCTCAACACCAACCTACACCTGGTCCTTGGGTCAAATTTGCACCCCCTTATCCTTTCAGTTGGGTTTCGGGCACATAAGTTAATCTGATCTTTGTCTGTAAACCCATAAAAGCGTGCTGTTCGCCCTCAACACCAACCTACACCTGGTCCTTGGG
>CAYSZB010000132.1:0-3772 GCA_964435475.1 uncultured Anaerolineaceae bacterium | reverse complement strand
CACCTGGTCACTGAGTTTGGCGGGCACATGTTTCCTGCCAAGGCCTGGGATCATGAAGAAAGGCTGATCGCCCATGCCCTCCTGCATGCCCGGGTGCAGGACCTGCAGATGGGCAACCCGCGTATCGCTGGGGCGATCGGCTGGTGTGCTTTTGATTATGCCACCCACATCGAGTTCGGCTCCGGCGACCGCATCTGCTACCATGGGGTGATGGACACCTACAGACTACCCAAATGGGCGTCTTATTTTTACCAGAGCCAGCTGCCGCCTGAGCAGAAGACAGTGCTCCAGGCAGCCACACGCTGGACGATGGGTGAGCGCTGCGGCGGCGGAATGGACCCGCTGACCATCTTCAGTAACTGTGAAGCGGTCGAGGTGATCATCGGTGAGCACAGCCTGGGACGATTCGAACCGGACCGGGCATCCTACCCCCACCTGCCGCATCCCCCTTTTGTCATCCACGGCGTCGACCAGCACACTGCCTGGAACCAGGGCCAGTTCCACGACCTGCACCTGGTCGGCTATATCGCAGATAAGCCAGCGGCAGAACAGTGGATCGCCAGCGATCAGCTGCCCAAAAGATTGGAACTTTTAGTTGATCACAATCAAATCATAGCAGATGGCTCAGACATGACGCGCCTAGTGTTCAGAATTTGCGACACATACGGCAATCCCCTGTCCTTTGCCAGCAAAGTCATTCACTTTGCTGTCCAGGGAGAGGTCGACCTGGTCGGAGAGAATCCCTTCCCGCTGTTCGGCGGGAAGGCCGCTATCTATATCAAGGCCAGGCACATTCCCGGGAAAGCTGTTGTAACAGCGACCAGCGAAGGACTGCCTTCAGTTTATGTAACCATCGAGATGCTGGTCAATACAGAGCTAAAAGGTTATTAATTTTGTTCAAGAATGTAAAGAACAAAAGAAACAGGCTTTGTGAGTTCATGTTGTTATAAACCATGTGCAAGCAGAATCGATTCTAGAGCTTCAAGCTTTACAATGATCTTTCCTGAATGGTGTGGAAAAGTTTGACCGCTAATTACATCTTTCCAGTTCCCTTCAGTTTCAAGGTTGAGTTCCACCTCGTTATTGTGGTTTGAGCGGTTTACCACCAGGTAGATCATTGAATCATCCACACCGGTCTGCATAACAAGTAATTGGCGCTTGTCATCACACAACCTTACCTTGAGCTTTCCTTGCAGGATCACCGGGAAGGTTTCACGCATCTCTGCCAATTTCCGTAAATAATCCTTCAATGGACTGTCAATAGTCCAATCGATGGGTAATCGGGCCTCATCAAACCCTAAACCCTGCTCTTCATGAATTGAGCGACTTTGGGAAAGGGCAAACTCTGTTCCGTAGTAAACAATCGGTGGTTGCGGCAGGAAATATAATAACATCAAGGCTATTTTAAGAAGGCGAGTATCTCCATGGGCAGGTATCAGAAAACGGTTCATATCATGATTATCAATAAAGGACGGCAAACTGAAATCTGCATCAAAATATGATGCTTGGGTGACGAGGAAGCCAGCCAGGCGGCTGAGAGACCAGGTCTTCTGGGCAAATGTCAACCTCAGCGCCCGGCAGAGATGAAAATCCAGAGAACCATCTAAGCTGCCGGCAAACCTGGCAGTACTATCTGCGGGTTGAACGATCTCGCCAAACAACCAGGAATCAGGCTTGACCTGGAGGCAGGCTCGCCGAAAATCAACCCAAAAGTCTTGAGTCGGTCCGTGGGCATAATCCAGGCGGAAACCATCGGCTCCGCGCTTTAACCAGAATTGAGCACAATCCAACATGAAGCTGCGCGCGGGTAGACCATAACCCAGGTCAAACTCCGGCATACTCCGTACATCATAAAAACATCTGAATTGATCTGGCCAGTGTTGCCAGGTGAACCAGTTATGATAGATACTGTCTTGGTTTTCACGAGCATCCAAGAACTGGGGTAATTGGTCTGAGCAATGGTTGGCTACAAAATCCATGATGAGGCGCATATCACGCTGATGGATCTGAGTCACCAATTCATCAAAATCTTCCAGGCTTCCAAAACGAGGGTTGATCTCCATATAATTGCTAATGTCATAACCATGGTGTGAGGGGCTTGAATAGATCGGGGTCAACCATATGGCATTTAAGCCCAAAGATTTAATATGATCCAGTTTTTCAATTACACCTCGAAGGGTCCCTCCATACGGCTGCATGATATCCACCTGTTGCACCCAATTGTGACCTTCACCCGGGTTAAATCGGTCCACAAACACCTGGTACACTCTAGCACGCCTGGACCACTCAGGTAGGGGTTTTAAGTCATAACAAATAGCAAAGTGGGAAGCCTGCTCAAAATTATCTACCTGGTTATCCGCAAATATCCAAGTACCCTGCGGTTCAGTTCTTGCGCCAATTTTGTAGCGAAGAATAACTCCCTCATTCATTTGAGGAAGGTCTATCCACCAGTGACGCAACCAACCCCAACGCAAGGTGTCCCAGATGAGTTCACCTTTAACAAAATCCAGTTGTTCGCGCGTCTTCCACCCATCACAGGAATACCAAAGGTGGACTTCAACAATTAGCAGGTCATCGCTGGTGGTGACCTCAAGCCGGCAGATCTCACCCGGCAAGACCTTTAATGGAGACCGTCGTTGCAGATGCCTAACTCCCTGGTAGTACCTTACTAACCATGGGGCACTAACCTGGCTTAAATCCTTGTCACCAAAGATATGATCCTCAATTATTTCAGGTACTTTTTTCATTTTCTCTTGTTACACTTTGCGCTTTCCGGAAATTATTCTTTCCTGTGTTAATACGGTTCAAAATAAAACGGGGTGTCCCAGCAATGATTCTGCCAGGGCAACCCGTTCATTGAAACCATTTTTACTATTTGATCGAATCATAGGCTTGATCTACAACCTGCAAATCAAGCTATATTTAATTATCCTTTCACCGCACCGACGGTGAGGCCACCGACGATCTGATCCTGCAGAACAAAGTAGATGATCATGATCGGCAGTGCACCGATCAGGGCACCAGCAGCGAACACACCCCACTTCTTATCAAACTGACCGGCGGTAAAGATCTGCAAGCCGACCATCAGGGTGTACTTACTGGAATCGTTGAGCAGAACGCGGGCAAGCAGGAAATCGCCGTAGGTACCGATAAATGAAAGCAGCCCGGTGACCACCAGGATCGGGCGCAGCAGGGGTAATAACAGCTGGGTGAAGATCTGCCAGTGGGTAGCGCCGTCCAGCATGCCGGACTCATCAATTGCCCGCGGGATGGTATCCAGGTAACCTTTCATCAACCATGTATTCATGCCCATGGAACCGCCCAGGTAAACCAGAATCAGCCCGGCGTGGGTATTCAGGCCCAGGGGAGAGAAGATATCTCCCAAGTTGGCGATCAGGGCAAAGATGGCAACCAGTGCCAGCAGGTTGGGGAAGGCCTGGATCAGCATAATGGCCTTCAACAGGCCAATGCGGCCTTTAAAGCGCAGGCGAGAGAAGGCAAAGGCCGCCATGGTTGTGATCGAGATGCTCAGGATGGTGGAAATACCAGAGATCTTGATCGAATTCCACAGCCAGCGCCAGTACTGGATGTCACCGTACGAAAAGTTGGGGTCCTTGTTGAACAGGCGCTGGTAATTGGCGATACCGGCATTTGCCGGTATCAGGGATTGGGTGGCCAGCGAGTTCGAGTTGTCAAAGGAAGCCGAGATGATCCACAATACCGGGAAGATGGCAAAGATGATCAACAATACGGCCACCACCAGCCGGATGCC
>CAYSZB010000131.1:1383-3776 GCA_964435475.1 uncultured Anaerolineaceae bacterium | reverse complement strand
TCTGACCGTCAGGTCTCCTGCTCAACTTCGTGCGAAGTCTGACCGCCAGGTCTGCCGCTTCACATACACTCTGTGTTGGGTTTCAGGCGCTTTAGGTTATGCAGGGATTGATTATCAACCATCCGAGACCTTTTATCTGCCCTCAACCACAACCTACCCGAACAGCAATCATCTTCGCAACGCACCCCCTGGTGCAGCGATGCCCCGTGTGCCATCTTCGCAACCAGGGTACATGTGCAGCGAAGTTGCGAACAATGCGAACTTGATCTACCAGCCAGTTTCGCAATCTGTCTCCATGTGCGGGGATACCCCGAGCGCCTTTGCCAGAAATGCAACTGGCACCTGCGGCAAGGCGCATCCCGAAGGTGCCAGTTCTTTCCTGGCAGGGGTAAATTGCGAAGCACCCTGAAAGGGCGGACTTCATGAGAAGTCAGTGACATGCGAAACTAGCGCAGCACCCTGCCGTAGGTCCTGCCGTAGGTCCTGAGCCCAATGGCGAAGGATAAGGAAGCCCAAAGGGCGTGAGGGTGGTTAATATTTCGCTCGTTCTCTTTATGGCCGCCGCACTGCCCGACCATCTCCCGTTCACCTGCCCTGTTTTATAAATATTGACGGGTGCTATTTGGGCCTGATTTATTCTCAAGCACCGATCTTCGATATAATTCATCATCAAAGTAGATCGATGGATTTGGAAACGTGCAGCCCAATAAAAAAGCAGTCCTTTTGAGTTTTGCCTGTCTCATCGTCATTATCGCCTGTGCCAGGGGGGCGGCTGTGACTGACCGGATGCTGTCAACACCTACGGCAACACAGCCCGGCATTGAAATTCCATCTTCCTTTACACCAGATCCCATGTTAGCACCCACAGGATCAATGCCCTCCGTTGAAACTGAGCCTTCCCCTTCGGAAAGTCCCCCATTATTGCCTGCAGAACCTGCTCTGACCTTTTTTGTTGAACCGGGTGTGCCTCGAGGTATCTGGGGGAGTAAGGAAGCACCGGCAGGCATGACCTGGTCGCAGGGGGACGGTCAGAATGTCATTACCCTCGGGGAAACAGACCGCATGCCAGATGGCCAGGTTGCCCTGGCAGAGATCGAATGGGTTTTTGCCCTGGCCGCACCGTTCAAGACCATCCAGGATGATGTCACTTTGGCTGATCTGCAGGCTGCATGGTTGGGCAACCCGCAGGGATCCGGCGCCCATTTGACCACACTGGCAGTCTATGAGCGTGATCACGCCAGCCTGGCGGCATTGTTGGGCGTTCCTCCTGGCGCTGATGGTTTTAACCCAACGATTCACCTTCTGCCGGATGATACGGAGAACATCAGCGACTTTCTTTCCACAGATACCTGGGCGCTGATCCCATTTGACAAACTGCAGCCCGAGCTTAAGGTGATATCAATAGACGGCATTTCACCCCTCGATGACGACTTTCCAATGCAAGCGTATCCTCTCAGGGGTCATTACACACTCCATACATCACCGGCAACGGCTGACAGGTTATCGCAAGCAATCCTGGATGCACTTTTAGCCAACCTGCCGGTAACCAATCGCGACCCGGCCAGGATGACCAGCCTGGTGATGAGCGGGGTGACGGCACTTGTCAGGGCGACAGCTTACCGGATGGAAACACAGGGCATTATTTACCCGGCCAGGGATATCGGCGATTGGCTCAGTTCTGCGGATGTGACCCATATCAGCAACGAGGTTTCATTTTATGAAAACTGCCCTTATCCTGACCCATATGACCCGTCGCTGATATTTTGCAGTCATCCCGACTACATTGGCCTGCTGGACTACGTCGGCGCGGACGTGATCGAATTAACCGGAAATCATAACAATGATGCTTCACGCAAATTCAACGTGAATGCTTTTGACGCAACCCTTGCCATGTATGATGCCCACGGCATGCTCACCTTCGGGGGCGGTATGAACCTGGAGGACGCCATGCAGCCAGCCGTGATCACTCATCATGGCAATAACCTGGCATTCATTGGCTGCAACATTGCCGGCCCTGATTTTGCCTGGGCGACATCCAACTCAGGCGGTGCCGCGCCGTGTGGGGATCTCACCTGGATGGTCAACACGATCCAAAGTTTGCGCCAGGGCGGTTACCTGCCCATCGTCACCATGCAGTATTATGAAGATTACTCCAACGATGCCAGTTCCCAGATGAGGGCGGACTTCCGCAGGATGGCAGAAGCTGGTGCGGTGATCGTCAATGGCAGCCAGGCGCACCGCCCCAAGGAAATGGAGATCCTGGACGGCGTACTGCTGCACTATGGGTTGGGCAACCTGTTTTTCGATCAGATGTCAGTCACGATCAATGGCGTCGAATATACCCAAACGCGCAACGAATTCATCCAAAGGCATATTTTCTATGACGGCAGGTA
>CAYSZB010000131.1:0-1283 GCA_964435475.1 uncultured Anaerolineaceae bacterium | reverse complement strand
AAAGGAAAGCTGGATAAAAAAATGGAATATTTCATCGGTTGTGATCTGGGTGGGACAAACATCAAAGCAGGCCTGGTCAACATACACAGCGGGCAGGTCATCTTTTCAAAATCCATCCCAACCCTATCGCGGGAGGGAAGCGATGCAGTCATCAACCGCATGGCTGAAGTCATTTCCTTTTTGATCAGTGAAACGCAAATTTCGCGCTCTGAAATTGGTGGTGTGGGGGTGAGCGCACCGGGAATGCTTGACCTCGAGAAGGGCGAAACCGTTTTCCTGCCCAATTTACCGGGTAATTGGCGGCATGTGCCGCTCAAATCAAGACTTGAAGAAAAGCTGAACCTGCCGGTTGCTTTACTCAATGATGTGCGGGCGATCACCTATGGCGAGTGGGCTTATGGCGCTGGAAAAGGCGTTGATAACATGGCCTGTTTCGCCATCGGCACCGGGATCGGTGGGGGCTTGATCATTAACAAGAAATTGCTGCTCAGCAACGGTGGGACAGCCGGTGAATTTGGACACCTGACGGTTGAAATTCACGGTCCATTATGTGGGTGTGGCAACAACGGCTGCCTGGAGGCTTATGCGTCCGGTCCAGCGATCGCCACCATGGGCGTCCGGGCGGTGGAACAGGGGTGGACGACAAAGATCGCCGAACTGAGCGGCGGGGACCTGAATGTCATTGACACCAAACTGATCGCCGATGCAGCGCTCAGCGGTGACAAAGTCGCCAGGGATATCTGGGAATCTGCCGGGTATTACCTGGGAATTGCGGTGGCCAATGTGATCATCACAACCGGTCCGAGCCGTATCGTGATCAGCGGTGGGGTGGCTGCGGCAGGTGAACTGCTGCTTGAGCCGATCCGGAAAGTGATCAGGGAGCGTGTTTTTGTTGCACCGATTGACAAGATCGAAGTCGTCCAGGGCACACTGGGCACCGATGCCGGGATCCTGGGAACCGCCAGGTGGGCAGCAGATAATAATTGATCGGGATGGGCTAATCACAAAAGACACCACCAGCCGGGTGTCTTTTTATACTTTTTCAGCCTGGGGCGTGAAAGAGTTGCCCCAAGCCGGGATAAGAATCCCCAGATGATCATGATAAAAACGACTGTCAGTAAGTTCGATAGAGAATATCCCACGACGATGATGACCGCAATGCCAAGAAGGGCACCAGAGATGAGCCCGCTGATCAAACCTATCTTAGGAAGTGCCTCACGGGCGACCAGGCCGGCCAGGAATCCACCGGCAAAAGGACAGATGGTGATCAGCAGGATGCTGAG
>CAYSZB010000130.1:0-3796 GCA_964435475.1 uncultured Anaerolineaceae bacterium | reverse complement strand
GACCGTCATTCCTTCCTGCCATGGGTGATCCCGTGTATTGACCTTGATCATAAGTGTGGCTCGACCACTTCCAACAACATCGGCAGGTCCATGCCGATCTCTTTGAGATGCTCAGGGGTGGGCACACCATTGTTCGTCCAACCCCGCCGTTTGTAAACTGCGTCGGTCAGCAATTTAAACTGTTTTTCACGGTAAGCCCGGGTGGCTGCCAGCTTTTCTTCCAGGGACATCGTAGTTGGGTCTATGCCCTGCTGTTCACGTAGCTGGTTATCATAGCGGTCTTCACGCGACAGGTATTCTTCCCTGGTCACCGGTCCCAGGGCGCGATAGGGCGAACTGTCATGCTCGCGCAGGCCTTTGCCCATCCGGATGTTAAATACGCGTTGGAAGTTGTAAACCCGTTCCGACTGGATGATCAATTCCTCTTTATCGATCTTCTGCCCGGTCACCGCGTTGTAAATATCCACATAGTTCTGCACATGTTCCGGCACCTTCGCCGGGGTCTCAGTACGCCCGTTATCCGCCGGCACGATGTCATTCCAGGGCAGCTTGCACAAGCCCATCAACCCAAACCAGGTGCGGAACATCGGGTAATAATACAGGGCATAGGCTTTGTCTTCAAATGTCGGGATCTGGTTGTTGACCATGTCCATGAAGATCAGCCAGGCTTCATCATGCTGGGGACCCTTGTTGGTCAGGGCAAAACCACCCTGCTGGGCCAGGCTTTCCTTTGGCATATATTCCGAGTATTCCAGGCCTTTGTTTTCCATGCCAATGTCATTCAGCAGTTGCTCATCAGCACCAAAGCGTTCCACAAAGATCTTTTTCATCTTGCGTGTACCCTGCCCGACGATCAAACCAAAACCTTCACCCCGTGCCATCTGGTGCAGCAGTTCCAGGGCGGCATCACTGTTGCCAAAGCGCAGGTCCAGTCCGCCCATGTCTTCGCGGGTGATCTGACCGCGCTCATAGCATTCCATAACAAAAGCCATCATGGTAGCAGTGGAGATAATATCCAGCCCGTAGGTATCACAGTAAAAATTGGCTTCCAGCACATGCCGCGGATCAAAGCAGCCCAGGTTGGCACCCAACCCGGCAGCATTTTCATATTCCGGGCCATCCACCGTGACACACTGCCCTGCATAGGGACCGGTTCGTAACTTAAAGTTGTCAGCCGCCTTGGAACATGAAATGGTACATCCATACCAGCAGCCATCATGTATACCCTGGGTGAGGAATTCGTTTACAAAGACCTCTGGGGCGATCCGGTATGCCTCAGGGTCACCGCCCGTCTGGAAGTTGCGCGTGGGTAGCAGGTCATACTGGTTCATGATCATGACCGTATTGGCAGTGCCGATCTTGCGCATGCCATTTTGTTTGTCATCCAGGTCATGGATCTGCTTGTGCATCTTGACGCCAATACGGTTGATCGTTGCCACATCAGCCGGGTTGTTGAGATTACCTTTTACACCCTTGAACTTGACCACCAGGGCTCGGATGTGCTTATTGCGGAAAATTGTACCCAAACCACCGCGCCCAGCCTGCTTGACTCGTGTTGTTTTGCGAAATGTATCATAGAATGAAAAATTCAACATGCCCACCAGGGTATGTTCTGCCGCGCTTCCTGTACAGACCACAGAAACGCTGCGTTTGTCATCTTCATTCTCTGCATATTCTTCAGTCAGCGCTTCAGTTAACAAGTGGGTATCATAAGGCAGATCGCCCGCGTCATCGATCGAGATATGCCCTTTATTGCCATCGATGACGATTACCAGGTCATTCTCAGACTTACCCTGGATCTCAAGTGCGTCCCACCCCGAAAATTTCAGCAGGGGTCCAAAATATCCGCCCACGTTGGAGTCAATGGGAATGTCGGTTAGCGTTGAGATAGCCGCAAGCAATGTTTTACCGGTGCCAGGGTATTGGGTGATGCCACCGATCGGACCGGATGACATGACGATCTCATTTTCGGGGGAATCCCAGCGGGTTTGTGGGGTGACCGCATGCCACAAGTACCACAGGTCAAAGCCCTTGCCCCCGATGAATTTATCTTTCATGAACTGGGTGACTTCTTTTTCTTCAATTCGCAAGTCACCCACATTAATATAAAGAGACCGGTTGTTATAGCCTTTCTCGATCCGTGTCAACTTGTAATCATATGATCTCATGACTTTTCTCATGCTCTCCTCCCTATACCGCTTTACTTTCCAGGATTTCCAGTGCGTTGACCGGGCAGACCTTGGTGCAAATCCCACAGGCAATGCACTTGAAGGGCTCGGTCAGGTCATCCGCGTAGAACATGGATAGTTCTGTGCAGAAACCAACACACCCCAGGCAGCCCACACACAATTTTTTATTGATGCGCACCACACCGTTGCGATCACGGTAGATGGCATGCGCAGTGCACATGTTGATACACTCACCACATTGGGAACATTTGATCGCCCGAAATGTATTGTCGTTATTGATAATGCGAATGGCCGATTTATTCCTGTCTTCTACCCGGAAATAAGCCTTCGAACATGCTTTTTCACATTCTCCACAGCCAATGCAGATCTCCTGTTTACAATGAAGAACTTTCATAAAAGCGTGCCTCTCCTTATCTTGTTTTCATCATTGTACAATGCCCTGAAATTTACGTCAACCAGCCCACCCGGTTCGTCGTATCTATTTTGATCCCGGGTAATTGATCGGTTCAATTGTCCGTTCAAGTGTCGCAGTTCCCTCTTCCAACCCGTGCGGGTAGTAGAAGGTCTTGCGCAGTTGCCAGGTGAGGGGACCATGATGACGGTAACCCTGGTAGGTACCCCAGAACTGCATGACTCGGAACCAGCAAATAGACGCCAGGTTTTTCCATAATACACGCTGGCGCCAGGCCTGGCCTATATCCGAAGCTATGTTTCTCGATGAGATGCGCACAAAATCAATGAAACCGAATCGCTCATGGATGAATAATGACTTGAACGCCATGGCTTCCCTGCGATAGCGGTTGTAAACCCCTTTGGGCGTTTCCTGGTGCACATGGATGATCTCTGCCTCGGGCACATAATGGATCTTAAGCCCCTGATCCATAGCCCACACTGCCCAGGCTACATCTTCCAACCCCGGCAGGGTTTCATCATATGGGTGCTCCACCACCAGCTGCCGGCGAACAGCAGCATTGGCATTATTACAGAACTGGGTATCCTGGTATTTCTGAGTGGTATTGGGGTACCAGTGGGCAAAGACCTGTTGTTCTGAAAATTTTGACTCACTGCTGCCGCGTTGTTTTCCATAGGTCAGGGCGATCGATGGATCGGTAAAAGGCGCCAATAGTTTTTCAAGCCAATCCGGGTAGACCGGGTATACATGCGCACTGGCAAAAACGAGCAGGTCAGAATTTGCATTCGCCACGCCCAGATTCAATGCCCTGCCAAAGGAAAACTCATGGGGCGCGATCTTCACCAACTTGACAGGGTATCTTTGAGCAATACCAACTGTCGCATCCGTGGAGCCCGAATCAACCAGGATGATTTCCACTTCACGTATCGATTGGGACAGGACCCCATCCAATAATCGGGCAATATACTTTTCCTCATTATATGAACGAATAATGATCGAACAAACTGGTTTTTCCAATATACTACCTCGTCACAACTAGTGTAAACCATTATACAAATAAATCTGGCTTTTTCCCATAGACCCAACACTGATACAGAAATAAAAACAGCAATCGCAAGGTTGCTGTTTTACATAATTTTAGTTTTTCTTCCTTCCTGCGGGTTGCCATGTCTACAATGGCAGTTAGAACCAGCAC
>CAYSZB010000129.1:0-3809 GCA_964435475.1 uncultured Anaerolineaceae bacterium | reverse complement strand
GGAAGCGCCCCCATTTATCCACCAGCAGCCCGATCGGGTAAGCCAGGATGATCGCCCCCACCAAAATCGCCACACCCACCAGGATGGAATACTGCAGGGTGGGCAGTTTGAGGTGGTGCTGCAGGTAGACCACCAGGTAGGGGAAGAAGACGTTGGTCGCCAGGTTGAAGATGGCGCTACTCGCCAGGATGAGAAAGACATCGCGGTTGACCTTGAGGTTCTCCTTGCTGAAGGTGCGTGCCAGCTGCTGCCAATAGGTGCCCCTTACTGGCTCGGTGACCGGCGGCTCCTTGAGCATCGGCGCGGTGATCAGCCCGACCAGCAGCACGATCCCGCCCACCGCGTAGAAGAACACCGGGTAGCCGACCGCTTCGATGATCAAGCCCGACCCGCCATACACAAAAAGGATCGAGATCCAGGTCATGATCTCCAAAATGCCGCTGACCCGCCCGCGGTTTTCCTTGTTGGTCACGTCGGTCACGTAGGCATTGAACGCCGCGTCGTTGGCTGTGGCGCCAAAGAAGGTCATGATCGAATCCAGCAGGATCGCCATGAACACGCCCGCCGAAACCGACGAAAACAGCGCCGATGACGAGAACAGCCCGGTGAAGATGCCCCAGATCACATAGCCGATCACCAGGTAAGGCCGCCGCCGCCCCCACTTGCTGCGTGTGCGGTCGCTCAGGTTGCCCATCAGGATGGCAGTCGTCGTGCTGACGAAGGCGGTGATCGCCACCATCCACGAGATGGCCTGCGGGTCCGGGGTGATCTCGTTATACAAGAAGGTGTTGAAGAACTGGTTCTCAACCGCCCAGGCCAACTGGCCGGAAAAGCCGAGTAAAAGCAGGGCAATCCAGACGGTGCGGGTCAGTTTCTTGCCGGGTTGTGTCTCAAGCGGGGGTGTTTCCAATGGTGGTATCCTTTCCGGTCTGATGGCTCAGACCAACAGCACATGGTTGTTCCTGGCTGTATTATAAACTTATAATGGAATTTCACCGTGCGAAGTGGTAAACTTGTCAGGTTGAGGATCAATTAATGAACCAGAGAGTGATATTCCCTTTTACCGCCATCGTCGGCCAGGAGCGCATGCTGCGCGCCCTGGTGTTGAACGCGGTTGACCCGCGCATCGGCGGCGTTTTGATCCGCGGTGAACGCGGCACGGCCAAATCGACCGCCGCGCGTGCCCTGGCGGAACTTTTGCCGCCCGTCGAGGTGGTCAAGGACTGCCGCTTTGGCTGTGACCCGCACAGCCCGATCAGCTGGTGCACCGAGTGCCGCGAGCGCGCCAGGGATGGCGCCCAACTCCCCACCACCACCCGCCCGACCCCCTTCATTAACCTGCCCGTCTCCGCCACCGAAGACCGCGTGGTTGGCACCCTCGACATCGAAAAAGCCATCCAGAAGGGCGAACGCCACTTTGAACCCGGCATCCTCGCCTCCACCAACCGCGGTCTACTCTACATCGACGAGGTCAACCTGCTGGATGACCACGTGGTGGATGTGCTGCTCGATTCAGCCGCCATGGGCATGAACATCGTCGAGCGCGAGGGCATCTCCTTCGCCCACCCGGCCCGTTTCATCCTCGTCGGCACGATGAACCCCGAAGAGGGCGACCTTCGCCCGCAACTCCTGGACCGCTTCGCGCTCTCGGTGGAGATCCGCGGCATCCTCGACACCCGCCAGAGGGTCTCGATCATGGAACGCAACATCTCCTTCGAGTCCGACCCGCTGGCATTCCGGCTCTACTGGCTGCCCAAAGAGAAGGAGCTTTCCGAGCGCATCGAGAAAGCCCGCCGCATCGTCGATAAAGTGACCTACACCAGCCGCGACCTGCTGATCATCGCCGACCTGACCTCCTCCATGGAGGTCGATGGGCACCGCGCCGACCTGGTGATCCTCAAGGCTGCCCGAGCCCAGGCTGCTTTTGACGGGCGCGAAGCCATTTCCCCGCACGATATCGCCCTGGCAGCCGAACTGGCCCTGCCGCACCGCGTCAAAGCCGGCCCCTTCCGCCAGTCCCAGATGGGCATCCAGGCCCTGGAAGCCCAGATCGAGCAGTTGAAGGGCCAGGCCTCGATCGGTGACGAAGAAAAGCAGGAAGATTCCGAACAGAAGAGCGATTCCGCTAAAAAAAAAGCGCAATAGTTGACCCGGACAAGGGGGAACAACCGGAGAGTGCCATGCCGGTCGAACAATCCCGCCAGGAACTGTTCAAAGACCAGTCTGCCCGTTGGTGGGATGGCGGGCAGCATGTCAAGCCCGGCGAAACCTTCGAACCCCGCAAACTGGATACCCCCCTGGACGAAATGACCCGCAAAACCGGCGGCAAACGTTCCCAGACCCACACCGACCGCAAGCGTGGGCGCTACATCCAGGCCCGCCCCTCCCCCGGCAAGGCTGATGACCTGGCTTTCGATGCCACCCTGCGTGCCGCCGCCCCTTTTCAACGCGCCCGGGCTGAACTGCGCAAAAAGGTGGCCTTTGCCGTCAAACCCGAAGACTACCAGCGCAAGGTCAGGGTGCGCAAAGCCGCCAACCTGATCCTCTTCCTGGTCGACGCTTCATGGTCGATGGCGGTCGCTGAGCGCATGTCCGCCACCAAGGGCGCCATCCTTTCCCTGCTGACCGATGCCTACCAGCGGCGCGACCGCGTCGGGCTGATCGTATTCCAGAAGGACCGCGCCACCCTGGTGCTGCCGCCGACCAACTCGGTGCTGCTGGCATCGCGTGCCCTGACCGACATCCCCGTGGGCGGCAAGACGCCGCTCTCCGCCGGCCTGAAGATGGCCTACGAGGTCTTGAAGCGCGAGCACATCCTGCACCCCGACGTGCAGCCGCTGTTGATCGTGCTGACCGACGGCGCGGGCAATGTCTCGATGAGCGGTGAATCGCCCCAGGAGGAGGCCAACAAGCTGGCGGAAATGTTCGCCCACGAGCACATCCGCAGTGTGGTGGTCAACATGGAACACAAAGCCTTCGACCAGGGGCTGGCGCAGGCCCTGGCGGACCATCTCGAGGCGCCCTGCTACACTCTCGAGGAACTGCACGGCGACAGTTTGTACCAGACCGTGCAAAAAGAGATCAGCGTCCCCACCCTGACCAAGGCCAGGATGAAGTAGGGAGAAGAAGCTGAAAGGTGAAAGGCCCAAGAAGTAAGTAGGGTGCGATCCGCAGTTGATCGCACCAATTGCACGTTCATTAATAGATCGACTTCCCGGGGTAGGGGCGAAGCATCCCAAACGAACTTGTGTGTTTCACTCAATTTGCCTGGCAGGATGCTTCGCCCTTACAGCACGGTCTGGGTTGAAGCTTCACCCTTACAGAGAGCCCACCAACCCCCTATCCTGACCCATCCGGAAGATCCTCCGCCTCCCACTCATCCAGCATCTTCCCCAACACATCATTGAAGACCCGTAAGGAGCTGCGCTCACCGCCCAGGGACTGGTTGACCTGCATGATGCGCGCCAGGCGCGTGCAGCTCAAACCCAGCGTGTCCAGCGCACTGCGCAGCCCGTCTAAATCGGTATAGACACCCTTGCTGGCGGTGAGCGCAAAGAACTTCTTGATGCACATGCGGAACAGCGCCACCTCCTCCCACAGCGTCTCGTTCAACGCCCGGGAGAGCTGGCGGCGCTCTTTGTTGGTGTAGTGCTCGTCATAATAGCCCGGCTGGACCGTCGGGTCGTTCGAAAGTAACAGGTGGATCTCTTCTTTGGCTTCTTTCATAGGTTATTCCTCCTTTAATTAGAACTTATGTTCTATTTCAGGGTAAATAATAACCCATTCAGCCCTGTTGCGCAAGCAAAATC
>CAYSZB010000128.1:0-3812 GCA_964435475.1 uncultured Anaerolineaceae bacterium | reverse complement strand
ACCTGGGTACAGAAGAAGAAAATAATATTCAACGCCAACTGATCGCAGCCTACATTGAAAAGAACCCGCATGTGACTGTCGAGATCGTGGATATGTCCGGTGAAGGTGGTTGGGAAGCTGTCCTGACCGCTTATGCCGCCAAGGGCGAGTTGCCCGATGTGTTCATGGCTAACAGCGTGCCCTTATATGTGCAGAATGGCTGGCTGGCTGACCTGACACCCTATGTGGCTGAAGATGCTGACTGGGTCAATGTCAACCAGGCGCTCAAGAACGTGATGACCTACTCTGGCGTTGTATATGGCCTGCCTGCTGCGCAATTTGTCATGGGCTATTTCGTCAACAAGGACCTGTATGAGGCAGCCAACCTGGATGCCCCGGAATATGGTTTCTCTGTGACCGAGTGGATGAACGCAGTGCAAGACCTGACCAATATTGACAAAGGCATCCTTGGTTTGGATGAACAGGAATTTGTCAATGGTTGGTATACCAATACGGTCGACCCGGACCTCAAGTGGTTCAGCTATGCGGATGGCAAGATGCATTACAACTCTGCAGCCTTCAAAGTAGCTGTCAACAAGACCGGTGAGATCAAACCCTACACCTGGCAGGGTCTGACCGATGAGCAGAAAGCCAACTTCAAATCAGTTGGTCCATGGGAACTCTTCCTGAACCAGGAAGTTGGCATGCGCTGGGATGCGTCCTGGTCGGTGCCCGGTTATGTTTCAGGAGCCACTTTTGATTGGGACTTTGTCGGCGTTCCTGGTGGCAACCAGGCGCTGGTCTTTGACCCCATCGTGGTTTCCAAGACCGCACCAAACCTGGATGAGGCTTATGCCTTCGCCAAATGGATGACCTTCTCCAAGGAAGCGTACCTGGTGGAAGCCGAATTAGCACGTGCTGCAGGTTCCGCCCCCAAGATGCCAGTGACCGTTGACCAGGAATTACTGGATCTTTATACGGAATTTGTGGACAAACCCGGTATCCTGATGGCATTGGAAAACCTGGATGGCAGCATGGTCGAGTCGCTCGCCAAGGTTGTCCCCGGATACGTCAATGCCCGCTGGGAAGGAAAACCCGGAATTGACATCGGTGAAGACAAGGATGTCAACATGTGGTACATGTTCAATTTCGCGACCGATGGTCGCTACAAGTATGAAGACTACTCCGCTCAATTGGAGACCTTCGCCAACCAGATCCTCGCTGATGCAGCAGCAGCAATGGGTCAGTAATTTCCAAACCAAGCAGGGCGTCGTGGAAGCGACGCCCTGCTATATTGAAAGAAATCGGATAAAACCATGATGGATATGCCGTTAACCAAGTCAAAATTACTGAGGTCAATCGGGTCGGTGCTGCTATTGATCACGATGTTGCCCATTTCAGCAGGCGCATCTGCACCAACCGCCCTCCTACCAGATAACACCAATCTGCAGGGTCAATTAATGGAAGAGCCCATCATTGAGATCGGCGCAGATAGCTTTGGATTGCCCATTGCTGACCTTGAAGGTGCTGATCTATATGACAAAGCGAGCGTATATCTTCGAGCAGGTGAGGGGTTTACCTTCCCTGTTGAGATCGTCAAGGATGGCTTTTATACGATATCTTTTGATATGGCTTCCACCGAGTCGTTCATTACACCTCCTGAAGGACAGTTGAAGGTCGATGGGGATTTTCCCATGGCGGATACACGCCGCATCATTTTCCCCAATTTTTATGAGAACACAGTTGATAAATTCCCGCTGGATCGTTATGGGAATGATGCTTTAATCCGGCAGGCAAAATTGATCAAATGGTCAACCGTTCCGATGCGAGATCCAAATTTCAGCCAGCCCTATCCCTTGCAACTTTCATTAACCAAAGGCACGCATGAGTTTGAATTTACAATGACCAAGGAGTCCATGCTTTTGGGTAGCATTTATATCCAGGGACATACCCCTTACCCGGATTATACTGACTACCTGGATTCCAATAAAGCTCCTGATGCTTCAGATTTTTACCTTGAAATTGAGGCAGAATTTCCAGCTTTTAAGGATGACACCTCCATCCGCCCGATGAGCAGCCGCAGCCTGGATATCACGCCCTATGATACTTACAGATTGTTATTCAACACCATTGGCGGTGACAGTTGGATCAAGAGTGGCAGTACAGTTTTCTATGAATTTGAGGTCCCTGCAGATGGCATGTACTTAATTTCTCTGCGGGCGACACAAAATTACAAAAATAATTTCACTGTTTTCCGCCGAATCCTGGTCAATGATGCCGTTCCTTTTGAGGAGTTGAACGAGGTAGCTTTCAATTATGGTTCTGAATGGGAAAATATTGTCCTGGGTGGCGATACGCCTTACAGGATCTTCCTGCAGAAGGGGAAGAATGTGCTTGGGATCGAGGCGAATAATTCGCCCTATCTCTCTGCCATCGAAAAAATCAAGAAGGTATTGATCGATATCAACACCCTTTCCCTGGAAATCAAGAAATTGACCGGCAACCAGGTCGATCCCTACAAGGAATGGGTGATCTCCGATTACATCCCTGACATTAAAGACCGCCTGATAGCGATCGCTGAAGACCTTGAAGTGGATATGAAGGTATTAAATGCGATCAACCAAAGTGGGGGATCGCAGGAAGTGCTATCATACCAGATGGCAATTGATAACATCCGCTTCCTGGCAGCTGACCCGGATAAGATCCCATCACGCATGAACCGCTTCTCTGAAGGTTCAGCCTCGGCTTCGCAGTTGCTGGGAAATATTCTGCCTTCGCTCCAGGAACAACCCCTGGCTTTGGATAAGATCATCATCTATTCTCCTGAAAAGACCCTGGAACAGGTAAAGACACCTGCCTTGAGGTCTTTCTCCGAAGGCTTCAAACGCTTCTTCTATTCGTTCAGACCAAATCCCTATCAGCAGATCGGTGCTGGTGCTGATGAGATCGAGGTCTGGGTCAACCGGCCCCGCCAGTATGTGGACCTGTTGCAGACTATGACGGACGAATCCTTCACCCGGGATACCGGGATCAAGGTCAAGTTCTCCATCATGCCGAACGAATCAAAACTGGTGCTTGCCAATGCTGCTGGCATTGAACCGGATGTCGCCCTGGGTGTCAGTACGAATGTGCCATATGAACTTGCCATTCGAAATGCCCTCAAGGACCTGCGCACATTTGATGACTTTGATGATTTCATTGGCATTTACTCCCCTGGCGCATTACTGAGCTACATTATTAATGATTCAGTGTACGCGATTCCGGAAACACAGGACTTCTGGGTTACCTTTTACCGGGAAGATATCCTGAATTCGCTGGGCATCCCGGTACCAGACACCTGGCCAGAAGTGATCGAGATCCTGCCGGAACTCCAGCGCTATGGCATGAATTACAATACCCCACTTTCGGGTGGCAGTGGTACCAAAGGTTACCTGGTAACAGCCCCGTACATCTTTAATTATGGTGCCAAGCTCTACACTAATGATGGTTTTGCCACCGGGCTGGAAAGTGATGAGGCGATCACCGCGATCAAGTTCATGACCGACAGTTTTACCCTGTATGGCATGCCGCTGACCACATCCAGCTTCTATGACAGCTTCCGCTATGGAAGCCTGCCGATCGGCGTTTCCAACTTCACCGATTACATCAAATTGATGAACGCTGCACCAGAGATCAACGGCTTGTGGAAAATGGCACTCTACCCGGCAACCGTCCTGGAAGATGGCACAGAGAACCGCTGGGCAACCGGCTCAGCCCAGGCTTCGATCATGTTCAAAGAGACTGAAAAACCATCAGAATCCTGGGAGTTCATGAAATGGTGGATGTCCACAGAA
>CAYSZB010000127.1:0-3859 GCA_964435475.1 uncultured Anaerolineaceae bacterium | reverse complement strand
CCATGTGAATTAAGGACAAAAAATGAGCAGTTTTCCCATAAAACGCTCTTTGTCATTATAATTAAGCATCGTCCATCAACCAGAAGCAAGGACAGCGCATCCCATGGCCATGTCTTCTCGAGAAAGGTTAATATCCGCCCTCGCGCACCAAAACCCGGACCACACGCCGTGTGCGTTCATGCTGCATGGCGCTCTGCATAAATCCAGCCGCAATTACCTCGACTTTATCGACCGCCAGCTTGCCATGGGCCTGGATGCCTTCGTCGAACTGCCCCCGCGTGCCCCCCACACTGTCAATGACCACTACAACCTGCACGGCCTGCCGGTCAGCTACCACCCCGATGTGGTCATCCGTGAGTTCAAACAGCCCGGCTTGAACGAGCCGCTGCTGGTCAAGGAGTATCACACACCAGCCGGCATGCTTGTATGCGAGGTCCGGCAGACCGACGACTGGCGCTGGGGTGACCATGTGCCTTTTCTGGACGACTACATCATCCCGCGAGCCACCCGGTTCCCGCTTGGCAGTGAAGAAGACCTGGCGGCGCTGCAATACCTGCTGCAGCCGCCCACCGATGCCGAGATCAATGCCGCCATACAGGAAAGCCAGCCCGCGCTTACCAAAGCCCGCCAGGAGGACCTGCTGGTGGCGGGTGGCTGGGGTGTGGGGGCGGACATGGTGGGCTGGGTGTATGGGTTGAACCCGATGATCACCGATACCTATGACCGCCCTGATTTTCTCAAAGCCCTGCTGGGCATGATCGCCGATTGGAACCGCAAGCGCATGTCGATCCTGCTCGAAATGGGCCTGGACCTGTATATCAAGCGCGCCTGGTATGAGAACGTAGATTTCTTCTCTCCCAAAAAGTGGCGCGAGTTTATTTATCCCATCCTGAAAGCCGATGCCGACCTGGCACACCAGGCGGGTGCCAAATTCGGCTACATCATCACCGCCCGCGCGATGCCCCTGCTGGAAATGATCGCCGAAGCGGGGGTGGATGTGCTGATCGGTGTGGACCCGCACACCTTTGACCTGGCAAAGGCCAAAGCCATGCTGGCGGGCAGGGTCTGCCTGTGGGGCGGGGTCAACGGGCACCTGGCGGTCGAGCAGGGCACACCCGCAGAGGTGCAAGCGGAAGTGCGCGCGGCGATGGAACAGTTGGCACCGGGCGGTGGTTTCATCCTCTCACCGGTCGACAACGTGCGCGAAGACACACCTACATCAAATGAAAATGTCCGGGCGCTGATCCGTGCCTGGCAGGAATTTCGATAATACAGCCATTGGAGAAAACCATGACGAGTAACCCATTCAGAAGCATCCCGATCATCGACGGACACATTCATTTCGGGCACCCGTCCTACCGTGAGAATTTGGTTCAAATCCTCGATCAGGCCAATATCGGTCGCTTTAATATCGTCTGTACACCGCATATGCAGCGCCTCAGCCTGGTGCCTGATGCCCTGCAGTTGAAAGCGCTATTCCCCCGCAGGTGTTACGTCTTTGGCGGGCTGGATATCTCGACCCTCTTCATGGCACCGCAATACGCCGGCGAGGTCTTTGCCCACTATGTCGACAGCCTGCTTGAGATGGGCTGTGACGGCATCAAGATGATCGAAGGCAAGCCTCAGATGCGCAAAACCCTGCCCATCCCCGATTTTGACGCCGCGGTTTACGCCCCCTACTGGGATCACATGGCAGAAACGGGCATCCCGCTGGTCTTCCATGTCAACGACCCCGAAGAATTCTGGGACGCCGAGCGCTGCCCGGGTTGGGCAAAAAAGATGGGCTGGTTCTATGGCGACGGCACCTACATCAACAACGAAGTGCAATACCGCCAGGTGCTGAATGTGCTCGAGCGTCACCCCAACCTCAATGTCATTTTTGCCCATTTCTTCTTTTTATCCGCGCAACTCGAGCGTCTATCGGGCTATCTTGACCGTTTCCCCAATATGCAGGTCGACCTGACCCCGGGTATCGAGATGTATATGAATTTTGCCCGCGACCCGCAGAAAGCACGCGATTTTTTCATCAAGTACCAGGATCGCATCGTCTACGGCACCGACATCGGCGCCAAGGCCCTTTTGGCGACGCCCGGGATGAACATTGAGACCTCTGAAAGTCGCCTGCGCATCCAGCTCATCCGCCGCTTTTTAGAGACGGAAGGTCCCTTCCAACTGCAATCGGAGGAAGGCTTCCTTTTTGGCGACCCCGAATTCACCTTCCAGGGCATCGCCCTGCCCGGAGAGGTGCTGGAAAAGATCTACCACGGTAATTTTGAACGCAGCGTGTCCGCCCAGCCCAAAACGCTCAACATCCCCGCGGTCATTGAAGAATGCGATCGCCAGGAAGCGGTACTGGGTGCCATGCGCGTTATGCAGCCCAACCAGGGTATTGATCTGGGACTGATCACACAGACCCGGGATTTTTTCAAGTCATTGACCTGACTTATCCATTGATCCGTTTATTGCGAAAGGAGAAATCATAATGAAAACGATCAAAAAATGGCAGGAACCCCTTTATGGGATCGGCGGCTTTGGCCCCGGCTTTATGTACCAGCTGGTGATGACCTACCTGCTCTATTTCTACCGCCCGGCAGTGGCCCGCATCGAGACCGGTGCCCTGATCTTTGCCCCGGCGGCTGGTTACGCGGCTGGCATGCTCATCGCGCGTATCCTGGATGGCGTGGTCGACCTGCCCATTGCCAACTGGACGGATAACCTCAAGAGCCGCTGGGGTCGCCGACGCCCGCTGATGATCATCGGGCTGGTGCCCACCATCATCGCCTTCATCATGCTGTGGTACCCACCCATGCCGGGTGTCGGTCTCAATGCCACCGCATCCTGGGCGAACGCGGTCTACGTCTCGGTGGTCTCGACGATCTATTTCTTCTTCCACACCCTGATCGTCGTGCCCTACCTGGCATCGCTTTCCGAGATCGTCACCGATGAGAAGTCCCGCGTGCGCGTGGCAAGCTGGCAGACTTTCTTTAACACCATGGGCTATGTGCTGACCTTCGTCGTGGCACCCATGCTGTTCAATAAGTTTGGCATCCGCGGCACGATCTGGTTGCTGGCACCCAGTTTCCTGTCCTTCCTCGGGCCAATCCTGGTGATCAAGGAAAGTTCGACGCTTGAAGCAGACACGAAGAGCAAGGTGGCGGACGTGCCGCTGTGGCAGAGCATCAAGATGACCCTCAACAACCCGCTCTTCCGCATCTACATTGCCTCGCTGGCGACCTTCTACTTCGGGCTGCAGTTCTTCCTGGGCGGTATTGCCTTCATGGCAGCGGACATGATGGGGCTTTCGGATGCCCAGTTGGGCCTGATGAACGCTGCTGCCTTCGCCCCCATCCCCTTCATGCTGCTTCTGTTCAACTTCATTGTCAAGAAAAAGGGCATCAAGTGGGCTTTCCGGCTGAGTTTGCTGGTCTTTGCCTTTGCCATGCTGCTCTTCCCGCTGGGCTGGACAAAGCTTAACCTGCCCATTCCGCCCTTCCTGGTGGGTGTGATCGCCGGGGCGATCGGCAGCTTCTCGATCGGCGTGTTCTTCACCATCCCCTACGCGCTGCCCGCCCAGATCGCTGCCAACGAGGCAGCCCAGACCGGCAAGGACCGCGCCGGGATGTACTTCGCGGTGCAAGGCGTGATCAACCAGTTCGTCGGCGGCTTGGCAGGCTCCATCCTGACCCTCCTGCTGGGCTGGCAGTACGGCGTGATCGCCATTGGCCCGGTGGTGGCACTGGCCTGCGTGGTCGCTTTCTTCCTCTTCAAGCCCTACCCGGAAAAGGCAGCCGCAGCAGCGGAAAAACCTGCCCAGATCTAGGGCGGGCTGTTGGTTGGTTTTCGGGGAGCATACCCGGCC
>CAYSZB010000126.1:0-3926 GCA_964435475.1 uncultured Anaerolineaceae bacterium | reverse complement strand
TTCCCCCTTGTATTTATCATCTTTATATGGAATAATAGACATAAAGTGTCTATTATGTGATATGAAAAGATCGGTTTTATCTGCCCTTGAGCACCTGCCTTATTTCACCATCGAAGCAGTCAAACAACTGATGGATGATGGGTCCTATTCGCCCGGTTCCATCCAGACCGCGCTTTACCGTTGGATGAGAGCAGGGCATATCATCCAGTTGAAAAAAGGTGTCTACATGACCAGCCGCTTCCACGATCTGCACCATGCGGAAACCGATTTTTCAGCCGCGATCAGTACCATCCTGTTACCCCAATCCTACCTGTCGCTTGAGTTTGTCCTGCAGCGGCATGCGCTCCTGACGGATGTTACCTACCCGGTAAGCGCAGTCACGTTCAAAAATACCCGGGTGATCGAAAATAACCTGGGCGCCTTTATCTACCGCCATATTAAAACAGCCTTGTTCACAGGGTTCACCATCCGCGACTTTCATGGTATCCCTTTCGCAATCGCCAGCCCTGCCAAGGCGCTTTTTGACCTGCTGTACCTGCGACAGGCGCCTTCCGAATTGAAACCGCGCGATATGAACCTGGTGGAGGAATTACGCCTGAACCTGGATGAGCTGACCCTCGAAGAGCGGGATGAATTCCGGGGCTATATCCACTTGAGCAACAGCAATAAGATGCAGGCGATCCTGCGCAACCTGGAGGCACACCCATGGCAACCCTGACCCAATACCTGCGCAATATTCTTGAGCAAAAAGGCGCACAGCTGTCCAACGAAACACGCCGCATTGTCTTAAAAGAAGCCCTGCAGGCCTATACGTTGGATTTTATTTACAACCACCCGCAGTACCGCCTGTTGAACTTCTATGGCGGCACCTGCCTGCATGTCATTTATGGCCTGAACCGCCTTTCAGAAGACCTGGGCCTGGATAATGGAGCCGGGGTTGAGATCAGCGGGTTGGAAAACGACCTGTTGGCTTATTTTCGCGCCGGTGTAGGCTATCAACCAACCGCCGCCCGCTCCCAGGTAGGCGCAGGCGGCATCCGGCGCATTACGCTTAAGTTCCCGATCCTGGCGGAGTTGGGCTTGACAAGCGACCCCTCGGAAGCGCTGCACCTGAAGGTCGAGATCAGTCCCCGGCCCCAGGTGGCGGAGATTCGCAAGACGCCGGTCCTGGTCTTTGGGCACAGCTTTGTCGCACAGCATTTCTCGCTTGAAACGATGATGGCGGGAAAAATGCTGGCTTGCCTCGAGCGTAACTTCCAGAAAGGCGGGTCCGGCATCTCCATCAAGGGGCGGGATTTTTATGACCTGCTGTGGTTTATGCAGCAAAGGGTGCAGCCGAACGTTGAGAAGCTTGCCCGGGATGGGAAAGTTTCATACACCCTTGAGCAGGCCATGCAGGCGCTGGATGAGAAGGTGGCAGGCATCCGGGTTGCCGACCTGGCGCTTGACCTGCTGCCCCTCTTCGAGCAGAGGTCGTATATCGAAGCCTGGCTGGAAAGCTTTCATGAGAATTTCAGGGTGTATCGGGAGTATTATGAGGTGTCGGGATAGCATTCCTCTGCCACAGCGGAGTGGGGCACGACCAACGGTCGCCACTTAAATATCTTGTATAATTAATTCAAACTGACATCATCACACAATTCTGAGTTCAAAGAGCTTCATCACATACATGGTTGGTCAACCTTATCTTTCATTAAAAATTTGTGCTTTCGCAATTCGTTGCTGCAAGGAGGTTTCCCATGCATAAGAGCAGTCTCTATAAAATTGTCCAATTTTCACTTCTCGTCCTCCTCCTGGTTTTTGGATTGGGAACGCAAGCTAAACCTGTTGCGGCGGTTGATCCCGTCTCGATCGTGGTCAATTCAACCGGCGACGAGGCGAAAGAGGGCACGGCAAACCCGTTGGTTTGCGAAACCTCTAGTGGTAACAACATTTGCACGCTGCGTGCCGCCATCCAGACAGCCAACTCTTTAGACGCCGCCTCCGGCACGCTGATCACCTTCCGCATATCCGGTATACCTAACTTTGCCCCCACCATCATCGATGTACCCGAGGACTGGCTCTCGCTGCCCGCTCTCAATGCCGACTATACCACCATCCAGGGTCCCAACCTGCAAGGTCCCTCCCCGGTCATCATCAGGGGCGGTAGCGGCCAGCCCTCCCAAGCTTTTAATATCCAGGCAGATGGGTGTGCCATCAAGAATCTCACCATTGCTGGTTTTGAATTTGGTATCTATGTTGGTTCACCCACCAACTCGGCACTGGGAGCGGTGATCACCGGGAATAAGATTGGTGATTTGATCTCAAATTCGGCACTTCCCCACCCCAATAATGTTGGGATAAAGGTTAATAACTCGAATGGAGCTGTGATCGGTGGCGAGACTTCAGCCGAACGGAATATCATTGCCGGGAACAGCAACATCGGCATCAACATCCAGTCAAGCGGAACAAACTATATTAAAGGGAATTATATTGGCGTTAAGAGTGACGGGGCTACACCCCTGCCCAACGGCTATGGCATCCTCATTGATGGTTCCACAGGTATTTATATTGGCGGTGATAGTGAAGGTGAGCGTAATATTATCAGTGGTAACACGAATGGCGGGATATTTATTAAAGGAAACTACACTACAATAACCGGGAACTACATTGGAACAAATGCGACTGGAACCATTGCCGTCCCCAACGGGAATTGGGGGATACAAATCGGCGAAACCGGACCGAGTTCTCCCCCTTATTTTAATAACAATGTGATTGGCGGTCCCAACCCTGGTGAGGGGAACCTGGTCTCTGGCAACTCCGGAGCGGGCATCTCAGTCGCCCACAGCGAGCTGGTTAATATCAAGGGCAACACCATCGGGCTGAATGCTGCCCAAAGCGCACCCATTCCCAACCTTGTGGGCATCAAGGTTTTTGCTTCATCCAATACCATCGTCGGTGGTTCAACCACCGGCTCTGGTAATATCATTTCGGGCAATACCCAGCAGGGGGTTTCGGTTGGTGGTGAGGGAACCACTTCGATCACATCCATCGAAGGGAACTTTATTGGCATCAATGGTTCGGGTTCAGCCTTTCCCAACGGAATGAGCGGTATTGAGGTTCTTGACGCAAACACAACAGTCATCGGTGGAACTTCCGCAGGAGCCGGGAACACCATTGCCCATAATGTCAAGAACGGAATTGACCTTGGGTCAACGCCTGTGCGAGTGGCAGGGAACTCAATACACAGCAATGGCGCGCTGGGTATTGATGTGGCCAAAATGAAAAGCCAGGTAGGGGTCACCCTCAACGATATAGGCGATGTTGACACCATTCAAAACTTCCCCGTGATCAGTAATGTCAGCTTCCCCAGCCCGGGCATGGTGAGGCTGCAGGGCGAGGTGTTGACAGGCGCAAGTGTGCCGTTGGATATTTACTTTTATGCCAATGCGTCATGCGACCCCACCCGGCACGGTGAGGGGCAGGTCTACCTGGGAATAACCAGTAAAACATCCACTGATGCGGGTCGGGTAAGTTTCTCGATTACCTTGCCAGACGCGGGGTCCCATATTTATTTCACAGCGGTGGCTTATAGTCAGAATAATGGCAGTTCAGAGTTTTCGGCTTGCAAGGCAATGAACACCTACCTGCCGATGATTATAAGGTGAGGTCGGGTTTTATAGCCTGTCAGTCAAGCTCAATATTTGGTTAAGGAAGATTTAAATAGAGAGCTGCTAATTAAAGAGTGAGGAAAATTACCCTCGTTAGCAAGGGTTACTTGGCCATGTAGACCTTTTTCCAGCCTCCCCGGCCTAAAAACTCATCCCCAGCATCTCCAACAGGCGGTCCTTCTCCCCGGGCACGCCATCCGCAATTCTTGCAATGACCGCCAGGGGCGTCCAGGCATCGATCTCCGCCTGTGTAACCATTGGATTCAACTTGAGGTA
>CAYSZB010000125.1:1603-4132 GCA_964435475.1 uncultured Anaerolineaceae bacterium | reverse complement strand
GAGAGACATTCGCCGAGAAATTTGATACCTAAAGGCTTTTTCATACCAATTGTGTAATAAATACAAGGCCAGATGTTATAATAAACTGGTACCGGGGAGCCAATGTTCGACTGGCTGAGAGGGAAGCTTGACTTCCGACCCGAATAACCTGATCCGGATAATGCCGGCGGAGGGATCCTTCAAAATTCGCATCCCTCCGGAATGGAGGCGCAAAAAACATGGAAGATCAAAACAGGGCTGTTCTATTCATTAACGGTGAGTTGGGTGATCCGAACAAGCTGGAATTCTTCGAGACAGATTTCCTGGTGGCCGTGGACAACGGTATCCGGCACACTTTTACCTTTAACCTGATCCCGCACATCCTGATCGGTGACCTCGACTCGATCGACCCTGACCTGGTGGGGATCATGATGAGTGATGGGGTGAAGATCGTCAAATTCCCGACAAGGAAAGATGAAACCGACCTGGAACTGGCGATCAATTACGTGATCGAAAAGGGGTTCAAGAAGATATTGCTGGTAGGGGCGTTGGGTGGACGGATGGACCAGAGCGTGGTCAACCTTGACCTGCTGTTGCGGGAAGACCTGGAAGACTTTGACATCAAAATGGACGACGGCAAAACAGCCGCATTCGCGATCAAGGACAGCGCGACCTTTGCGGCGCGGATCGGCGACACCATCTCGCTGATGGCGATCTGTGCACCGGCGGTCGGGATCACCACGGAAGGCCTGGCGTACCCGATGAAGAACGATACGCTGCTGCCGCGCAAGACACGGGGTATCTCGAACCAGGCGAACGCCAACGAGGTTTCGATCAAACTGCAATCCGGCAAGCTTCTGTGTTTCCACCTGCATCATTAAATTGATCGGATCCCGGTAGGAGGTACCAATGAAGTACAAACTCCCTTCTATTATATGTATCGTGCTTTGCCTTTTGACGGCGTGCGTCAAGGCGCCTGAACCCACAGCGGTAAGAACGCTGACCGTTCTGACGCATGACTCATACTCGGTGAGCAATGAATTGATCACCAATTTTGAAGCGGAAAACCAGGTCGACATCACGTTCGTCAAGAGCGGGGATACGGGCGCGGCACTGAACCGGGTGATCCTTTTGCAGGCCAACAATACCCCGGCGGGCGATGTGTTCTATGGGGTGGACAACACCTTTTTAAGCCGGGCATTGGAGCAGGACATATTCGAACCGTATAACTCCAAATCGTTGGAGAACATCCCCGCCGGATTCCAGCTGGACAGCCAGAAGCGGGCACTGCCGGTTGATTACGGCGACGTGTGCATCAATTATGACAAGGCATGGTTCGCGGAACGCGGGCTGGCGGTTCCCAGCAGCCTGGAAGACCTCTTAAAGCCGGAATATGCAGGGCTTTTGGTCGTGCAGAGCCCGGCGACCTCATCACCGGGGCTGGCTTTCATGCTGGCAACGATCGCGCACTTTGGCGAAGACGGTTATTTGGACTATTGGCAGCAGCTGGTGGAGAACGGGGTGGTGATCGTCAATGACTGGGAAACGGCCTATTACACGAACTTCTCGGGATCGTCAGGGAGGGGCGGGCAGCCGATGGTCGTTTCATACGCATCCAGCCCGCCGGCAGAGCTGATCTATGCGGAGACACCGCTCCTGGAGGCACCCACAGCAAGCATCATCGGCGAGGGTACCTGCTTCAGGCAGGTGGAATTCGTGGGCATCCTCAAGGGGACCAAGAACCGCGACCTGGCAGAAAAATTCATCGACTTCATGCTGAGCAAGGAGTACCAGGAAGACCTGCCACTGCAGATGTTCGTTTTCCCGGTGAACCCTGAGGCGATTTTGCCGGAGGCTTTCATCCAGGCGGCGCAGGTTCTGGAATCTCCGGCAGCGCTTGACCCGCAACGGATCAGCGAGATGCGGGAAGCATGGATCGACGCCTGGCTTGAGAGGGTATTGAAATAGGCAGATGAGCACTTTTGGCAGGAAAACCCACAGCGCCACCAGAGGAGGGCAAACTGTATTAAAAGCGCTGACATGGGCGATCCCACTCTTATTTTTAGTGATCTTCTTTTACCAGCCGATGGCGGCGATCATCCGGTTGGTGTTTGCCGAGCAATTCAGCGGGGGATGGCAATTGATCAATGCGGGGGACATCTTGCGGCCTTTGGAATTCACCTTTTCGCAGGCGGCGCTTTCGACACTGTTGACCCTGCTGTTGGGCATCCCGGCGGCATATCTTTTCTCGCACTACAAGTTCGCGGGGAAAAACCTGCTGAACCTGGTGAGCACGCTGCCATTCATCCTGCCGACGGTGGTTGTGGCGGCGGGATTTAACGCACTGTTGGGACCGAGGGGGCTTTTAAACCTCGGGCTGATGGGCCTTTTTGAGCTGAACGAAGCACCGATCCGCTTTGTGAATTCGATCGGGGCGATCCTGGTGGTGCATGTGTTTTACAACATCACGATCGTGATCCGCATCGTTTCGAACGCGATGGCGAGCCTGGACCAGCGCCTGGCTCAGGCGGCTAAAACACTGGGGGCGAC
>CAYSZB010000125.1:0-1503 GCA_964435475.1 uncultured Anaerolineaceae bacterium | reverse complement strand
TGCTGCTGCTGCTTTTCATTGTCAGCCCGATGGCCGCGCTGGTGGGGCGATCTTTCAGCCAACTTGAGCCGGCGAGGGGAGAAGGCGGGGATTTCAGGGCGGGGATCAGCCTGGCCTATTACCGGGAGCTATTCAGCAACCGCCAGGATTCGCTATTTTACGTGCCGCCGCTTTTGGCGATCAAGAATTCGCTGGTGTATGCGCTGGCAACGATCGGGATCACGCTGCCGCTGGGATTTTTGCTGGCATATGCGCTGAACCAAAAAGGACGATGGAGAAACTGGCTTGAGCCGGTGATCATGCTGCCATTGGGGGCTTCGGCCGTGACGCTGGGGTTGGGCTTGCTGGTGGTATTTTATACGCAGAACAGCCTGTTCCAGACACTGCCGATCCTCATACCGATCGCACATTCTTTGATCGCGCTGCCATTCGTGGTGCGCATCTTGATGCCATCGCTGGGAAAGATACCCGGCTCGCTTAGAGAGGCGGCGCGCAGCCTGGGCGCTTCACCGAGACAGGTCATCAGAGAGATCGACATGCCGCTATTATTCCGATCGGCGGTGGCGAGCGCGATATTCGCATTCACGATATCGGTAGGGGAATTCGGGGCATCATCCTTTATTGCATCGCCGACCAACCCGACCATCCCGGTGGCGATATACCGGTACATATCACAGCCGGGGGGCTTGAACTATGGGCAGGCACTGGCGATGTCATCCATCCTGCTGGTCACCTGCCTGTTGGGGGTCATGCTGATCGAAAAGACACGCATCCCCGGAGAAGAGGTATTCTAATGCTATCAGTCAAGAACATCGTTAAGACGTATGAAGACAAAGCGCTGTTGGACGGGATCAGCTTTGAGGTCAGGGCGGGCGAGATCTTATGCCTTTTGGGGACATCGGGCAGCGGTAAGACGACGCTTTTGCGGATCATTGCGGGGATCGAGACAGCGGAATCAGGAAAGATATTGTGGAACGAAGAAGAATTGAGCCTTGTGCCGACGCATTTGCGGCAATTCGGGCTGATGTTCCAGGACTATGCGCTATTCCCGCACCGCAACGTGTTCCAGAACGCGGCATTCGGGCTGAGGATGCAGAAAAAAGGGGCAGAGGAGATTAAGAAGCGGACAAACGAGGTGTTGGAGCTGGTTGACATGGTGGCGTTTGCGGAACGGGATGTGTTTGACCTTTCGGGCGGGGAACAGCAGAGAGTGGCACTGGCACGGGCACTGGCACCCAAACCGCGGCTGTTGATGTTGGACGAACCGCTGGGGGCGCTGGACCGGTCATTGAAGGAAGACCTGATCGAGGACCTGAGACACATACTGCACAAGGCAGGTGTGCCATCGATCTACGTGACACACGACCAGGAAGAGGCCTTTGCGATCGCCGACCGGATGATGCTGTTGCATAACGGGCGGATAGCGCAGGAGGGGACGGCGGAAGAGATCTATGCGCATCCCGCAAACGCATGGACGGCAGAGTTCTTTGGACTGGGAAACCT
>CAYSZB010000124.1:0-4186 GCA_964435475.1 uncultured Anaerolineaceae bacterium | reverse complement strand
TGGTAACCCGCATCATTCCCGAGAAAGGATTGGCATTGCTGCGCGCAGAGACCGACCTGCAGATCTGGCCCGGGGAACTGCCGCCCAGCAGGTCTGAATTATTGGAACTGGTCAAAGGCAAATCAGGCATCCTGTGCATGCTGTCTGACCCCATGGATAGGGAAATCATCAGCGCAGCCAGCCCCGAGCTGAAGGTGATCAGCACATATGCAGTGGGCTATGACAATATTGACATCCAGGAAGCCGCCAAACGGCACATTTTTGTCGGCAATACACCCGGCATCCTGACCGACGCCACCGCCGATTTTGCCTGGGCACTCCTCATGGCTGCTGCGCGCAGGCTGCCTGAAGGTGAGCGCCATGTGCGCACAGGTGCCTGGAAGAACTGGAGTCCTTCAACTCTATTGGGAACCGATTTCAAGGACAGTACACTGGGCGTCATCGGTTTTGGACGCATTGGTCAGGCTGTAGCCCGGCGTGCCAGCGGTTTTGACATGCACGTCCTCTTTTACAGCCCCTCCCGGGCACCTGTGGAGGGCATTAATGCCCAAAAAGTGGAAGATCTGGATGAATTGCTGCGCAATTCTGACTTTATCTCTCTACATTTACCGCTGACCGCGCAGACAAAACACCTGGTCAACGCCCAGTTTTTGGCGAAAATGAAGCCCGGGGCTATCCTGATCAACACCTCACGAGGCGCCGTGGTTGACCAGGAGGCTCTTTATCATGCCTTAAAAGAAAAATACATCGCTGCCGCAGCTCTGGACGTGACAGATCCCGAGCCATTACCTGTCGATCATCCCCTCTTAACTCTGGAAAACTGCCTGATCACACCGCATATTGCCACCGCCGGTCGACAGACCCGCGAAAAGATGGCTGTTGTCGCTGCCCAAAACCTTTTGGCTGGCCTGCATGGAACTCCCCTACCCTATTGCATTAATCCCCAGGCATATAAAGCCAAGGATCTATAAATATTTATTACCTCAAAAAATACTATACGCAATTTTACTTAATTTAATGAAAATTGAAGTAAAAATAAGTTTTTTACCGCAAAACGCAAAGTTATTAACGAAAATTTTCGTTATGCCGACCAAAATCGATTGTAAAATTACTCAAATTGGATTATAAAATGAAGGCCTACGGTTACTTTTCTACCTGATTCGACCAATAATTTGATTGAATAAGTGGCTATGCGCAAACTAGCTTATTTTATATTAAGGCTGGTGTTTTCGTTCTTTTCTGGGATTCAGAATGCCTTTTTCGTGGATTAATGGTGATCAATCCATCCTCATCAACAAAATGTTCCACCATCATCTCTCGGCAGTGTATGTTAAAATTAGAGCAATATTATGAACAGCCCTATCCCAACAACCGGCTTTTGGCATTACTGGCAGGAGATTAACCGCTCCCAGAGTATTTTTCACCAGTGGGAACAACTTGAGTTATCAGGCTGCATCGACAATTTCCGCATCCTGGCAGAAAACAAGCCGGTTTTTCATGAAGGATGGTTCTTTGCTGACTCGGATGCCTATAAATGGCTCGACGCTGCATCCCGCATCCTCCAGGATCACCTCAACCCGCAATTAACCAGCCTGGTGGATCAATTCATCTCCCTACTGATCAATACACAGGATCCGGATGGATATTTGTACACATACAACCAGGTCCATTTTCCGGGCCATCGCTGGTTGAACCTGCAAATCGAGCACGAACTCTACTGCCATGGTCACCTGATCGAGGCCGGGGTGTCTCATTTTCTGGCAACCGGCAAGCAGGACCTCCTACAGGTTGCTAAAAAAGCTGCTGATCGGATCGTAGAAGATTTCTCCGGCAAGGGCCCACGCTTCACCCCCGGCCACGAGGAGATCGAGATTGCCTTGTTACGGCTATACGAAATCACCCGCCACCCACCCCACCTTGCATTAGCCCGGCAATTCCTGGACCAGCGTGGTCGGGATAAACGTTTTGGTTTTCACCTTTTCCAGCAAAACGCCAGTGTGTCAAAACGATCAAAATTGGTCTTGTTAGCTAAGGAAAAATTTCGAGCTGAACATCCCGACAGTCAGACCAAGCAGATACCAGCGGGTAATTATGCCAGGAAAGGTCGTTTTGGTAAGACCCGCTACCTGTTCAAAGCAATTAGCGGCAGGTTGCTACAACAGCATAAACCCCTCTCCAAACAGAACACACCTGAAGGTCACGCCGTGCGCTTTGCCTACCTTCAAACAGCCAGTGCCATGGCAGCCCGCCTTTCTGGCGACCTGTCAGACCTGCCACGCCTTGAACAGGTCTGGGAGCGTATGGTAACCCGTCGTATGTACCCCAGCGGCGGCATTGGCTCCCGACCGGAGATCGAAGGCTTTGGCAGGGATTACGAACTGGACCCTGAGCTGGCCTATGCTGAGACCTGCGCCGCATTGGGCAGTATATTTTGGAACCACGAGATGTCAATTTTGACCAACAAAGCGCAATACAGCGATCTGCTGGAGTGGCAGTTGTACAATGCGGCCCTGGTTGGGTTGGCGGTGGATGGCAAATCTTATCTTTACAATAATCCCCTGGCCTGTCACGGCGGAATCACCCGTAAAACCTGGTACGCGGTGCCCTGCTGCCCCTCCAACCTGAGTCGCACCCTGGCACAATTGGAAAAGTACCAGTACACAGAGACGTCAGATGATATTCACGTACATCAGTACTTCTCAACATCTGTGAAATTAAATGATCTCAACATAGATATGAACAGCGAGTTCCCTTGGGATGGTAATGTAAACCTGCACCTTGAGATGTCAAAACCTCAAGCTTCCAAGATCCACCTGCGATTGCCTTCCTGGTGCCCCTCAGCCGAGGTTTCGATCAACGAGGATTTGATCGGGCATTACAAACCCTTGCTACAAGCAGAAATTACCGCTGCCGGGATAGACCCCAGGGTGGCAAGGTGGATCACGTTAGACCGTGTCTGGCACCCTGCAGATGAAATCACCATTCATTTTGAAATGCCAGTTCGCCCGCTCATCTTCCATCCCGGGGTAAAAAGTGCGCAGAATAAGACCGCCGTAACACGCGGACCACTCTTATACTGCCTGGAAAGTACTGACAACCCTGAAGCAGATATCTTTAGTAGTTATTTGGATATTACCACTCTAAAAGCTGAGATGAAATCCATATTGGGTTTTGATTATCTTGAACTTATTGGTCTTGCTCAGGACAAAACTGAGTTGCGCCTAATTCCTTACTTCTTATGGGCCAACCGGGGGGAGTCAACCATGACAGTGCTTTTAAGAACAGGAGAATTATTGTCAAATTCCTAGCAAAACCACAACACATTTCAGTATGAATTAATTACCCTGGTCCGGAGGAGAAGTAGGAGTTTCAGTCCAAACGGGTGGTCTGGTCGGCGTTTCAGGCGTGGGGGTGTCTGGCGGTAGTGTTTCCTGAGTAGGTATTTCGGTAGTGACACTAGGCTGGGTGGGTAATGTTGAGGGTGTAAAGGCAGGGGAAGAGAAAGGTACTAATACTGTAGGGGTGATTGCCGTTGGTTTAACAACATAGCACATCCCAAGAACATCCATGCTTGGCGTGAATCCATAGGCCTCACGGCACGTGCTGTCCACCAGGTGGATACTCTTCAATGGGTAGTAGCGGTTGCCTGTAATAGGAGATCCTGCCTGGAGAATTGAAAAATGATCGTTGTAATCAAACAGGCTGGGATCCTGGACCGCACCATCAGCCCATACGCCCCAACCAAAGAATCGTGGTGAACCGATCAGCGGTCTATGCAAGGCGATCTCAACCCTCGGTGCATCAGTGGACACCCGGCACCACGCCCCATCCGGATCAATTGGATTCGCCATTGAGAATATTTCATCCTCATATCCATCACCGGGGTCCGCTGCTTCAGGATAAGTCGCCAACCTGCCCCCCACATCCTTGTTGCTATCCCGCAATACCCTCACCCCCTCGATCGTCCAATCCACAGTTGTATGCTGCTCACAAAGGACCAGGTACTCGCCCCTGCCATCCAGATTCAAGTCCAACTCAACACCGTATATTCCCCTCAGCGAGTTACTTTCCGGATCAGCCCCTACGAGATAAATACTGAAGTAGAAGAACTGACTGTCAGATGTGACCTCCGCTTTCCAGATGTCCAGGTCCGGGAAATAGGTCATCTCCTCCTGGCTGAATGGGC
>CAYSZB010000123.1:0-4241 GCA_964435475.1 uncultured Anaerolineaceae bacterium | reverse complement strand
ACGTTCTTAAGCGCCAGCATCAAACGCGAGGTCTCACCGCCGGAAGCGATCTTGACCAGTGGCTTCAGTCCCTCACCCGGGTTGGGTTCCACCAGGAAAGCCACCCGGTCGATCCCGCGGCTGTCAAAAGACACCCGCCGACCATCCGCCAGAAGCAGGCCGTTTTCGTTCTCTTCGGCCCGGATATCCACCTTAAAGCGTGCTTTGACCATGTGCAGTTCGCTCAACTGGTCCTCGATCTGTGCAGATAAGAGAAGTGACGCTTTCTGCCTGATAGTTGATATTTCTGATGCCTGTATCAATATCGTTTCTGACAACTGGATAATAAAATTCTCCAGTTCGTCCATCTTCTCTTCTGAGTGTTCGATATTATTTAACTCTTCCCTTGCTCGTTCCCCATAAGCTAAAATTTCCTCGATCGTGTTCCCATATTTGCGTTTCAACCGGTTGATCAGGTCAATGCGTTCCTCGATCTGGTCAAGGCGATGCGGATTGAATTCGATCGCCTCGGCATATGAGTGCAACTCCATGGCCAGGTCGGATACCGTGCTCAGGCAGCCGTCTGCTCTCTCAACCAGCGATTGTGTGGAGCGATCAATGCGTGCCAGTTCGCCCAAACTGCGCAATACTTCTCCCAGCAGGTCTGATATGGAACTGACCTCCGGGGTGCCTTCATCCAGCAACATCAATGCCTGTTGGGTCAAACCACTTAAATTCTCAGCGTTGGAAAGCCGTGTACGCTCCTGCCGCAGTTCATCTTCCTCCCCGGCCTGCAACTTGGCCACCTCAATCTCTTTGATCTGGTAGGTCAGCATGTCGATCCGCCGGGCGGCATCTTTCTCAGATTGGCGCAGGGCGTCCAGTTGTTTTTGGGCTGCGCGGAGTTGTCGATAATTGGCACCATATACCTCCAGTTGTGGACCGGTGCTGGCAAAACGGTCCAATAGGTCAATATGGTTTTGTTCTTTAAGCAGCGAGAGATGCTCGGATTGACCGTGGATATCGACCAGGAAGGCGCCAAGCTCCCGCTGCAGGCTGGCACTCACGCTATGCCCGTTGATGCGTGCGATATTGCGCCCCTCGCTGCGGATCTCGCGGGTCAGCACCAGGAAACCCGGTTCGTCCTGCAGGTTTTCCCGTTCCAGTACCTCGTCTACTTTGCCTTTAAAGGGCTCCTCGAGCTTAAAAACCGCCTCAACCACCGCTTTGTCCGTCCCCGTACGCACTGCTGTCACGTCCACCCTGCCGCCCAACACCGCTTCCAGGGCGTCCAGGATGATCGATTTGCCGGCGCCAGTCTCTCCGGTGAATACCACCAGGTCTGGCTTGAACCGCAGGGTCAGGTCCTGGATGATGGCAAAGTTTTGAATATGCAGTTCAATGAGCATCTTCAAAGGTCCTTATCTTAAACGAATTCCTGTAAACTGGTAGTATGCCGACGAGGCACACATCACTACAAAAACAACCAACCAGACGAGCGGCAGCAGTCCCCCCAGGCTGAAACTGCCCTGTGCCAAACCAAGCAGGATTGAACCCACCCGCAACAGCGCCAGCGGTGCGCCACCGATGATGACGCCCCACAGAACGCTGCGCGACAAGGGTTTGCTGCGCCTCTTTTTTACAGCTGCCCTGACAACCTCGGCGATCAGCATGCCTGCCGCCGGGGCAAGCAGGACGGTAAAAAAGCCGATCACAGTGCTTAAAAGGCTGCCCAAAAACGCCAGCACCGCCGCCAGGATGAACGCGATCGGGATATCATAGCTCTTAGCTGTTTCAAAGGTCTTCTGTTGACTGCGCACACATTCCTTGCAGCGGTACCCCGTGGGGGTGGCAACAGCCGTCTCAGGAGTGATCGGCTTACCACAGCGATTGCAGCGCAGGGTGATTTCATTGTCGTCCACCGGGGAAGTAAATTCGCTATTTGCCATTGGTTTTCAACCCTGTCAGTGGATGACTTTCTGTATAAAGTGCCAGGTTGCGGTAAAAGTAACCGCGATCCTGGAAACGAATCATTTTAAGCGACATCTTATTGGCCGTCACCCGCACCTTGTCGCTGTTATGCATAAAAACCGGGTCCATCCCGTCCACACTGATCACTGCTTCGTGCCTGGAGAGTACTTCGATACAGGTGGACGTGCCTTCATCCAGCACAACGGCGCGGTCCACTGAAAAATGCGGGGCGATAGGCACCAGAAGGATGTTGCGCAATTCCGGCGGCAGGATTGGTCCACCTGCTGCCAGGGCGTATGCTGTCGAACCGGTCGCCGTGGCGGCGATCAAGCCGTCCGCGATGTAGTTGGTCAGGTAACCCTCGTCCATACTCACGCAGATCTCGATCGGTCGCACGTACTGCCCGCGGCACACCACCACTTCATTGATCACGTCCCACTGGCGCTGAACCTCGCCCTCACGGCAGAACTCCGCACTAAGCATCATTCGCTCTTCAACCCGGAAGGCACCTTCCAGGAGTAGAGTTAACTTATCCCGCCACTCATGTTCATTGATTTCAACCAGAAAGCCAAAATGACCTACATTAATCCCCAACAACGGGATGCCGTGTGGGGCATAGACATGCCCGGCGCGCAAGATGCTCCCATCGCCCCCCAGAACGATCACCACATCCACCCGGGTTGGCAGATCGCCAGCATTTGCCGGGTCCTCGGGTAAAAATCCCTCGTCGCAGCTGACTCCCCGTTCAATCAACCAATTTGTCACCTGGGCTGCCAACTCCTCCACACCGGGTAGGCTGGGGTTTGCCAGCACAAGCAGTTTTTGGGGTGGTTTGGCGTTATAAGTCATCACGGGGTAATTATATCTGCTAAATTAAACCTGCAAGGTTTCCGTAAAACCGTGATTTGTTGGTTACAATTGACTTGCGCCCAGGAAATCCGTATACTACCGGTAGATTGTGTGGCGTTTTGTTACGAGAATAAGCAATTTATGGTTAAAACCAGTCAAAATGAAAGGTAGATCAAAAGATAAAGAACCGTTATCCCCGGGGCAATCTGTTAACCTGCCCAAAACCCATTTAACCCGCAAACGCTGGCTGTTCTTTTTTGCCTCGATTGCCCTGGGGTTGCTCACCTGGCAATTGCTGGTCCTGCTCTTTAAACTTCCTGCTTTCATACTCCCTTCACCGGTCCAGGTTTTTACCCGTTTCATCAAGGCGCTCAGAGAGGGGCTCATCCAGCGGCATCTCTTTGCCACATTGCTGGAGATCCTCCTTGGGTTGCTTGCCGGCACCTTCTTTTCGACCCTCATTGGTTTCCTGCTGGCAAAGTCAAAGGCGGCTGAAAAGTTGCTATCACCCTACCTGGTTGCCAGCCAGGCGATCCCGGTCGTCGCCATTGCCCCCCTCCTGGTCATCTGGTTTGGTCCCGGTCTGCTTTCGAAGGTTTTGATCTGCAGCCTGACGGTCTTCTTCCCGGTTCTGATCAACACCGTGGTTGGCTTGCGCGAGGTACCCCAGGACCTGCACAACCTGATGCGCTCCTTAAGAGCCAGCTCAATAAAAACCCTCTGGTTCCTCGAGATCCCTTCCGCACTGCCCATTTTTCTGGGTGGGTTGAGGGTTGGGGCGACTCTCTCAGTGATCGGGGCGATTGTCGGCGAGTTGGTTGGTTCAGATCGCGGACTGGGTTTTCTTATTAATGTAGGCAGGGGTCAATATGATACCGCCCTGGTCTTTGTCGCCGTCATCACCCTGGTGATAATGGCATCCCTTCTATATGGATCGGTGCTGCTGATTGAGAAGCGGGTGCTGGCCTGGCAAACCTGGCGGGAATAAAGGAAATTTTCGATGGAAAAAAGAAAAAGAAACTGGTTGGCCGCTTTTCTAATGTTAGTCGTGCTGATCATCACGCTCTTGACAGCTCGGATGATTGACAGGATGCTTGACAGGCGCAATCCAACATCTCAAGAACTTACCCAGGTTACCTTTAACCTGACCTACATCCCAAACATCCAGTTTGCCCCGGTTTATGTGGCAATAGATCAGGGTTTCTTTGCCGACGAAGGGCTGGATGTCTCCTTGTACTATGGCAACGAAGCCGACCTGGTTGCATTGATCGGCTCGGGGTATGAAAAATTCATGATCGCTTCTGGTGAACAGGTGCTGTTAAGCCGTGCCCAGGGTGTGCCTGTCGTTTATGTTGCGGCTTGGTATGAAGAGTACCCCGTCGCTGTCGCTGCTCTGGCCGAAAAGGGCATTCGCCAACCAGTCGACCTGAAAGGCAAGGATA
>CAYSZB010000122.1:0-4288 GCA_964435475.1 uncultured Anaerolineaceae bacterium | reverse complement strand
CAAAAATCCCCGCCAAATATCGCTGCAAACCGTCAAAGGGTCAGTGGACCGCGCAGAATGACCCAGGTTAAATTTAACTACGACAGGTTGGGTGACAAAGAAAGTAAATTATCTAAAATCAAAATTGTTTCACGTGAAACATAAATTTTGAGCATTTAGAAAGCCCTGGATGTTTCACGTGAAACATTACATATCTACCGAACCATAGAAATTCCCTGTTCATGAAACTTTCCCGGGTCAAACCTGATACATCGACAGAGGGTGATCGATCATGGTTTTTTTAAAACCGCCCGGCATCACCAGCCCCCGGGGAAAAAGTTTTTGACTAATAGAGACCGCTAAGGGCCTAAATACTATATGACCGGGTGGTCATATAGCTGCGCAGATGGGTTTTAGGGCTTAAAAGGGGCTAAAAGGTGACTGGCCGGTCATAATTGGGCATAAGAGGCGGGGAGTTCTCTCAACAAACAGGTTGATAGCCTTGTTTCCTCTTAAAAAGCAGCGACCGGCAGGTTGAAATGTGACCGGTTGGTCATGTTGGATATAAGTCTTGACCCGGGTTTTGCTTGATCATCGGCCGATGTCGTTCAGGCCGGGGGTGTTTGGCTTTAAGAAGGCCAGGGCTCGACCGGTGTCGCCCTCCATGATCAGCTCGAGATGATGGTTGGGGCGATAGTCATCCACGCGGATCAGGCGCAGGAAACTGCCCACAGATTCATACTCGGGTAACCAGGCAGGAAGGTGGTTGGTGGTTGATTCGAAAAACTCTGCCAGGAAGATGTCTTCACCGATGTGAGTGGATAGTGGATAGATCTGTCCCTCAAGAAGATCCTGGAAAAAATGGGTGCCAAGAGATGGTTCAGGGGCAGGTCCGATGTTCTCGCCGGATAATTCAAGCAGCGCTTTGCAGTTGAAAATATCAGCATAATCCACGTGTACCCCCAGGTCGGGGTTGGATGTGCCCCAGCGGCCGGGACCGACACATATAAAATTCTCATTGACCAGGACGGTGTTCAGCCTGCCGATCGCGCGCTCCAGTTTGTAACGCTCGGACTGGGAGGGTATTGAAAAATAAGCCTGGGCGGGCACGTACAGCACGTAGTTAATCTCGTCAAGATGTCCGCCAGAGACCATGATGCTGGAAGAGAAGACCTTGTCTTGTGGATCAATGTCGTCAGGGATACGAACACGGCTGTCGTCCTTGAGAAAACTCTGGGGGCGGCATTGGATGATGGTGATGGCGACCCGGGGTTGAGATTCGGTGGGGATAAGCTGGGCGGTAAACTCAACATCCACCGGGGAGCGATATTCCTTTTCAAGGATGCGCAGCAGTTCGCGGAATTTCTCGGCAAAAACGGTGTGGGACAGGAGGTCTTCAAAGGTCAGAATGAGGCTCCGGACGTCGCCATCCACAATCCTGCTTCTCAACGACCTGAAATAGCCGTCCATATCCGACTGGGCAAGGTAACGCAGGGGTTTGTAATGTAAATTCAACACCTTGTGAATCGGCAGGCTGTCAAATTTGTTCTTTTGCAGGTCGATCAGGTCGACATACTGCTGGGAATAGCGTCGAATGGACTTGGTGGTGGAGGATGGGCGCAGCGTGGGGTGGCTTAAGGCGATCAGGCGCGGGTAATCGTTGCCTACACGGTCCACCGCGCGCGTACCCAGGCCCCACACCAGGCGAATAAAGCCGTCCTCGGCACGGATCTGGGGCGACCAGCGGTACTGGTTGTGGCTGAATGCCACGCCAGCCAGCTGGGGCAGGTAATAGTGGCCGATCTTTTCGCCCTCCACAACCTGGACGAGCAGCGCCATGCGCTCATCGTAGTCGATCAAACCGCGGCTGCGACGGTAAAGAAGCGCAGTTGGGTTGAGAGTTGAAGCGTAGATCTGCATGACCGCCCGGGTTAATGCGTATAGATTATTTTGATGGGTGTCCTGGTTGGCAAGGAAGATGCTCTCGTACTTACCCGCAAAGGAGGTGCCGAAATTATCTTCCAGCAGGCTGGACGAGCGTACGATAATTGGTTTTTCGTCAACTGACGTTAAAATTGTCTCGAATTGCTGCAACACGTAAGGTGGAAACTCCCCTTCCAGGAAGTCTTCTAAAATAAGTGGGTAGTCGCGCCTCATTTCGTCTTCGGTTTTGTATTTCTGGTCATTCCAATGGTGCAGGTTGTTAACGGCGAGGAAGGAATAGAACAGGTCGGAGCCAATATAGAACGAGGTCGGTGTTCCCAGGGCTTCGCGCAGCAGGGGACTGCCTTTTTCTTTGAGAATGCGGGCGGCGAGGAGCATGCCGGCAGCCTTGCCGCCGATGCGCCCCCCGCCAATCTTGTGGCGGCGTATCTCTGCAAGGTCGGAAATGGTGAACCATTCGCGGGCAATATTGATATATCGCAACTGGTCACTGATCAGGGTGCGGATCAATACCACCTTAATCTCGCGCAGGCGGGCTTCGTATGGTGCGCGCTGGGAGTCGGGTAGGTTTTCGATCATCATCCCCTGCTCGAAGAGCATATCCTGGGGGGCGGTTTCGGGATTGATATCGATCATTACACCTTCATCGTTCACCCCGCGATCATTCAGTACCCGGTGGATCAGTTTCTCCAGTTTTTCATAATTATTATGGCGGCTATAGTAAAAATCGGTCAGGTCGTCAGCCACCAGGGCTTTGCGTTTTTCCCATACCTCGCCGGGTTCCTGCACGGTGGGGTCGGTCAGACCTTCGCGCTCCTGGGATTGGATGGCTTTTTGTTGAACTTCCAGCTTAAATTCATCAGGTTCGAGAATGTGCTGGCTAAAAAGCTCCTGTCGCATCAACTCGCGTATTTGAGATGCCAGGATCGGGTATTGTGAAAGAAGCAGGACCGTGCTGAGCAGGCGATCACTTGCGCTTTGAGGAAGGGCCATATTTTTTGTCTCCGATATGGATAATTTTATCATCCAGTGAGGTCGCGTGGGAGTAAAAAAAACCGGGCGAAGTTAGTTTTCGCCCGGTTTTGTGGTTAATTTTTATGTATTCTAGCCCAGATGCATGGGCATGATGATGTGTCTGAAGAAATCATCGCCCACCGGACGTATCATGCCGGGTGAGTTGGCCGCATTTGTTTCGAGGATCACGTTGGGGGTCTTGATGACCTCAAGTACTTCACGCAGGAAGCGCACATTGAACGCTACGAGCAGAGGGGTACCCTCTATGCTGGCATCCACCATGATCTCGGAGGAACCGGTTTGCTCGGACACAGCTGAGATCTCGAGGACTGCCGGCTTTTCGCCGACAGTTTCTGGTTGGATATCCAGGCGGGCAACGTTGGTGCCGTCACGGGCGATGATCTCGGCTTGCTTACAGGCTGCCAGGAGACCGGGGGTGGAAAGGATGGTGTGGGTTTTGAATGAAGGCGGGATGATCGCCTTGTAATCCGGGAAGTTGCCATCGATCAGTTGAGAGACCAGTTCGACGTCCTTCATGTGGAAGATCACCTGTCCCCGTTCTGCCGGGAAGCTCATCAGGAGGGTCTCGTCACCGTCGGTGGCGATGCGCGAGAGCTCGGTCATGGCGCGCGCCGGGATGATGGCATCAAAGCGGCGGCTGAGCGCCTCGGATAGGACAGCGGTGCGCACGGAGATGCGGAAGCCATCGGTGGCCGCCATGGTCAGTTTGTTGCCGTCACCGGTGAGATTTACGCCGGTCAGGGTGGGTCGGGAGTCGTCTGTGGAGGCGGCAAAGGCAACCTGCTGGATCATCTCTTTGAAGTTTTCAACATTAAGCGGCACACTGTTGCTCATGTCGGGTTCGGGGATGGGCGGGAACTCCTCGGCATCAATACCCTTGATATCGGTGTTACTGCCACTACATTTGACGTTCAGGGTGTGGGTCAGCCCATCCAGGGTGAGCAGGACGTCTTCGTTAGGCAGGTTGCTGATCAGGTCGGAAAAGGTGCGCGAGGGTACGGTGATCGCCCCTTCGGCTTTGACGCTGGCACCGATCCAGGTGGTGATGCCCAATTCCAGGTTGGTGGCAGACAGGCGCAGACGCCCCTCATCTGTTCTGACCAGTATGTTGGAAAGGACGGGTAACGTGCTGCGGGGTGCAACCGCCCGCGCAACCAGGGATACACCATGGGCTAAGAGTTGTTGTTTGACTGTTACTTTCATCGGACGGACACGCTCCTTTGTTCAAAGGCTTATTAACAATAAAAGTATACATCGAAGGGACATTTTTTACCAGTTTAATCGCCAAACGCGAGCGATATCAACCAATTTAAGAAAAAGTGTGAAGGAA
>CAYSZB010000121.1:0-4334 GCA_964435475.1 uncultured Anaerolineaceae bacterium | reverse complement strand
CTGCGTCTCAGTGCCTGGGACCTGGAAGGCCTGCCTTTGGTCACCCTGGATGAAGATAATTTCACCATCCGCGAGAACCAGGGCAGTCCCATCCAACCCGACCAGGTGGTGATCGACCGCGATGCCCCCTTGAGCGTGATCCTTGTGTTGGATACTTCCGGCAGCATGCAGGGCCAGGCGTTGATCGATGCCAAAACAGCAGCCGCCAGGTTCCTCGACCGCCTTTCCCCCGGCGACCAGGCAGCTTTGATCGCTTTTTCAGATGCAGTAAATCCGGACCCCAATGTCCTGGCTGATGGCAGGGAACTGGCCTTGACCAACAACCTCGTCCCGATGTATGACCTGGTGGAAGGGTTGACCGCCCAGGGTGGCACCCATCTTTATAATGCCCTGGTCAAGGCCGTGGGTATGGCTGAGGCGCTTCCCTCGGGGCACCGCGCAATTCTCCTGCTCAGCGATGGGGTCAATGAGCCGGCGGATGTCGGCGAACCTGGTGCACCGATCAGCCTGGCCCAGGAAAACAACCTGCCCATCTATGTCATCGGTTTGGGCGATAGGATCGATGAGCCCTACCTGCGGCGCCTTGCCTCAGATACCGGCGGCGTCTTCAGGCTTGCCCCCCGCTCCTCCGAGCTGGCACAGACATTTAACGACATGGCTGACCTGCTCAAAACACAGTACACCCTCACATATACCAGCCAGGCTGCAGCGGCAGGCGTGAAAGCCATCGACCTGGAAGTAACAATGAAAGTTCTGGATAGCGAGGTGAGCCAGGCGCTGCGCCTGGAAAACCTGCCCCTCATGCCAACCCAGACACCCCTGCCAATGCCCACTATCACTCCCCTGCCCCCAACACCAATCCCAACCGCGGTCGTGATTGTGCCGGTTGCCACCCCCCAGCCGCCGACCGGGCTGCAGGCTTTGCTGGCCCTCATGCCCTGGTATGCCTGGATGGGCATCCTTTTACTGCTGCTTGCCGGCCTGTTGATCTTCCTGCTGCGGGTGCTGCGGCGTTCACGTGAGGTGGAGAAGTGTGCCAACTGTGGGTATATCTTAAAGAATAGTGAAGGTCCCTGTCTGCAGTGCGGCGATACCAGGAGGATCAAGGTTAAATCCAGGTCGAAACAGGGTTATTAATCTTTGGTGTAGATCTTGTCAGTGAATTGTTATATGAACCAAGATTGGAGCAAATATGACTGAAGAGAACAAGATTTTTGGCCGCTATCTGATCACTCGGCTCTTGGGAAGTGGTGCAACCAGTGAGGTTTACCTGGCGCGCGATACCAAATTGGATCGCCAGGTGGCTTTGAAAATATTGAAACCCACCCTGGTGGCGGACCAGTCCAGTTTTGAGCGCTTTACCCGCGAAGCCCAGGCTGCCAGCAAGCTTTTCCATGATCACATTGCCACCGTTCTGGATATGGGCGAGATCGAGGGGCGCTATTACATCGCCATGCGCTATGTGGATGGCGTTTCATTGGATAAATTTATCATCCAGAATGGTCCCCTGAAATGGGAACAGGCCTTGAAACTGGCAAGGCAGGTCGGTTCTGCCATTGCCTTTGCCCACCAGCAGCAGTTCTTGCATCGCGATATCAAACCCAACAATATCATGGTCTCTTCGAAGGGTGATTTTGTGCTCACCGACTTCGGCTTGACCCGTGCCATGCAGGACTCGGGAATGACTTCGACCATTGGTGCGGTCATGGGAACACCGCCTTATATCCCACCCGAGATCTGGAATGGCAAACCTGCCAGCCCGCAGTCGGATCTCTACAGCTTTGCCTGCGTGATCGATGAAGCCCTGACCGGCAGGGTGCTCTTTGCTGGCGCCACACCCCAGGAGATCATCACCAAACACCTGGTCAACAAGCCCGAGATTGGCGAATACACGCCGGAAGTGCCCCCGAATGTCAGGCACATAATCCAGAAGGCTCTGAGCAAGAACAGCAAGGATCGTTTTGTGGATGTGAATGCCTTCGTGGCAGCCCTGGAAAACCCGAAGGAGTTTAATATAGCTGGCTACTTGCAGGGGCTGGCAGAGGTTGACCGCAGCGCAGCCGATAAAGCCAGGCTGGAAAAGATCAAGGTCAAAAAAAGGCGCAAGGGATGTACGATCGCAGTGCTCGTGACTTTGTTGGTGGCTTTATTGGTGTGCGGTATATCATACCTGGTTTTAAAAGACCGCATCAGGCCAAAGATCCTGCAAATACTTGGCGTGCCCAGCGAAACGCAAGCGGTTGCAGTTCCTCTGGTCGAGACGGAAGGTCAATTTACGAAACTGGAACTTACCGATACCCCAACCACGGCTGAGGAGGTGGACGAGGTATCCCCTGCAGGCGAAATGATCGCAACGGAAATTATCCAACCAACCAAAACCGCCACCAAACCGCCTCAACCGACCAACACACCTCAACCGACTTTTACAGCAACGAAACTACCAACTCAAACCAGCACATCAACGCAGGTTGCTGAAATTGGTGATGAACAGGTGCCTCTTGGCTCAGGCGTGGAGATTACACAACTTGATAATGGGAAAACCGGCCTGGTAGCTTATTTTTTGAAAGGAGATGGAAATCCAATTATAGACAGATATGTCGCAATATATTCGCAGAAGCAGGACCTTTCTGGGAACTGGATCACTGACAAGCGAATAAGCTCAGATTATACAGACAATGCCGGGAGTGTCAGCTTCAATATCCCTGCAGGATCCTATATTGTTTCTGCTGACTTCGCTGGTTATAACTGGGGAAGTGCAAAAGATGTGGAAGGCCAGGCAGATATTCCTGTCACAGTTGGCAAAACCACAAAACTAGTATTAAGGTTGGCCAGGTTGCGCGTAGGTTTTGTTTATGCCAGTGGAAGTATGGTGGAAGATAAGTATGTCAAACTCTATTCGCAGCAAAAGGATAACTCAAACCGCTGGGTCACTTATGATAGCGTAGCTTCTGATTATACCGACAACTCGGGCGAGGTTATATTTAATGTAACACCGGGTAATTACATTGTCTCAGCAGACTTTGCCGGCTATAACTGGGGCGATGCTGTGGATGTGGAAGGCATGTCAAATATCCCTCTATGGGGGGGCATAGTCAAGCAAATTGTTACCCATCTTGGTCGCATAACGGTTGAAGTATTTGATTCCAGCGGAAATCCTAAAGAGGATGCATACGTCAAGATTTATTTCCAGTCGAAGGATGCCAATGGGAAGCCTGTGGCTGGTAATGATGTTGCCTCAACTTACACAGACAATACCGGTACAGCCAAATTTTCATTAACTCCTGGCATCTATGTTATTTCTTATGGGAATACTTATTACTATGACATCGAAGTGTTTTCAGGAATGACTACGATCACAGATGGAAAAACATTTCGTTATGAGGATTGAATTGCTGAAATTGCTGGTTTGAAACTAAGTGCAAGTCTACGTGTCCTGGCATTTTCATTGAATCTGAGTATAATAAGGGACGTTAGCTTGAAAAATACTTAAATTTGAACATTCAAAATAAAGGCGTTTTAAGGGCTTTTTAGGTCAAAAATTGGTGTTTTTCTCATTCGGTCGGCACCAAGCTTCCAAGCTAACATTCGCCGGTTCGAATCCGGTCGCCCGCTTTTTTGATTTAAATTACTGTAATTTTCCATTAATATATTTGCCGGTTTGCCTAAGGGCATTTCCGCGTTGCCCCTACGATTCCACTTACCTGCTTTTTTATTTTAAAAGTCCTCCTCAATAATTCGTTCTAGACATCGTGGTACCAACCAGAGCGTCGTGGCTCCAGCGGTTGGGGTGAGGGGTTAAGAATCAGTATGGCACTTACCCTTTGTCAATTATTAAGATTCTCTAGTTCGCATAGCGGATCTATTCTTTTTTCAAACTAGTCCTGCCAGGGATTTCTTTTTCGTAAGGGCGAAGCATCCCTTAACAATTTCCTGTTTCATTGAATGTGCCTGGCAAGGATGCTTCGCCCCAACAACGATAGCACATAATACTCTTTGCATCGTGAGCATCAATTGAATTTCCACATAGGTGCTCTATTCTTGCCTCCAACGCTCCACCCATTCCATCTGCCCCTCCCCAACAATCTTTCACTCATTCCCCTCCAAAAACGCACTCACCCAAACCAGCGGCGCGTTCCAATTGATCGTCACCTCGTTCGTCGTGTACGACCCGATATCATCAATATACCGCTTCGACTCCGGCAGACCGCCCAGGTTGGCGTTGACTGCCACTGGGTCTGTGGGGTCAGCGTTTGGCCCCCCGGCAACCACCCCGGCGGGCGGCGGGGGATAACCATTTCCCAGGTCGTTCGCCCAGAAGCGGTGGTGCGGATGCT
>CAYSZB010000120.1:0-4380 GCA_964435475.1 uncultured Anaerolineaceae bacterium | reverse complement strand
CGACGATCCAATCGAGCTTGCACCAGCCGGGGTCCCGGGCGGCATCTTCCCAGGTTATCTCAGCTGCCTGTCCATCCGGGGTAAAGCCTTCGATCCTCCCCTCTTTGATCTGCTCAGGCGACCATGAGATCGGGGAGCCTTTTTTATGGGTGAAATTGCCAACCACCAGGTCCCGGTCGTATGAACCAAGTTTGACTTCGATAAGCTGATAAGTCCTGCCGCGGGATGTTTCCAAGGCTTTCCTGCGCATGACCATCGCCAGGATATTGCAAGCTTCTTCTTTGGTAGGGGAGATGATGTTGACGCGTTCAAAATAATCAGCGTCACCGGGATAGGACTGGATCTTAGACTGGGCTGAAGAACCGGAGAGCGCCAGGGCGGTCTCAACCAGCCCGGGGATGTCCTTGAACTCCACCAGCGTGCCAATTTTGCGAAAATAATCCAGCCGTTGGGGACTGAAATCCAGCATGGCGATGTTCTGACCAAAGACGCCGCTGCGCACGTCAAAAACGATGTCATCGCCCTTTTCTTTGGCCAGGTCGATGGCTTTCAGCCATTGTTCGGCTTCTTTTTCATCCAATTCCATGCCCAAGCGTTTGGCAGCACCGATTATTTCGTTTAATGAATTAGGCTGTTGTGATGTATCACTCATGATGGACCTCCTGATCACAGATTGTGGGATAGCTATGTGTTGAACAGTAATATTTTATATGATTGGAGGATCAAATACAAGATGTAAGGCTTATATGTAAAAGGATAACTGCAGCAATTGTTCGCAAGTTCGCAAGTTCGCTGCACATGTACCCCCTTGCGAAACTGGAACTTTGGTCAAAAGGATTTGGGAACTAAACTGTGGTTGACTTTTAGATAATTTATCGTTATGATGAGTTTGCCCAGGTTGGCTGGGCATGCGCGCTGTCTTTTTGGACAGTGAGGAAAGTCCGAACACTACAGGGCAGGGAGCCGGGTAACGCCCGGCGGGATGTGAATTCCGGGACAGGGCCACAGAAACATACCGCCCTTCGGGGCAAGGGTGAAACGGTGGTGTAAGAGACCACCGGCGTTGGCAGTAATGCCGCGGCCAGGTAACCCCCTTCCGGTGCAAGGTCAAACAGGGGAGAAGCACCTGCGGGTGCGGGAGGCTGCCCGCCTCCGATCATCTCCGGGTAGACCGCATGAACCCGTTGGAGACAACTGGTCAAGATAGATGCATGCCCATTCGGTTCACCCCGATGGACAGAATTCGGCTTACAGGCCAACCTGGGTGAATTGCTTAAATCAACAGGGGTTTGATAAAAAGGGAGAAAGTTTAAAGGTTCAAGCTAAAAGCAAGACATTTCGGGAAAATCAATTTGATACCAATACAACCACAAGGCAGGAACAAACCTGCTGAGTCCCAATTGATAGGTGAGGTCAGGAGACCTGAAAACAAAAATGGTCCTGGTCAGGAGACCAGGACCATCAATGAGGTCGGGATACCGGCAGCATCAGTTTTTTCAGAAGAACTTTCTATCCTTGTAATCAGTTGATGATCAGTTCGGGCAGTTTGCGCTTGGGGACGTGGTGACGGCCTTCGAGGTCTCGGTAATACTTGATGTCGCCCTCGGCGCCCAAGTCTTCGACCACCACTTCCTCAGCCGGTTTGCCAAGCGCCAACACCAGGATCACCTCCATGCTTTCCGGCAGATTTAGCAGCTGCTGCAGTTCCTGGCGCTTGATGGAAGCGATCATACAGCCACCCAGCCCTTTTTCGGATGCCCCGAGCATGATACTCTGGGCAGCGATGCCCGGATCCAAACCAAAGTTGGTTTTGATCTTCGTGTCTCCCAGGATGATGATATAGGCGGAAGGACGTTCACCCTCGGCGGGACCACCCCAATCTTTTAAGTAACCCGCCCATGCCAGGAGGGGGAAAATCTGTGCATTTTTATCAGCCGCATAGGAAATGTAATATTTCAAGGGCTGCTGGTTGGCGGCGCTTGGGGAATAGCGGGCCAGTTCCACCAGTTCTTCAAGGGTAGCCCGCTTGACCGGGTAGGATTGCTGAAACCTGCGGTAGCTGCGATTTTTCAAAATAAGGTCTTTCAACATAAGTTCAACTCCTTGTCCTTGTGATCCTGCCAACCAAAATTAATGCCAGTGCCAATAAAATAAGGCCGATGCCATCAAATATTATAAAGCGAAAAATGCTGTTTTGTACAACAGCCGGAATGGCAGGCATGCGCAATAAAATGATCGTCTCGCCGAGCAAGCCGATGCCCTGCATGATCAATGCCTCGATCAACGAGACCCTGAAACGCATGGGGTTAACCACGGCAAAGACATAGGGTACCTGCCACATTAAAAAGAGCAGCCCGGTGCCAGCCACTGCAACCTGGCCTGGTATGCCCTGCAGGTCGAAACCCGCCAGGTATGAGCAGGGCTGCAGCATAAAGGTAAAGGCAGCCTCCAGGTTCCAGGCAAGGACGGTGATGACCAGGAGCCGGGTCAGCCAGAGGAGCGCCTGCTTTTGTTGGGGATGATCATTTGGCATCGCCCTAATTATAAATGCCGGAAGGTTGAATTTGCAGGCAATTTTCGCGATTTTGCTCAATTTAATACTTGATTCCAGCAAGTGATTTGTGCTATAGTTATGTTGTTCATTATTGTTCATCCATCTTCATGCATCAACCAAAACAAGGAGGTGCTTCATGGCTAAAAAACGTAACTCACTGGTGATCATCATTGGTCTATTGGCTATCTTTGTCATCATCCAGGCCTGTTCCCTGCCGATCGCAAAGAAAACCGAAGCCCCTGCCGAGGTGATCGTTGCCCCGGAGGAGAAAACCGAAGAGATCTTCCTGCCGCTGGTGGAAGGCAGCGAAGAGACTGAAGCTGAGGTAGAAACCGAAGCGCCGGCGGAGGAACAAGCCACCAACACGCCTGAACCGCCCACCGCCACCCCGATCCCGCATGTCTACGTGCCGGGTGAACCGGGTTGGGTCAGCAAGTACTTCTTTGATACTGACTCATCAACCACAGCAGGTAACAAATCGGCGGCAGGTGGGGATGATTATTACAGCAACAAGTATGAGCGCCCTTTCAGCCAGACGGACATGGTCTATTACCCCGACCTTGACATTCAAAAGGCCGAGATATCACATGATGACAACTTCTATTACATCTCGATCACGGTCAAAGGCCTCAACCCGACCACCGGCAACCTGACCGGCACGTTTGGCGCCGAACTGGACACTGACCTGGACGGACGCGGCGACTTCCTTTTCTACTGCGATCTGCCCAATTTCAACGAGTGGAAGATCGACACTGTGCACGCCTTCAAGGATACCAACAACGATGTCGGCGGCGCCCTGGCGATGCGCCATGATGCGAACTACAGTGGTGACGGATTTGAGACGCTGATCTTCTCGCCCAGCAAGCTGGATGACCCGGACGGGATGTGGTGCCGGCAGCGATCCGGCGGGGACGTCAAAGTGGACCTGGCGATCCACAAACCGCTGATCGGCAACGCGGGAGCATTCGCCTGGGGCGTATGGACGGACCTGGGGTTGAAACAACCGGGCTGGTTCGATTACAACGACCATTTCACCTTTGACCAGGCAGGTTCGCCGATGGCTGGCAACAGCTACTACCCGATCAAGGAGATCCACAGCCTGGACAGCACCTGCCGGGAGGCATTCGGGTTTGAACCCTCGGTCGAGATCCCCGGGCTGTGCTTCGTGCCCACACCCACGCCGACAACACCACCAAAGCCGACAGCCACACCAACCAATACGCAGGTGCCAAAACCGGGTAACCTGCGGGTTCAATTATTCTGGGATGAAATCAGAAATGGTTATAAGGATGCAACCGAAAGTTACTATACATACGCAACAAAAACATTCAGGTTGAGTACGGGAAACTGTACAGGAGTTGGGATCGTTATTGGTACCAAAAGCGGGAGTGCTGTCACTTGGACAGGACTGCAACCTGGGTCATACTGTCTTTCAGTGACGGATATGACCTATATTACTACCAGTATGCCAATGCCTGTCACTATCATTTCTTCAACCACTGTTAATGTAGATGTTGGTTATTACTATTACCTAGGTAGATAACTGCATCAATTTGAACCCCCTCAATCCTTCAGAGGTAGAGGGGGTTTTTTATTCGTTCTTCCTTCGACCTGCTAGGCCTGTTGATATGGAACAAAATCCAGCTCAAAAATCTACAGGTCCACTGAGGCAGGTTTCCATGCGAGATAGTTTACGCAGGGAACCCTTAATGTCCTTCCAAGGTTCTCACCAGGTAAGTGCCATCCAATTTGAGCACTTCCACCGCAGTGTTGTAGGCAGCGCTGAGCTTTTCGCTGGTAAAGGTGTCCTCAAAGCTGCCGGCATG
>CAYSZB010000119.1:0-4438 GCA_964435475.1 uncultured Anaerolineaceae bacterium | reverse complement strand
TGAAGGTAAGAAATGATCCCCGATCTTCCCAAAAGAGGACTGGATTGCAGGTAAAATTGTTGTATTAATTGAAACGGAGTTGATATGGCTATTCATCCCCTTGCAGGCCAGGTTGCACCCCACACTTTATTGGTGAACGTTCCAAGGCTGGTCTCAGCCTATTACACCCAACAGCCTGACCCCCACGAAGCGGCGCAGCAGGTCAGTTTTGGTACCTCGGGGCACAGGGGATCTTCACTGAACAGGAGTTTTAACGAAAACCATATCCTGGCGATCAGCCAGGCGATCTGTGAATACCGCAAAGCTAACAAAACCAGCGGACCTTTATTCATTGGCATGGATACGCATGCACTTTCGGAACCGGCTTTGTACACTGCGGTAGAGGTTTTTGCAGGCAACGGGGTAGAGATCGTCATTGATGAGAAGCTCGGGTACACCCCCACACCGGTCATTTCGCATGCCATCCTGGCGTATAACAATGGCAGGACCAGCGGGCTGGCGGATGGCATCGTGATCACCCCATCTCATAACCCCCCAGAGGATGGCGGGTTTAAATACAACCCACCCAACGGCGGACCCGCAGACACTTCCGCCACAAAATGGGTGCAGGACCGAGCCAACCAGATCATGGCAGACGGGATGCGGGATGTCAGGCGGATGCTGCTCGAGAAAGCCTTGACAGCTGAAACCACCCACCGCAGAGATTACATCCACCCATATATTGAAGACCTGAAGAACGTGGTCAACCTGCAGGCGATCAGCGAGGCAAAGATCCGCATTGGCGCTGACCCGATGGGCGGGTCGGGCGTGGCTTACTGGGAGCCGATCGCTGAGATGTATGGGCTCAACCTGGAAGTGGTGAACCCGCGCGTTGACCCAACCTTCTCGTTCATGACACTGGACCGCGATGGCAAGATCCGTATGGACTGCTCGTCACCGTATGCCATGGCCAGCCTGGTCAAGCTCAAGGACCGCTATGACATTGCATGGGGCAATGATACCGACTATGACCGCCATGGGATCGTGACACGCAGTGTGGGGTTGATGAACCCCAACCACTACCTGGCGACCGCCATCTGGTACCTGTTCCAGAACAGGCCTTTATGGGGTAAAGATGTAGCGGTTGGCAAGACACTCGTCTCCAGTTCGATCATCGATCGCATCGCCAGGCACCTGGGCAGGAAGCTGTGCGAGGTGCCGGTTGGTTTCAAGTGGTTCGTCGATGGACTGATGGATGGATCGTTCGGTTTTGGCGGGGAAGAAAGCGCCGGGGCTTCATTCCTGCGGATGAACGGCAAGACCTGGACGACCGATAAGGACGGCTTCATCCTCGTTTTGCTGGCAGCAGAAATCCTGGCAACCACAGGCAAGGACCCGGGCGAGCATTTCCAAGAACTGGAAGCGCAGTTCGGTCGTTCGTGGTATGCGCGCACGGATGCACCCATTGGAGCAGAGGGCAAGAAGGTGCTCGCCAACCTGTCACCGGAGCGGGTCAAGACAAGCATGCTGGCGGGCGAAACGATCCTGGCGAAGATGACAAGGGCGCCATACAATGACGCACCGATCGGTGGGCTGAAAGTGGTTACAGAGAACGGCTGGTTTGCCGCCAGGCCATCGGGTACGGAGGATGTCTTTAAGATCTATGCTGAGAGCTTTATCGATACAGCCCATTTGGAGATGATCAAGCTGGAAGCACAGGAAATTGTGGATGGGGCGTTGAAGGGGTAGGTTTTTGGAAAAGAACAAGGTTTTCTGAAGGACATGTATTAAACAGGACAAACGGATATCTAACCTCACCCCAACCCTCTCCAAAAATCATTGGAGAGGGCTTTTATTGACCTTACAGCGACCACGATGTCCCCAACCCATTGGAGAGGGCTTTACGATACCCACCAACCGGTATGGTGCCCTCAAAAATCACAGGATGGACTTTTACAAGATACTGAAGATGCAAGGTAAGGCCAAAAAAAGAGAAAGCAATCGAGCAGTTCTTTGAAGGTTCCAAAAAAACTTTGCTACTGCTTTCACTGTTATACAGTGAAAATACCATGTTTTTAAGGTGCGAACCGGTCTTTTTAATCCCAACCGATCAGCAAGCAAAGGCAGAATTTGCCTTCGCACATTAGATCACAGCCTAATTTTAATGATCCCCGCAGGAAAAACCATTAAGACCAGATTAAATGATAAGGTTTTTTGACGCCTATTTGGTATACAATCATATTCAAACAAATAACTGATCTAAATTTTCTCAAATGTGAGGCGCTGACATGAAAAAGACAACCAACCTGGTCAACCTTCTGCTGATATGCATCCTGTTACTGAGTGCATGTTCAGGCGGTCAATCCAAAAAGATCTTTGTGCCTGAAGAGATACCGGGAGAGGTGCTATACATCCCCTTTCCCTATGAGATCAGCGTGGATGGCGAGCTGAAAGACTGGGAGATGTTACCCGTTTATTCTGTTACCAGCGGACCCATGCTTTCGCCTGACCCGGCTGAGAACGGATCATTTACCTTTTCGGTCGCGGCGGATGCCAAGTTTTTCTACATCACGATGCAGATGCCTGACAAGAACATCATTGCCGGGCAGCATGGGGTTGAATTCTGGAACGAGGATTCGATGGAGTTTTACATCAATGCAACTGGCGACCTGAATGCCACCAGCTACAAGACGGGGATCTTCCAGGCGAATTTCAATGCGGCAGATATTGGCAATACAGACCCGGATGCGCTGACCATAACCGGGGTTTTCAGCTCAGACCTTCCGATCAGTGGATTTGTGTTCAAGACCGAGACCGGTTGGGGGGTTGAAGCGGCACTGGCACTGGATGGGATGCTCGAACCGGCGCACGGGCTGGAGGTCGGGTTCCAGGCGCAGATCAATGGGGCTACCACGCTGGACCGGGATGTCAAACTGATCTGGTCGAAGGCGGATACCAGCGATAATTCCTGGCAGAAGCCCAACCTCTTTGGCCGGGGGATCTTCTTTGAGATCGGCCGCACGGATATCCCACAAGCGAGTGTGATTGAGCCACTGCCGACGGCCACTCCAACTGAAGCGCCGGTCGTCATACCCGACATGATCAGCGTAAACCAGGTGGGGTATGTACCCAGCGGTGTGAAGATCGCTTTGCTGGCGCTTAACGACACCACAGAACAGGATTGGGAGCTCTTTACCAGCAAGGGTGAGCTGGCGATGAGCGGAAAGACGGTGGTCAAGGGGTTGGATGAGACCTCGGGAGACTTTTTGCATGAGATCGACTTTTCGGAGCACACGATCGAGGGGATTGGTTACCAATTAAGGGTCAATGAGCTTGAAAGCCCACCTTTTTCCATCTCGGCAGATCTTTATGAGCAGTTGATGAAGGATGCGATGGCCTATTTCTATCACAACCGCAGCGGTATAGAAATCGAGAGCCAGTATGTCGGTGAGGATTGGGCACGACCTGCCGGACATTTAACAGATAGCAACGTAACCTGCTGGAAAGGCAAGGATGCCGATGGAAACGAGTGGCCGGGATGTGATTACAGCCTGGATGTTGCCGGGGGATGGTATGATGCCGGGGATTTTGGCAAGTACGTGGTCAATGGGGGCATAGCGGTGTGGACATTGATGAACCTGTATGAGTTAATGCCCGACAGCTTCGCAGACGGCTCGCTTTCGATCCCTGAAAGTTCCAACGGGATCGCGGATATCCTGGATGAGGCACGCTGGGAGATGGAATTCCTGCTTTCGATGCAAGTGCCTGATGGGGAGCCGCAAGCCGGCATGGCACATCACAAGATGCATGATGAAAGTTGGGCCGGGATGCCGATGATGCCGCCAACAGAGGTGGATAACGACAATGCAAATGAAATCGAAGGCCGGGGAAGATACCTGTTCCCGCCCTCAACAGCGGCGACGCTGAACCTGGCAGCAACGGCAGCAGTGTGTGCGCGGGTGTGGGAAGAGATCGACCCCAAGTTCGCTGAAGCGTGCCTTGCGGCGGCAGAAAAAGCCTGGCAGGCGGCAGTAGACAACCCGGCGGTATATGCCGGCAATACCCCGGGACAGGGCGGGGGAAATTATGACGACAGGAAGGTCGGTGACGAATTCTACTGGGCAGCAGCCGAACTCTTCATCACCACGGGGAAGGATGTATATCAGGATTACCTGCTGGGATCCCAACAACTTGGCGCGGCGGCAGCCTTTGAATGGGGCCAGACCGCAACGCTGGGAACCATCTCACTGTTATCCACCAGCAATGGCCTGCCGGAGGAACAATCAGCGCTGCTGGAGGCAAACGTGCTGGGATTTGCCGATGAGATGATACGCATCCAGAAAAGTGATGGCTACTACGTGCCGCTCAGCGGGGATTACCCCTGGGGGTCAAACGGCCAGATCCTCAACAACCTGATGTTGCTGGGGATGGCATTCCGCATCAGCCAGGATGGCCAGTA
>CAYSZB010000118.1:0-4648 GCA_964435475.1 uncultured Anaerolineaceae bacterium | reverse complement strand
GGTGCTTTCACACCGGGTTTTAGAATGGTGAAATATGGCGATTTGCAGGCTTTTAATGCTGCTCTGAATAATAACACCGCTGCAGTTCTGATCGAACCCATCCAGGGGGAGAATGGCGTGATCGTTCCGCCCCAGGGTTACTTGAAAGGTATTGCAGATCTTTGTAAACAACACAATATCTTATTGATCGCAGATGAAATTCAAACGGGTTTGGGCAGATCTGGCAGGCTCTTTGCCAGTGAATATGAAAATGTCAGACCAGATATGATTACCATCGGCAAGGCACTATCTGGCGGTTTTTATCCCATTTCAGCTGTTCTTGCGGATCCCGCTGTTTTAGGCTTGATCACTCCAGGTGAACATGGCTCTACTTTTGGCGGCAACCCGTTGGCAAGCGCAATAGGCCTGGCATCTCTTGAAGTGATCGAAGAAGAGAACCTGGTTGAAAGATCTGCGACTATGGGCGAGTATTTCATGGATCGACTGATGGAGATCCCTAGCAAACATGTAAAAGAAATAAGGGGCAAAGGTCTTTTGATCGGTGTGGAATTGCATGTAGAAGCAAAAGGCGCTAGGAGATTTTGTGAGGCATTGCAACTCGAAGGCATCCTGGCAAAAGAAACACATGATAATGTGATTCGTTTTGCACCTCCGCTGATTATCGAAAAAGACACCATCAATTGGGCAATTCCAAAGATCACCAGGGTTTTACAAATGTCATAGGAGCAAAAGGCATGGATCAACGGTTCGCAAAAATTGTCGGTACGATCGGCCCGAGTTGCAACAGTGAGGAGATGATCAGGAAACTGATCATCTCCGGGTTGGATGTTGCCAGGTTAAACTTTTCTCATGGAACGCATGCGGATCATGCGAAAGTGATCAAGATAATTCGCCACCTCTCAGATGAGTTGGGAAAACCGGTATCGATACTGATGGATTTGCAGGGACCGAAACTCCGTGTGGGCAAAATACCTGGTGAAGGCGTTTTGTTAAAAGCCGCAGACAGCGTCGTTTTAAGTAGTGTTGAAGACCATCCATCAACCCCCGGTGACATTATTTATATTCCTTTCGACATACCAGAGTTGCATAAGTCCGTCAGACCGGGAAATCACATTTTACTTGATGATGGCCATCTTGAGTTTGAAGTTGTCAGGATTGATGGCACTGCTATCCATGCCCGTGTATTACTTGGAGGTATTTTAAGTTCCCATAAGGGTGTCAACCTGCCTGGCGCTCGTTTAAATATCCCGGTCCTTACAGAAAAAGACCTGTCTGATCTTGAATTTGGGATCGTCCAGGGCGTTGATGTCGTGGCTATCTCATTTGTCAAAGACGGAAATGATATTCTGCATGTCAAAGAGACAATTAAAAGACTTTCTCCGGAACACCCGGACTTACCAGTGATTGCTAAGATGGAGCGACCTGAAGCAATCGAGAATCTCGAAGAAATAATTCAATGCTCAGATGGGGTAATGGTTGCCAGGGGAGATATGGGCGTGGAGATGTCACCGGCACTGGTTCCAGTTGTTCAGAAACAGATAATTCGTTCTGCCAACCGCCACGCCAGGATCGTCATTACTGCCACCCAAATGCTTGATTCTATGATCAATAACCCAAGACCTACGCGAGCTGAAGCGGCTGATGTGGCTAATGCAATTTTTGATGGCACAGATGCGGTAATGCTGTCTGGTGAGACTGCTGCAGGGAAGTATCCCATCGAGAGCGTTAAAATGATGGATGGAATTATCCGAGAAGCTGAAAAACATCGCACTGAATGGGCCCACATGGACACCTTCGAGGTGGATGAAGAATCCGATGATGGTGTCTCCATGACCAGGGCGGCAAAAGAATTAGCCCATGACCGCGAAGTCTCTGCGATCGTAGTATTTACACAATCTGGCAGGACAGCTTTATGGATGTCCAAAGCAAAACCCCGTGTGCCTATTCTTGCCTTCACACCCGAAGAGAAGACTTACCTCAAAATGGGATTCTACTGGGGTGTGACACCGCTGCTTGTCCCCCATGCGAACTCCATCGAGACGATGATCAAGCACGTTGAAACAGCGATAAGCACTTCCACAGATCTGAAACCTGGTCAGCAGGTGATTGTGATCTCCGGGTTCCCGGTTGGCGAGTTTCGCAAGCCAAATCTCGCCTTGCTTTACACGATTAAAGAATAACCAGCGACCTTTCCTCCGCTTGTCTTGCCTTTAATACAATCTCTGGTTCAACAGGTCCAGTTGGTTCCTTCCTGGTCTCAATCGCTCTGCTTCCAGGCGGTTCAGGGGACTTTCAACCAGGTTAACCGTATCAAAAATTGTGCTTTTTTTTGGCTCAATGTAAATTAAGCCGGTTAATAGCAGGTGATTTCGCTGCGCTTCTTCAAGGATTTGTATGGCATTCACTTTCTGTGTTGGATCATAATCTCTGTCCAACTTTTTTAACAGGATGACTGATCCGTCAAATAGCTCTACCTCCTTGATGGATCCTTCCTCAAATTCCCCTAATCTGATTGCTTCCCTGTCAGGTACGAAAGAGATGGAATGAAGTTGGTTCTCATTAGCCCTTCCCCATACATAGGAATGTAGGGCTTTATCTTGATTATGAAAGGTAACACATGGGCTGATGATGTCAATGACCGCCACACCATTATGTTTTAACCCGGCTTTGATCAATTCCCGCATTTGCTTGGCATCTCCGGCAAAAGAACGGGCAACAAAGCTGGCACCACTTACAATTGCTTCCAATGCAACATCAATTGGCGGGAATTTGTTCTCACCCTGGTGCTTTAACCGTAAACCCTTATCGGCAGTGGCTGAAAATTGTCCCTTGGTTAATGCATAAACGCCATTATCCTCGATAATGTATAGAATTGGCAGATTACGGCGGATCATGTGCTTAAATTGACCAAATCCGATGCTTGCTGTATCGCCATCCCCTGAAATCCCGATACCTTTGACACTGGTATCGGCAAACATCGCCCCCAATGCCAGAGATGGCATTCTGCCGTGCAATCCATTAAATCCGAATGATCGATTCAGGAAATATGTAGGACTTTTGCTTGAACACCCGATACCACTGAACTTGGCAATTTTTTCCGGGACCATGTCTAATTCATAACATGCTGCCATGATCTGCGATGAGATTGTGTTGTGGCCACAACCAGGGCATAATGTTGAATTCCTGCCCTTGTAATCCGCCTGGGAAAGACCGGCTTTATTTACTTCTACCTGTTTTATAGGTGTATCTTCCATTAGAAACTCCCTTTTTCTTTGTTCTCAATCTGGCCCATGATCCATTTAGCGGTTAATGGAAGACCATTTGAAAATGCGATGGAATGCAGGCGTTGTTCTTCATAATTTGCGCTGATTGATAATATTTGGCAAAGTTGCCCATCGCGATTGGCTTCGATCACATAGGTTCTCTGATGTTCATTTATAAATTTATCAACTTCAACTGATGTTGGCAGCGCCCTGATCCGCATGTAATCGGTCATGATTCCCTTCTTTTCAAGAAGATCCTGGGCTTCAATGACAGCGAAATCAACCGTTCCCAGGGAGATTAAACCGATTCTTGCATGGTCTTTTGACCTGACGATTGGTTCTGGTAATTGTTCTCGCGCTGTTTGGTATTTTTTCTTTAACCGGTCCATCATTCGCTTCCAGACCTCGGGATTTTCACTGTAAAGTGCATGTTCATCATGCCCGGTACCTCTTGCGAAATAGGCTGCCTTGGGATGCAGGTTTCCCATCACTGTCCGGTAGCAAATTCCATCTCCATCTTTGTCCAGGTATCTCCCCCAATCTCCCTCTAACCTTTCAAGGTCATCCTCCCAAAGCACCTTTCCCCTCTCGAGCGGTTCTTCAGGATAATAAAATTTCTTCGTTATCCAGTTATTCATCCCAAGGTCAAGATCAGAAAGCACAAAAATTGGGGCTTGAAAGCGTTCAGCGAGGTCCAGGGCTTTCCAACCAAATTCAAAACATTCATTGACTGAACTGGGGAATAGCATGATTTGGTCTGTGTCACCATGACCCAGGAAATTGACCATTGTGATGTCACCCTGGCTTGTTCGTGTGGGAAGACCCGTACTTGGGCCAACCCGTTGCACATCCCACACGACCAGTGGTACTTCAGTGTAATATGCCAATCCAAGGTACTCCACCATTAAGCTTAAACCGGGACCTGAAGTGGCTGTCATCGATCTCAGACCAGCCCAACCTGCTCCGCACACCATGCCAATTGCAGCTAATTCATCCTCTGCCTGGATGATGGCATATGTATCTTTTCCTGTTTCTGGATCTTTTCTGAGTTGGGGAGCTCGCTCGATCATTGTTTCGACCAGGCTGGTCGCCGGGGTGATCGGGTACCATCCACAGAACTGGACCCCGCCAAATAAAGCGCCTAACGCAGCTGCTGTGTTGCCATCACAGATGATCTGGTCACTCAATGGAGGAAGCAATTTCACTTTATAGCGGTCTGTTTTGATCAAGTTTTCACTTGCCCAATCAGCCGCCAGTTTGATAACCTCAAAATTTGAGGAAACAACATTTTCTTTCCCTCCAAAATGGACATCCAGCGCTTGTTTGACACAGTCCAGGTCTATACCTAGGACCTGTGCTACGATACCAACATAAAGCATATTTTC
>CAYSZB010000117.1:0-4802 GCA_964435475.1 uncultured Anaerolineaceae bacterium | reverse complement strand
TCAGGATGCGCTCATCATCCATGAAGCCTTGAAAGATGCCAGCACAACCCTGGGCAACCGCCTCCTGGAAAAGATCGAGGATTACAGGCAATATTGTTGAGGAAATGGTGGATATAGTCCACCGTTTTGGAGTTTTGCGCCAGATGCACAGAAATTACCTTTAGGACGAGGGGACGGACTCGCCATTGCCCCCATTAAGCCAAATTATAAAATAAAACCGGTCCAAATCATAAAGTGAAAACGGTCCAAATCATAAAATGGATTATAATTGAGTTCAATATTAAGCTTTATTCTGAGGAAAAATGGACAAAAAATACTTGGTTCGGACCGTAGATGCCATTCTTGGATCATACTTAACCGCATCTGGGGCAGTTTTGATAGAAGGGGCTAAGTGGTGCGGAAAAACGTGGACGGGAATGCAACACGCCAAAAGCATTTTAATGATGCAAGACCCGGATCTTGCCGCATCAAACCTATTGGCAGCGAACATCAAACCCAGTGTTTTGTTAGCGGGTGCAACACCGCGCCTTATCGATGAGTGGCAGGTGGCACCTGAACTATGGGATGCTGTTCGCTTTGAGGTGGACCGGCGGGGTGAAATGGGGCAATTCATCCTGACGGGTTCTGCCGTGCCTGCGGATGATGCGGTAAAGCACTCAGGCACAGGCAGGATCGCCAGGATCAGAATGAGACCAATGAGTCTTTTTGAATCGGGAGAATCTACCGGGCAGGTATCATTAAAAGCCCTGTTTAGTGGATATACAGAAATCAGTACAGCCAGCTCTCTTTCAATAGAGGAAATAGCCTCGCTTATTGTCAGGGGCGGGTGGCCTGCATCCATAGGTGTAAATGAGTCAACCGGGATATTAATGGCTGAAAACTATGTAGAAGCCGTGATAAACCAGGATATATCAAGAGTTGATGCTGCTACCAGAAGCCCGGTGAAAACAAGGCAATTACTGAAGTCTCTTGCCAGGAACATAGCAACCACGGCGAGCAATGAAACGATCCGCAGGGACATTTTGGCAGCAGATGAGATGATAACCCCTCCCACGATTGTCTCCTACCTTCAGGCTTTGGAAAGGATCTTTGTGATCGAAAATCAACCCGCCTGGACTCCGCGATTGCGCTCCAAAACAGCCTTGCGGACTTCAGCCAAGAGGCATTTTGTGGATCCTTCAATCGCAACAGCGGTCATGCGGATATCAGCCGGTGGATTGATCGGGGATTTTAATACTTTTGGCTACCTGTTTGAATCATTATGTGTCCGGGATCTGAGGGTGTATGCCCAAAGTAATGATGGCGAAGTTTATTATTACCGTGATAAAACTGACCTCGAAGCCGATGCAATAATCTCTTTGCGAGATGGAAGATGGGCTGCTGTTGAGGTGAAAATGGGTTCCAGGCAAATTGATGAAGGTGCCCAGAATCTTTTAAAATTGGCTGACCGAATAGACAAAACAACCATGTCAGCACCGTCTTTTCTAATGGTGTTAACCGCAACCCAATTTGCTTTCCAAAGGAAAGATGGCGTGTTGGTTGTGCCCCTGGGGTGCTTGCGAGATTAACCAGGCAATGAACCTTAAAGAGGATTAACCGAGGTAAGGGTGAGGCATCTCAACGAGGGGCTGCACACTACCTCGCCCTTACGATGGCCGGACGTGTCGCCATGCGGCTAACCGCCCTTTAAAGTAATTAAATCGATCAGGTTACACTTTACGAACACTCCGATTATCTCTTCAGTTTCGTAACCCGTCCATATCGGCTGGAAATTGTGACCATTGCGATCTTTCCAGGTTCTCATCATCCTGTTACTCACCCGACACCCACAGGTACCTCATCGCTCAGCACCAGATTTAAGCTGAGCAGGGGTTTTCACTTGTCTCCTCACACATCAGGCGGTGGACAACAGACCATCCTGATCCATTCCCCTCCAAAGTCAGCTATCCTGACATAGTGGTACCGAGCTAGATCCACCGCACTGTGATACCAGTGGTATCCAGAGTTGGATTGAATAACTTATCCCCCACTTAATTCCTTTCCACGAGGGGCAGCCAGTAATGATAAGGTTCTTCTATAAACGTGAAATTATCGATCAACACAGTCGAATCCAATAATCCATCCGCAGAATCATAGATCGCAAAAATCAAACTGATCTGCGAACCTGGTTCAACCGTGGCGGCAGCGGTTTGCCAGTCTGTGGAGGCATGGCCTTCAAAGCCTGTCATCTGTAACTGCGAGGTTCCCAACAAGCAGCTGTAGCAAGGCACTTCTACGCTTGGACCGCACACCTGTATGAACTGTGAATTAACGCTCACCGGGTTGCCCATCGCATCAAAAGCGATATTGCCATCAATTTGACCAACAGGGATCGGGTCAAGCATGGCAAGAAACTTATCGTTGTATGTACTGCAGACCCAATCCGGGTAATCAGAGGAGTAAAACTTGAAATCAAACGACAATCCGGTGGCATGAACTGGTGTGCGCAATACAACCTTCAAAGCTGCCACATCATGGGGCGTGCTGGTTAAGGGGCAAAGCCCTAAACAGGAAACCTCGGCCTTTGGAAAACCAACTGGATGAAAACCTGTGTAGCCTTTATCATAGCCGGTGCCAGCCACAGCCACAAAGCCTGGATCAGTAGGGCGCCTGGCTGTACCGCTGGATAATGCCAGTAAGTTGGCACCGTTACGGACAGGGACATTGGGTCCAAAATTGCTCAGGATGCCATGGCCCAATGCATAACTTGAATTGGATACTGCTGCCGAACCATCTGCCATCACCCAACTGGCAGAAACAAGGCCCCAATCTCCCTCGCCGCTTGAAGTCTTGCAGATATCAATGGCTTTTGCCGCATCTACAGGATCTGAAGAATTCAAAACAAGTTCAGAGTCACAGGTGACAGATGTCCGGATGATATCAGGGAGATTGCCTGGCAAGGTCCCACTGGGAAAAGGTCCCCATAGGGGTAATGTGTTAATGGTTGGGATGTTATCACCAAACCTGGTGCAGTCACCTTCACACAAATCTTGAAGGAGCTGAGAGGTTTGGGTTTGACTGGCCCCCTCTCCAGATGAGCTAAAATCCTTGTTTGAAACCAACTCTTTCAAACTGGTTATCTGTCCGATACTACCTATCCGCAAACTCGTATTGAAAATCTGTTGATCACTCGTAGCAGGTGATAATTGAAACAACATGGTTAACCAAAAAGTAGAGACGATTGCACTGATCAATAGTCTTCTCATTTTTACTCCTTGAAGGAATATTGGTTCGTGTGCTTGGTTGTCTAGATTATACAATAATTTTCATCTCCTCAGTTCGCGCCGGTTTTTATAATCCCCGAAGCGCAGCGGAGAGGACCTGACCGTGCGCGACTTCTGACCGCCAGGTCTCTCCTAAAAAGCCCCCTCCAATGTTTGGAGGCATCGTGGTTGTTACCCTGAGCGGCTTCATGCCGCTTCAGGGGTATCCTGAACTCGTGAGAGTTCAGGAACAACCAGGGTTGGGGGGCGGTTAGAAGTCATTGCTCTCCCCGGTTTTTACTAACCTTGCATAGCATCGTATTTAGGTCCGAAGCGCCGTGGATTGGGATTATTATCCCTCGTTCTTTTCGAGGGATTATTATCCCCGAAGCGTAGCGGAGTGGGATTACAATCCCCGAAGCGTAGCAGATTGGGATTATTATCCCTCGCTCATTTCGAGGGATTATTATCCTGCGTAGCATCCCTTTGGGACAGAAGCGTAGCGGTGTGGGATTACAATCCCCGAAGCGCAGCGGAGTGGGACCTGATCGCAAGGTTGAAGCCCTCTCCAATGATTTTTTGGAGAGGGTTGGGGTGAGGTTAGAAATCATTTACCGTACATTATTCATTGATTGCGCAGGTCTTTTGGCTCCTGGGTAGCATCTCTGTAGAGATCTCGAAGTACCCTGCCCTTTATTATCCTTAGTTCTTTTCTAAGGAAGGTCCTGTAAGAGTAAGCAGACTCCAACGCAACTCACCCGGGTTCAGGGCACTTCCACATACGGTTTGAGCCAGGCACTCACGAAACTCGCCGGGGTTGTCGACCCATAAATTTTATTATCCCTGCATAATACACCACCCGAGCAAGAGAAATTCATGGAATCGGGGCAAGGCCTGGGTTCTTGTGTGAAGGTTTTGCTTTCCAACAATTTCCCGGTTAACACCTCAAACAAGGAGGCATGAATTGTTCCCCGCATCCGATAGGCATGATCAAAACCCAAGGTGCCATAACGACAATCTTCGATGCTTTCATAATGAATTTCTACGCATGTTACAAGCTCGGTTTCAAAAATGTCTTTCGGCTCCCATTTTTCATAAAGAACGTTGCCGTCAAAAGAATAGCTATTTTCGTCTTGCCGATAAACCAGGACCACCGTGGGATGAATCCCAGCGACCTTTTGATACGGTACGCCGTATGGGTATTGATCTCCATTGCACACGGATTGATAATTTGCTGGGTTGAAAACCCAATCCACATTCACCAGTTGATCCTCAACCAGCCCGGAAATTTCTATAGGATCTGTCTCACCCAGGTCTACGTTCTCTAGATAAGCCCCCTGCAAATTAACATCATGGAGAACGACACCAAAAAAATTAGCATCTTGTAGATTGGCTTTGGTAAAATTTACCTCGTCCATTTTGCAATACTTAAAGTTGGCATAAAACAGGTCCGAGTTTGTAAAATTCACGCTGGTCAGTTCCGCACGTAAAAAATCAGCACCTGATAGATTCGCATTCGAAAAATTCATGTTGGCTTGCACGGACTCATAAAAATTAGCA
>CAYSZB010000116.1:0-4974 GCA_964435475.1 uncultured Anaerolineaceae bacterium | reverse complement strand
AGGCCACAGGAGTACCTGTAGCACTGAAGTATGACTTGCACAAGTTGCCATAGGCAAAGAAGCTCTCCTGATCCACGAATTCTGCCGCCAGGATTTCACTGGTTGCATCATCCACGAAAAGTAGCAGACAGGCTTTAGGTCCGCGCTCTTCCAGCCAGGAATGATACGAACCATCGATCTGCACCAGCTCCCCTCTTCGACAGCGCCGCTCCCGTGGTGGATGAGGTGCTTTGGCCTTCTTGACCCTGGCACGGTGTTTCCCTTCCTCGATCATGATCTGACGCATGCTTTCTTTGCTGATCATGATGCCTTTGTATTCCGCCAGTTTTTCATTCAGCAGGGTTGGCCCAAATCCTTCAAAAATTGGATCACAGACAAACTCACCAACCTCTTTCCTTGTCTGTTCACCTAATCGATTATTGCTGGGTTTCCCCCGGTGTTCCGATACCAATCCTTCATCTCCCCTCGTTCGATAACGTCTCAAGATCCTCCGAAAATGGCGTTCACTTACGCCTATTCTCTCAGCTCCTTCTCGCTGAGGTATCCTTCGCTCTATTGCCTGCTCGATGATCGTCTTGCGATTGAGTTCTTCTTGCGTCATTGCTATTGTCCATTTCATTGGCTTTTGTCCTCTTATAGGACATTTTAACTTTGCCACATTAGGACTTTACTACTTTGCCACTACATCTCCTCCGAGCGCGTAGTGCCTTAAAAGTTGATATGTTATAATGATTCCCCATGATAAAAATAACCAAATGTCCAATTAGTGGAAGTACAAGAAGTGTCAAGTACCTCGATCTTGGTGATGTTCCGCTGGTCAACAACTTATGCGAAACAAAAGAGGAGTCTCTTGCCATTGAACGCTTCCCCCTTGCAATCCAGCTTTTCCCCGCAAGCAATTTTACCTGCCTGACAGAGATCGTTGATAAAGGCAAGTTGTTTGAAACCTACCTCTATTATTCTGGCATCAACAAACCATATCTGGCTCATTGTTCCAGGATGTATGATTATCTGGGTGATTTTGTTGATTTACAAGAAAACGACTATGTCGTTGATGTAGGTGGCAACGATGGATCCCTGCTAAAAGAATTTCGCAAAAAGAACCCCAACCTGGTTTATGTCAACGTCGATGGCAGCCATAGTTTTCTTGAAGTAAACACCGCTGCCGGCATCCAGTATGTAAATGAATATTTCAGTGAGGAAACAGACCTCAAATTCAAAGCCAGAGTCATTACATCGACCAATGTCTTTCAACATACCGAACCCATGCGCTCCTTTGTCAAAGGCATTTATCGTAACTTGTCCGAAGATGGTGTCTGGTGTCTTGAATTTCCTTACTTCATCACCACTCTGGTCAATTTCAACTATGACCAGGTTTACCATGAGCATGTCTATTACTTTTTACTGCAAAATATCATTGACATAACCGAACAGGAAGGTTTAAAGGTTATAAATACCTCCTTTTATGATATGCACGCCGGGACTCTGAGGGTGATCATTGCCAAACAATCCTCAAGCAGGCAACCAGACCACACCATTGACCAATTCCTGGAGATGGAAAAGATCATCAATGAGGACTACTGTCTCGACTGGGGCAAACGTACCTATGAAAAAATGGTTGAGTACAAGAGATTTTTAACGGATCTGGTTTCCCAGGGCAAAAAGATCGCTTGTTTTGGCGCAGCAGGCAAAGGCTGTGTGTTTCTCAACTCCTGTGAGATCGATCATACGATAATTGATTACATTATTGACGACACCCCCCTCAAACAGGGTAAATACATGCCCGGAACTGGCATCCAGGTGGTATCTCGGGAGTACCTTGATACCCATAAGGTTGACTACATCCTGATCCTTGCCCATAATTTTAAAGATTACATCATCGAGTCCATGCGACCTCAATTTAATGGCAAGTTCCTTGTCATGTACCCGGATATCCAGGTTATCTAAGCCATCACTTGCACTTAATAATCAACCACTATAAAAATTTTAGCTCCTTGTGCCGACCATTTTAGGTTAGCACACTTTTTTCCATGATAGACGTCTCCAAAACTCGTTTTTCAATGATCACAAGTTCTGTAACTCCCCTATTCGCCAGTCTTTCCTTAATAAAGGACCCACAGCCCCATTGTGGTAATATAAACGCAGTACAGGTTTAACTATGTTAAAGATCTTATTACTGGGAACAAATATCACCACAGGTGGTGCTCAAAAGGTGTTGCTCGACTTGGCAAATTGGCTTGAGCAGGAGGGCATCCAGGTCTCTGCTCTCTTTTTCTATGACAAAGATGGGTTACTGCCCGAATGGCAATCCCAATCAAAATTTCACCTGGATTGCCTGCATGCCTGGGCAGTCAACGACAAGCCCTTCAAAAGAGCAAACCGCTTGCTTAAAGGTTGGCTTCGCCTGGTCAGGGTAATGAAAGAAGAGCAATATGATGGTGTTGTCACTTTTACCCACGACAGCAACATCCTGGGACTGCCTGCAGCCTGGCTGGCTAAGATTCCAGCTCGTTGGGGTTCACACCATGGCTACCCCAACCTGTCAAAAATCAAGATCCTCGTTCACAGGTGGGTCATCAACAGCAAATTATCCACCGGTTTGGTTGCAGTTTCAGAATTTACCCGTGACCGGGCTCTACAGGAAGGGCTCAAACCGACCAAGATTCGCTTGATTCGAAATGGCATAGAAACAGAAAAGTTGTCAAACCTGGATCCTGGCAATACTCTTAAGGATCTCAATATCCCTTTAAATGCCAGGGTGATCCTTTCAGTAGGTCGCTTGGTCGCCTCCAAAGGACATGAATTCCTCGTCAGGGCAGCACCCGCCGTGTTGGCATCTCACCCCAATGTCGTGTTTTGCATTGCCGGTGATGGCCCGTTCCGAAGGTCTTTGGAATTGATGATTAATTCATTGAAAATCTCCAAAAATTTCCGCTTGTTGGGTAACCGCAAGGATATTCCTATCTTGCTGTCAGCTTCAGACCTTTTCGTAATGCCCTCAATCTATGAAGGCCTGCCCATCTCACTTTTGGAAGCCATGGCCAGCGGGGTTCCAGTGATTTGCACCGCTATCCCGGCTGTGACAAACATCATCAAAGATGGCGAAAATGGACGACTGGTTGTTTTACAGGATGAAGATGAACTCTCACAAGCCATCATCGAATTGCTGGACGACCCGGAAAAAAGCAAGCGCCTGGCCATGCAAGCACAGGAATTGGTTAGGTCAACATTTTCGCTGGCAAACATGGGCAAGGCATACCAGGATTTGATTAAGGAGCACCATCCGAATGCAAAATAAGATCGAAAAGGTCGCCATCATAACAGTTAAAAGTCTTCTTTCAGCCTTCTCCATCTTTTTCTTTTTTAAGATCGGTCAAGAGCTCTATGCCAACTATTCCATGCCGGATTTTGACCTTCTTATGCCAGTCACCTTATCCTTGCGTATCTTTCTCCTGGTTGCAGCCTTGCTCCTGGTCTTTTTGCTGGTTATCCTCTGGTTTCCAAAAATGTTAAGCCGTTTCACAAATCTACGTACCAGGCTTTACAGGGTGCGCTGGTTGTTGGGTATGATCATCACCATTGTCTTTAGCTGGGTCATGCTATTCTCCTATTATTCTCTTGCCTTCAATGGCTGGTGGTATCGGTTACTTGTCGTAATTTTTTGCATCACCCTCATCGCCTGGCTTTTCTCACATCCTTCGGGCAAGATATTTTCCATTAAGGGCCTCATCAGTGCAGTTGTCATTTCTTCTACAGTCTTTATCGTATTGAATGAATTGCTGAACGCAGCATCATTTACCATCTCCCCTGAATGGGGCGTGGGTGATCGTAGATCGTTGTTTATCCTCCTTGCGTTCCTGGTCTTCCTGCTGCTTGCTTATTTTCTCTGGGAGTCCAACTTCCTCAAGCGCTTCGCCTCAAAACAAACCAGGCTGCACAAGGTGCGCTGGTTACTGGCTATCATCCTTTCGACTGTGTTCAGTTGGATGGTACTTAATTCATTTTTGTACCTTGCCTTCAACGGCTGGTGGTATCGTGCGCTGGTGATACTCTTCTGTATTGCCATCATCTCCTGGTTGTTCTCAGATCCCAACACAACGAGCTTCACCTTCAACGGCCTGCTTAGTGCCATCCTCATCTTCTCCGCCATCTGTGTCCTCATCAACGACCTGCAGACCGTCTCCTCCTACCCCTTCTCCCTCTCCTGGTCTGAGGGTAACCGACTGTGGGATTACTCCATCCCATACGGTTCCAACCGCTACATATTCCCTCCCAACCAGCACATCCCCTTCTACACCTCCTATGGCTTCGCCAGCCTCTGGGGGCTGCCTTTCCTCTTTCCCAACGCCTCCATCACCCTCGTCCGCCTGTGGAATGTCATCCTCAACAACCTCCCCTACTTCATCTTCGGTCTTGTCCTCTTCTTCAAAAAACGACACAATGCCGACACCTGGTTGCTCCTCGCCCTGTGGACCTATCTCTTCCTGAAGGGCGGCCCCATCTTTGCCCCACTGGTCCTCACCGCCATCCTCGTGGCATTTTCCCGCAAGTCCCCCCTTTGGCTGGCGATCATCCTCGTTGCCATTGCCGGCTATTACGCCAGCGACAATCGCTACACTTGGGCGTTTACTGCCGGTATGTGGGCAGCTTTGGTCGCCTTCCTCGATCTCTCCCCGAAAAAGCCTCTCTCCAACCCCAAAAGGTGGTGGCGTGCCATCATCCTCGGCGCAACCGGCATCATTACAGGCTACCTGATGCCTAAATCCATCGATAATGCGATCCTTGCTTTATTGACGAAAAAAGCTTCATCCATCTCTGATGTATCTGAGGCATTGGATGCTTATAAAGGCTTTTCAGCAACCAGTTCTGAGTTTTCATTGTCCAGTTTACAAGATATTGTAGGACGTCAGCCACTACTTTGGAACAGGTTACTACCCAATACCACCTACCCACCCGGTATCCTCCTTGGGCTTA
>CAYSZB010000115.1:0-4996 GCA_964435475.1 uncultured Anaerolineaceae bacterium | reverse complement strand
TGGATGATCGAGTAGAAGGCGGTGATCGCTGAGAAACACCCTCCATCGAATGCGAGGGTTGTCATATCCTGGCAGATGAAAGTTGCCCCGGCCACCAATGCCCTGGCACGCTCGATCTGTATTTCAGAAATGTCCACCCCGGTCACTGCATAACCCTGATCTGCCAAACGCTTGGCAACCGGTATGCCATTGCCGCACCCCAGGTCCAGGACCCTGCCCGTTTTTTCGCCCTTCAAAATAACAGAGATCCAATCCAGGTAATGATCAAGGGATGCATCAACCTGGTCTCCCCGGTACTGGCGGGAGACCGCATCGTAACCCCGTTTCACTGCCTGGATCGGATCTGCCACTGTAAGATCAATTAATCGTCGTCGACCGGTTCCTTGTATTCCTTCAATACTTCCTCAATGCGCGTCATCACGCCTTCATCCAGCATGTCAGCCACATCGGCGGCTTTCATGTTCTCGCGCACCTGTTCCACGCGGCTGGCGCCGGTGATCACCGTGCTGACATTGGGGTTCTTGAGACACCAGGCGATCGCCATCTGTGCCAGGGTGACGCCCAGGTCAGCGGCAATGACGCCCAGCTTGCGGGTGGTCTCCAGCTTCTCAGGGACGAAAATACGCTCCTTGAGCCAGGCATAATTGGGCAGGGCTGCGCGGCTGCCTTCGGGGACTGTGCCGTCATTGTATTTGCCGGTCAAAATGCCGGTGGCCAGCGGGCTCCAGATCGTCGTGCCATAACCCAGCTCCTTGTATAGGATGTCATATTCCTTTTCAAAGCGCCGCCGGGTCAGCATGTTGTATTGCGGTTGCTCCATGCTGGGCGGGCGCAGGTTGTTGCGTTTGGCAAAGTCAACCGCCCGCAGGATCTGGGCAGCCGACCACATCGAAGTGCCCCAATAGAAGGCTTTGCCCTGCTGGATGACCTGGTTGAAAGCCCAGACGGTTTCCTCGATCGGCGTTTCGGGGTCCGGCCGGTGGGCAAACAGCAGGTCCACGTATTCCAGCTGCAGGCGCTTGAGCGAGTTGTTGACGCCTTCGATGATGTGTTTATAGTTCAACCCGGTGTCGTTTGGTCCCTTGCCGCCCCAGAAGATCTTTGTTGAGACCAGGTACTGCTCGCGGGGAAAAGCCAATTCCTTCAAAGCCTGCCCCATGATCGTCTCTGCCTGCCCGTGGGCATAGGCTTCAGCATTGTCAAAGAAGTTCACCCCCAGCTCATAAGCTGCCGCCATCAATTCCTTGGCGATCGGCAAGCCCACCTGGCTGCCATATGTCACCCATGAACCAAGTGACAGTTCGGATACTTTTACACCTGCTTTTCCAAGATGTCGATATTTCATGTTGTACTCCTTTTGTTTTGATTTTATTATAAGATGTGCGATAATTTATTCCAAGTTTTCGTATCATAATTGACGAAATATTAAGGAATATCTTATGAAAAAAGCTACCATCGTTTACTTTTCCCATGGCGGCGGACCGCTGCCCATCCTCGGAGACCCGGACCACCAGGCAATGATCGATTTCATGCGCGACCTGCCCGGGAGGATCCCCCGCCCGGAAGCCATCGTTGTGATCAGTGCCCATTGGGAGGAGGATGAAGCCACCCTGATGGCGGCAGAGCGCCCTGCCATGTTCCGTGATTATTACGGGTTCCCGCCGCAAGCCTACCAGATCGACTACCCGGCTCCCGGCCACCCTGAACTGGCAACCGAAATTGCCCTGGTGTTGAATGCGCAGAAGATCCCCACCCATTTTGACCCCATCCGCGGCTTTGACCACGGCTTGTTCATCCCGCTTAAGATGATGTACCCGGAGGCGGATATCCCCTGCCTGCAGATGTCCCTGCTGCACAGCCTGGATCCCGCCTCGCACCTTGCCCTGGGCAGGGGACTGCGCAGCTTGCTGGACCAGGACATCCTGGTGATCGGGTCGGGCTTTTCGTTCCACAACATGGAGGCCTTTTTTAACCAGGTCCACCCCAAAGCGGACGCTGCCAACGGCATGTTCCAGGATTGGCTGATCGAGACCTGCTCGGGGGATGGCTTGAGCCTGGCGGAACGCGAAAAGCGCCTGGCGAATTGGGAAAAGGCACCCAATGCCCGCTTCTGCCACCCGCGCGAGGAACACCTGCTGCCGCTGATGGTCTGTTTTGGCATGGCAGGCGCACCGGGCAAAGTGGTCTTTGATGACAAGATCCTCAAGAAACGTGCCCTGGCGTTTTTGTGGCAGTGAGGAGGAGCGATGCAGCCTGTTTTTCAAAAATTAAACCTGAAAGAACAAAAAGAGATCCTGGTGGTCAATGCCCCCGCCGCTTTTGAGCCGGCTCTGGCTGACCTGGAGGGTGTGGCGGTCATACGGGACACCGAACTGGTGGAAGGGATCGATTTCTGCCTGGTATTCGTCGAGAAGAAGGTCGACCTGGACCGGCTTTCAGCGTTGGTCGCACTGAGGGCAAGGGGGGATGCGCTGTTATGGTTCGCCTACCCCAAAGGGACCTCAAAGAAGTATCACTGTGACTTCAACCGTGATACGGGCTGGGAAACGCTGATGGGGTTTGGTTTCAGACCGATCCGCCAGGTGGCGATCGATGAGGATTGGTCGGCGCTGCGCTTCAGGCGCGTGGAATTCGTCAAGGCGGGGAAGTGATACCCGGTAAGATCATCATCCTGAACGGCACATCCAGTTCGGGCAAGACCAGCATCCTGCATGCCTTGCAGGATGTGATGGACGAGCCATATTTGGACGTGGGCATCGACAAGTTCATCTGGATGCTGCCGGAACGTTACCTGGAACGACCCTTGTGGGACGATGTACTGGGTTTGGCATCCAAGGCCGGTGAAACAGGCCACGGGCTGGTGCACGGCATGCATTTGGCGATCGACACGTTGGCAAGATCTGGCTGGAATGTGGTGGCAGACCATGTGCTGGTGGAGGAAAGCTGGCTGGCGGAGTGTGTGAGCATGTTTGCGGACCTGCCGGCGTACCTGGTAGGTATACGCTGCCCGTTGGAGGTGCTGGTGGAGCGTGAAAGGTCGCGTAAGAACCGCACCCTGGGGCAGGCGGCGCTGCAGTTCCCGCTGGTGCACCGCCATGGCGTGTACGACCTGGAGGTGGATACCTCGCTGATGAGCGTTGAGCAGTGCGCTTTGGCGATCAAGTCTCGCGTGGAAAGCAACGAGCCGCCGATGGCATTGAAAAAGTTGGCGGGGAAGCTGTAAGGGCGAAGGATCCTCAACAAGTGAATATGCGGGAACAGGGAGTTTGGTTATGGATGCTTCGACCCAACGACCGAACCGTATAATACCGAACGCGTAAAGCACCATGATTGGTAGAGGAATTGTTGGATTTCGGAGACCTCCTTGATTGACCCCTTCCACTTACGATGCCAAGATGTTGATTTCAACTCATCATCCCGCTCAAAGAAGGCGGGACTCACCAAGCCTGGCCAAGCAAGCGCGAAAGATCGCAAAGATCGCACGTTCGCTGCACATATACCCCATTGCGAAGAATTAAATAAGATCATTTCGAAATGGTGGGTTGAGATGGTACTTTTTTTCTAAACCTTTGTCCTGTCAGAATTTGGTACACTTAACCCTGATGAAATCCAAACCCCTCACCATCATCCTGACCATCCTGATCCTCTGCCTGGCACTGGGACTAAGGCTGTGGGGGTTGGCATATGACCTGCCCAACATTTTCCACGCTGACGAACCCTGGCCACTCAATATTGCCTACGGCATGCTGACCAGCGGCGACATGAACCCGCATTTCTTTGACTGGGGATCACTGGTCATTTACATCAACCTCCTCATCCAGGTTATCGCCAAATGGCTGACTGGCGGTCTGAGCAGCGCCACCACCCCGGTGTTCTTCCGCGGCATGGGCATTGCCTTCACCACGGTGCCCAACCTGGTGCTTGCCAGCCGGCTGGTATCCGTGGCATTCGGGGTGGCGACGGTCGGGCTGGTGCTGGCAGCCGGGAAAAAGGCCAGCGGCAAAAATGTCTCAGGGCTGCTGGCGGGCTTTTTGATGGCAATCGTCTTCACCGGCGTTACCCTCAGCAAGGTGATCACCGCCGATGTCTACGCCACCTTTTTCGTCACCCTGGTGCTGCTTGCGTCGCTGGCCATCCTGAAAAGCGGCAGGACTTCGGCTTACATCTGGGCGGGGGTCGGCCTCGGTCTGGCGGTTGCATCCAAGTACAACACTGCATTGGTGGTGCTGACCGTCCTGGCAGCCCATTTCCTGCGACATGGTCTCAAAGGTTTTACGAACTACCGCCTGTACCTGTGCTTTGGTGTGGCACTGCTGGCTTTCTTTGTCGGCATGCCGTTTGCCTTCCTGGGCTTCAAAGAGTTTTACGAGGGGTTCACCACCACCGCGCAGCGCTATGCCAGCGGGCATGTCGGCATGGAGGGCAATACGCTCAGGTTCTACCTGCAGTACATGTGGCAGACCGGCGGCATCCTGTACATCCTGGCTTTTTTGGAGATGCTGCGCGGCTTGATCACCCGCAACAAGGCGCTGCTCACCGTGTCAGCCTTCCCGCTGGTCTATTTCGTCTTCATCAGCAGTTTCTTTGTTCGCAATGACCGCACGTTCCTGCCCATCGCGCCCTTTGCCCTCATTCTGGCGGCATCCTTTCTCACTTTTCTTTGGCAAAAAACTGCCGAAATGCTGTCCGGGCGTCTGCAAGTCGTAGGAAAGGTGCTGGTGAGTGCAATACTGTTGGTTTCGCTCCTTCTGCCGTCGATCTACACTGCCAAAACATCTGCCATGTGGGCGACAGCGACAAGCCGTGAGGAAGCCCGGCTGTGGATCGAGCAGAACCTGCCCGCAGGCAGCAGGATCGCCTATGAATCCTATGCCCCAAACATCGACCCGGTGAAATATGAGCTGACCAGCCTGGCCATGCTGATCGATCAGCCGGCAGAGTGGTACCGCGAGAATGGGGTGGAGTACCTGGCCTTTGGCAGCGGCATGTATGCCCG
>CAYSZB010000114.1:0-5029 GCA_964435475.1 uncultured Anaerolineaceae bacterium | reverse complement strand
TGGCTGAAGCACCTGATTCCAAGGTCCTGGAAGCTGTTGCCAAGGATGTGGCAAACGATGCAAAGGCCAAGCTTGAAGCTGCCGGCGCTGAAGTTGTCCTTCTGTAAACCAACAAGTAAGTGGAAAAAAAAGAGGCTGTCAAAAACAGCCTCTTTTTTATTGTTCAATGTTATTATTAAAAATCAATTCTTGTTGTTTAACTTACGGATCACCAAAACAACCTTGCCCTGTACTTCTACAACGTTTGGATCGTCGATTATGATTGGTTTCATCGATGGGTTGGCAGGTTGCAGGCGTACGTGTCCATTCTCGAGGTAGAAGTACTTGAGGGTGGTTTCATCCCGGTCTCTTAACCAGATGGCAACCATTTCACCGTTGCGGGCCTGGTCAACTTTCTTCATTATTACTATATCTCCATCATTCACCATGGCATCGATCATGGAGTCCCCATGCACCTGCAGGGCATAAAGTTGATCAGTGCGTTCACGGGCTGGCAATAAGCTGCGCGCGATGTCTATGCCAGATTCAGGGTCATAATAGTTAAAATCGGAAGGTGGCACTGGCATTGGTTCACCGGCAACAATGTTGCCAACCAGTGGAATGGTGATCAGGTCTGAAATTGTGCCTGCTGTTTGCTTGATTTTTTCGATCACTTCACCAGCTATGTCTTTGACCAGGCGTATACCCCTCGAGACATTTTCTTGGCGTTCGATGTATTCCATTTCTTCTAACTGGTTAAGGTAATAGTTTACCACCGAGGTCGAACTGATCTGGGTGTTTTCACCGATCTCCCGAATGGAGGGAGGGAAGCCGTTCTCTTGCTGGTATTGCGCAAGGAACGCCAATATACACTTGTGACGCTGTCCCAGGCCTGCTTTTTTTCGTGCCATTTTGTCTACCTCCTCATAATACGCTCATTTGTGCTAATATTTATCAATAGTATATACGAACATCTGTTCGTTGTCAAGCAGTATTTCAACCTTATTACCTTGGGTTACAAAAATTAAGCTATAATCCTTTCGCTGCCAGGCAACCCAAAGAAAATGGCGACCTGGCAGGAGAGAATTTATGACAAAGCTAAAGCGAATACGAAAGCAAAGAATCAAGAGACCAAACAAATTTATCGGCTATATCAAGCAATTTGATTTCTCCTGGAAATCCATCCAGGACTACCTGCTGATCATGATTGGTGCGGTGGTCCAGGCGCTTGGTCTGCGGCTTTTCCTGGTGCCTGCCAACCTGGTCAGCGGTGGCATCAGTGGTGCTGCGCAGTTGATCAATCACATCACAAATGGCTGGCCGATCGGTTTGATGGTCATTATTGGCAACATCCCTCTTTTTATTCTGGGTTGGCGTTACCTGGGCGGACCGCGTTTTACCTTGCGTACCATCCTTTCCATCGTTGTTTTCTCGGTAGCCACTGACCTGTTGGGTTTTCTTCTGCCAACAGCCGGTGTGACGGAGGACCTGTTCCTGAACACCATATTTGGCGGCATCATCCTTGGTGTCGGGCTGGGCATTGTCTATCGTGGGCGGGGCACGAGCGGTGGCACGGATATCCTTGGCCGCATCCTCAACCGGCGTTTGGGCATCTCGATCTCCTTGTCGTACATGTTGACGGATTCCCTTGTTGTGATCCTGGCGGGTTTTATCTTCGGCTGGGAACGTGCTTTATACGGGTTGGTCATGATCTACGTGAGTGGGGTGGCGGCAGACACGGCTTTGCAGGGTTCAAATATCATTCGTACAGCGTTGATCGTGACCGCCAGGGGTCGGCAGGTGGCTGATGCGATCATGGAGGAACTTGAACGTGGGGTCACCCTGCTGCCGGCACACGGCGGTTATACCGGCGATGATAAATCCCTGGTCTATTGTGCGATCACTGCCTCAGAAACAGTCCGATTAAAGTCCTTGGTACACGACGTGGACCCACAAGCCTTCATGGTCCTTGGGCATGCCTCAGAGGCGCTGGGTGAAGGCTTCAAGCCTTTGCACGAAAGTTGAGTTATTTAAATTAACATAAAAGACCTTGCAGTCAAAGCAAGGTCTTTTTGAAATTTCAGACCATCTATGACAGGATCTCAAAACTGGTTGTGATCTCGGCTACGCCTCGTAGGGTAGCAGCAACAGAGCAGTACTTTTCATGGGAAAGTTCAATCGCCTGGGCTACATTCTTTTCATTGAGTCCCAAACCCTTAAGGATAAAATGCATGTGGATCTTGCGGAAAGCCCACGGTGGGTCCTGGTCCTGCTCTGCAGTAGTGCGTACCTCCAGGCTGCTCAACGGTGTGCGCTTTTTCTTCAGGATATCCACTACATCCACGCTGGAACAGGCCGACAAAGCTGAGAGGATCAATTCGCTGGGTTTCATACCGATCCCCTCATCGGTTGTTGAGAGTACGACCGAATGCCCTGTCGAATCGGTTGAAATGAACCGTCTCCCATCTGGTAACCATCTTAAAATAGTATCGTTTGCCATCTTGGCTCCTTTTGCCTTAACTTAACTTACTGACCATGGAGATCAGTTCTTTGATCTTTGTTTGTTGACTGCGCTGATCATCGGGTGATTGCTCAAGCAGGCACTCGTCGGTCAGTTGGTCAAGGTATGCCAGGCTCGCCGATTGCATACCGGATCGAACGGCGATGAACTGCTGCACGATCTCCTTGCAATCGCGGTCTTCATCCAGCATTTTCTGCAACCCTCTTAGTTGCCCTTCGATACGGGATAGCCTGTTCTTAAGCTCATTGTTTGTCATTTGATTCTCTTTGATTGAGCGCTTGGGTTGAACGCACGGTTCAACATCATCATCCACCTCAGCGAAACCCACCGGAACTGCCGCAAGAAGAACTGCTCGTTCCCGGGTTACTGGTCGAACTGAACGATGAGATGATGGAGAGACGCTTGTTGGTGTTCTTTGACCGGCACTGCGGGCATTCTGGTGCATTGATATCCGGATCTGAAAAACCCATTAATTTTTCAAATTCCGACCCGCAGGAAGAACAAATATACTCATACAGTGGCATAATCTCATAACCTCAACTTATACTATACCCCAGTATAGTATAAGTTGGTTTGGCTGTCAATGATTTTGAGCCCATCCACTTGAGACAATGCCCCTATTTGATGATCAAGGGAAGGAACACACTGTATCCCGTTACCAGGATATCGATCCTGGCAACGTTGGACTCCAACTGCTCACCCTTGTCTTCCTTGATCTTGAACTCCAGGTAATCTGTCCCGGTGTACTGGTCATTGGGTGTATAAGTGCAGTCATAGAAAACACAACTCAACTCTCCGTTGACTGGGTAAGTGATGATCTCCCAATCTGCAGTGTCTCCTTCCACATCGGACCCCCAAAGGATCAGGTGAAGTGGAGTATTCTTCGGCGTGGTCAGCGATTGGTAATTTGCCACCGGGGCATCATTGACCGGGTTGATGGTGATCGCGATAATGGCTGTGTTTGAGTCATCTGCCCCATCATTCACCTTGAATTCAAATTGGTCACTCCCATAATAGTTCAATACCGGCGTGTATGTCAGATCTGGCGCATTACCGCTTAGAGCCCCATGGTCTGGCGGATCGACTATCGTCCAGGTGAGTGGGCTTGATTCAACATCTGTTGCTGTCAAGGTAATTACCAATGGCGTGTCCTCATCAGTGTAGAGTGCTTGTCCAAATGCCTCGGGGATTTGGTTGGGTTCATGCACGGTGATGGTGACTGTTTCCTGGTCACAAAGTAATGGCACCCCGTCATCGCATACCTTAAATGTAAGGTCATATTCACCCGGAAGGTTTGTTTCATCCGGCGTCCAGCTGAATTGACCGCTTATGGGGTCGATTGTGGCGTTGTAAGGTGCATCTTCCACTGAGTAGGTCAGTTCATTCACCGGGATATCGCTGTCTGTAGCCGAGATCGTCAATGTGAGCATTTTTTCCTGGTAAACAAATAGATCACCGATCGTTTGCAATATTGGGCTTGCATTAACCTCATCGACGTGAAGGGTTATTTCCTGGCAATCAACCAGTTTCCCGTCAGACACGCACGTCTGGAAAGTGTATGAACCTTCTCCCTGTGCTTCAGTGGGTGTCCAGGTGAAATTTCCGCTGGTTGGGTCGATCACAGCACCATCAGGAGATCCGATTATGCTGAATGCCAGTGGGTTTGCGGGTATATCCAGGTCTTCGGCTGTGGCGCTGAAAGTGAACAGGCTGTTTTCATCGATCGTACGGTCGGCAATATTCCCAAGAACAGGCGGAATATTAACTTCATTCACCGTGATCGTGAATTCTTCTGTATCGCATAGGCTGGGTAAGCCATTATCACAGGCCTGGACCTGAATGGTGTAAACCAAGGGTCCCTGTTCCTCTGATGGTGACCAGAAAAAATATCCACTAACGGGATTGATGAATGCACCCATCGGGATATCGCCCACCAGGCTGTATATAAGTGTGTCACCTGGCAGGTCTATGTCTGTGGCTGAACCGCTGAAACTGATCGAAAAGCCTTCGTTGCGGGTGATATCTGCGATCGTGTCCAATACGGGCGGATCATTGATCGAGGTTACAGAAATTTTCACCTCTATTTCTGCAGAATACATTTTTCCATCAAATGCCTGGTATGTGAATTGGTCGCTTCCATGCCAATTCCCATCCGGCAGATAAGTAAACGAGCCATCTGTCGCAAGGTTCAGATCCCCGTGAAGTGCGTCATCCACCAGGATGGCGCTCAGTATGTCATCATTGATATCTGTGTCATTATCCAATACTCCCAGTGTGCCGATCGTCAGCAGGGTGTCTTCACCTGTCGTGTAACTATCGCCATAACCAACCGGTGCCCGGTTTCCACTAATGACCAGGATAATGCTGACATCGCTTTCATTCCCGGATGGGTCATTTATCTTTCCAGAGAAGGTGTAGCTGCCATTCGGAAAATCATCCGGGATGGCCAGGGGCACATCAAGGTCATCGATGTTGTGTTTGGCAGCATCCAGCAGGGTTATGTCCACACCTGAGATGTAGGCGAAAGGA
>CAYSZB010000113.1:1989-5095 GCA_964435475.1 uncultured Anaerolineaceae bacterium | reverse complement strand
GTTGGTGAGGTGTGTGACCAATACCCTAGTGCTTAACTGGTTCAAAATACCTGGAAAAGTTGCCCCATTTACCCCTTGACTCTCCCCCAGGGGGAGGATGTACACTATACCAGTCAGGCCAGACAAGGACAATTTTGAGGATAGGATATGCTGAAGATCGGAGAGTTTTCAAAAGCGACCGGGTTGACGGTCAAAGCGCTGCGCCACTACGAGCGTCTTGGGTTGATCAGCCCCTACTGGATTGATAAGTACACCAGTTACCGCTATTACGAGGAAAGCCAGGTGCAGCAGGTCAGGCGCATTTTGGACTTCAAAGCCATGGGTTTCTCGCTTAAACAGGTCAAAAACCTGCTCAAGGACAACCTCTCAACCGATCAGCAGCGCCAGGTCTTCAAGGGCAAGCGCCAGGAGCTCCTCAGGCAGCTTGCCGGCGACCAGAAACGGCTCGAGCGTCTCGATCTGCACCTGCAGGCGATGGAGATGGCTCCCCAATTTATTAAGAATATCAAGGAGAAAGAAATGGAATTGGAACTGAAGAAGATCGCGCCTTTTAAGGTGGTCGGTCTGTTGTATGAAGGGAAGAATGAACACGGGGAGATCAGCAAGTTGTGGGATGCATTCAACCGGCGTGGCAATGAGCTGTGCCCCGCTTCGACCAAAGAGGTCTATGGCGTCTGCCGCATGATCCCGGGCGTCACGGACGGCTCTTTTGAATATGTCGCCGGGGTCAGGCGCGAAAACCTGTCCCATCTGCCTGCCGGGACGGTTGTGCGCGAGGTGCCGGCCTGCACAGTGGCGGTTTTCCGTCATCATGGTGCCGCAGATACCCTGCATGACACCTACCAGAAGATCTATGGTGAATGGCTGCCATCCTCGGCTTACCAGCCGCTTGAACCGGGCTTCGACATGGAGGTCTATAATGAAGAGTTCACCTTCTTTGCCCCCGATTCGGTGATGTATATCTACGTGCCGGTCAGGCCAAAGGCATAATCCACCATTGTTTGGGGCAGGCACAAAGCCTGCCCCACTTCTTTAATCGGGGGATCACGGTCAGAATTGGCGTTCTGACTTTTTTATCCTTTTTTCGTGTAAAATAATGACACGATTAATAAGCTGACCCGGCATGGGTCGTAGTCTGGTGTTTCTATATTGAGGTCCTTGGTGTTCAAATGAACAGCATCCTCCTGGCAGACAGCTTTTAGCTGCCAGTCTTATTCGAAGGAGGTCTATTAATGAAAACCATCGTTGCAGGTGCACTGGGGGAGTGTGTGCATGTTGCCGGGGTGATGAACTTTTTGCGCCTGGCAGAACTTGCCGGCTGGCGCACCGTATTCCTTGGCCCGGCAGTGCCTATTGACACCTTCCTGCAGGCCGTCCGCGATGAAAAAGCCGACCTGGTGGGTGTCTCATACCGCCTGACCCCTGAGACCGGCGAACGCCTTTTGGGTGAGTTCGCCGAAGCAGCTGATGACCTGCGTCACCAGGGCGTGCGTTTCGCCTTCGGCGGCACACCGCCGGTCGCCAGCCGCGCCCGGGCCATGCCGGGTTTCTTTGATGTCACCTTTGATGGCAGCCAGTCGAGAGAAGAGATCATGGCATACCTGCGCGGTGAGCCTTTCACCCCCGGTAACGCCGCATCCTACCCCACCGACACGATTGCCCGCATCCACTGGAAGGCGCCTTATCCCATCCTGCGCCACCACTTTGGCCTGCCAACCATACAGAACACCCTGGAAGGCGTCCAAAAGATCGCCGAAGCCAAAGTGATTGATGTCATCTCTTTGGGCATCGACCAGGATGCCCAGGAGAACTTCTTTCACCCCGAGCGTCAGAACCCGCGCCAGAAGGGTGCGGGTGGCGTCCCGGTGCGCAGCGCTGAAGACTACGCGGCGATATTCAAAGCCACCCGCACGGGTAACTTTCCCTTAATTCGCACCTACTCTGGCACCGACGACTTTATCCGCCTGGCGGAGATGTACATGCAGACGATCCACAATGCCTGGTGCGCCATCCCGCTCTACTGGTTCAACCAGCTCGATGGTCGCGGTCCCTGGGGGCTCGACGAGAGCATCGCCGAGCACCAGCGTGTGATGAGCTGGTATGGTGAACGCGGCATCCCCGTGGAGCTCAACGAGCCGCACCATTGGGGCATGCGCGATGCCCCGGATGTGCTTTTTGTGGTCTCGGCCTACCTTTCTGCTTACAACGCCCGTGCCTTTAGCGTCAAAGATTACATCGCCCAGCTGATGTTCAACAGCCCGCCCGGCACCTCCGATGCCATGGACCTGGCCAAGATGCTGGCGATCCTCGAGATGGTCAAGCCATTGACCACCCCTGATTTTCGCATTTGGAAGCAGACGCGCACCGGGCTGCTCAGCTACCCGCTTGAGCCCAATGCCGCCCGTGCCCACCTCTCCGCCAGCATTTACCTGCAGATGGCGCTCAAACCCCACATTGTGCACATCGTTGGGCACACTGAGGCGGATCACGCTGCCACCGCACAGGATGTGATCGATGCCGCCCTGATGGCACGCCAGGCTATTGACAATGCTGTCAAAGGCCAGCCCGATATGACCAATGATCCACTGATCAACCAGCGGGTGTCCCACCTGGTCGAACAGGCAAATATCACCCTCCACGCGATCCGCCAGCTCAGCCCATCCGTGGCTGATCCCCTCAGCGACCCGCACAGCCTGGGTCAGGCGGTCCGCCTGGGTATTTTGGACGCCCCGCATCTCAAGAACAGCCCCATCGCCCGCGGCGCCATCCGCACCCGCATCATCGACGGCGGCTGTGAGGCTGTCGACGAAAAAGGCCAACCCCTCAGCGAGTCCCAGCGACTGGCTGCCTATTTGTAAAAGGAGCAAGCAATGAAGGAAAACATGAAATTCACCGTGATCGGGGCTGGCAATGGCGGCAAAGCCATGGCAGCCCACCTGGCACTGATGGGCAAACGCGTCGCCCTCTACAACCGCACCTACAACCGCATAGAGGTCATCGCCCAACGCGGCGGCATCGACCTCGATAACCCGGAAGGCGAACGCGGTTTTGGCAAGCTCGAGATGGTCACCAACCAGATCGGTGCAGCGCTTGAAGACGCCGACGT
>CAYSZB010000113.1:0-1889 GCA_964435475.1 uncultured Anaerolineaceae bacterium | reverse complement strand
CTCCCCTGCTCAACTTTTGATGTAAAATTACCCCATAAGCACGATCCTGACCGATCAAATACTGAAGTTTTGTGATTCTTTAAACGGAGGTTACCATGTCAGTCATAACGATTTCCCGCCAGTCCGGTAGCGACGGCAACCAGGTTGCCCGTGTCCTTTGCGAAGAGCTCGATTACGTCATCTTCGAAAAACCCCTCATGATGCAGCTCGCCGCCCAGCTTAAAGCCGAGGCAACCGATGCCGCCGAGCAGCTTCCCCGAGCCCGCACCCTCCTCGAGCGCATCCTCAGCCCCTTTGACGGCGCCCTGGATGCCGAACACGAGGCCCAAAAAGAGATCTCTTTCGACGAGAACGCCCTGCCCTCCGTGGACCAGGTCAGCGCGCTCATCACAGCTGCCTACCACCACAACAACGTGGTCATCGTCGGCCGCGGCAGCCAGGTGGTCCTGGCCAACAAGCCGGATGTCCTGCGCGTGCGCATCATCGCCCCCCTCGAGAAACGCATCCAGACCTGGATGGCCCGCGACAAGCTGACCTACAAAGACGCCGAAAAGCGCGTCCGCGAGCGCGACAAAGCCCATGTCGACTTTGTCAAGAACTTCTTCGACGAAGACGTGCGCACCCCCGAGCTTTATGACCTGGTCATCAACATGGACAAGCTCTCCGTCCTCAATGCCGTTGAACTGATCATTAAAGCCCTCCACAACATCGAACCGCCCGGGCGCTGAAACCGCCATTTCCCCCGCCTTAAAGCGATCACCGTTGCCAATTGTTAAATCGCGGTTAAATCGTATTTCCACCTTGCTTTAAGTCATATAATCCGTCTGTTAAATTTTCAGACATTATTTGTCATTCTTGTTTTAGTGTAAAGGTTAAAAAATGGAAAATTGGGCATTATTCCCTATCATCGTTCTGGGTGTGGCACTGATCGCGATCCTCGTTTTGGCGGCCAACCTCTCGGTCAAGAAACTGGCCGGCATCGCCGCTTACTTCAACCTCTCCAGCACCTTCATGGGCATGACGGTCGTCTCGCTGGCCACTTCCATCCCCGAGATCACCTCGCACCTTACCGCCTCGGTCAACATCCTGGCTGGCAAGCTGGATTTCCAGACCGGGTCGGCCATCGTCCTCGGCTCCAATATTGGCTCGGACGTCGTGCAGCAGACCTTCATCCTCGGCCTGGTTGTCCTGCTGAGTGGCACGCTCAAGTTCAGACGCTATTTCATGTGGAAGAGCATGGGCCCCATGATCGGCTCGACGGTCATGTGCATCATCCTAGGCCTGGACGGCATCTATTCCCGCTGGGATGGCTTGATCCTTTTCGGCAGCTTCCTCCTCTACAGCCTCTACCTCTACTTTGACGAGCGCAAGTTCTACAAGGCCGAAGATAATACCCCCATGTCGGAGGATATCTCAGAAAGCATCCCCCGCACCAGGAAGCAGGTCATCGTGGATGCCTTACTTTCGGTTGGACTGATGACCATCACCGTCCTGACCGCCTCGCAGGTGCTTCGGATCGCCGAGATCCTCGTTGACCGCACCAACGTCAGCGGCTCGCTCCTGGGCGTGATCACCCTCGGCGTGGCTTCAGCACTGCCCGAGCTGACCACTGCCCTGGTCGCCCTCAGGCAGAAAGAAGCCGGCATCTCGCTGGGCACCCTGATCGGCAGCAACATCACCAACCCGCTGGTCGGCATCGGCGCTGGCGCACTCGTCTCGAAATATGCCGTGCCCCGGCCGCTCATCCTGTGGGACCTGCCCTGGGAGACGCTGACCGGACTGATCTTGTGGGCGATCGTCTTCTTCAAGAAAGGCAAACTGGGCAAGGCAGATGCCATCTACCTCATGGCGATGTACTTTGTCTTCATCACCCTGCGCGCCGTATTCTT
>CAYSZB010000112.1:2227-5159 GCA_964435475.1 uncultured Anaerolineaceae bacterium | reverse complement strand
TAGAAGGTATCCGGGCATCTTGCATGGCATGATGTGTGGTAATATAATCTCTCAAGTCTTTTGGAGGACTGTATTTAATGCCAACATATACTTATCATTGCGAAAGTTGTGGCGTTCGCTTTGATCAATATCAAAAATTTACCGATGAACCGCTCACCTTATGCCCGGAGTGCGGTGAAATTGCGCTGCACAAGGTTTACCAGCCGGTGGGGATCGTTTTTAAGGGCTCCGGTTTCTATGCCACCGATCATCGTTCGCCTTCCGGGCAGACCCATCTTTCGGGCAAGAACGAAAACGGCGATGAAAGCAAGTCGGAGCATAAAAAAGAAGACAACAAGACCGAAACACCCAAACCGGAAACTTCAACCGCCAGCGAAAAACCCAAAACTGCCGACAAAAGCAGTTGACATGGTCTTGAGGATGATCTGACCGCGACACACCCCCATCAAGGGTGTGTTTTTTTATTCATATCCAGTGTGATGATCCAAAGTTATAATTGGCATTGAAGAATTCAAAGGGAGATGCCATATGAAAGTGATAATAAAAGACCTGGGTGAGGGGCTGGTGTTGCGCCGCTCAAACCGTGATGACCTGGAAGAGTTGGTGTCATTCAACAAGACGATCCACGCTGAGGATGAAATGGATGCCATCGGGCTGGATGCCTGGACGCGCGACCTGATGAGCGGTGAGCACCCCAATTTCAAAGTGGATGATTTTACCGTAGTCGAGGATACCCAAAGCGGCAAGATCGTCTCCACCATGAACCTCATATCCCAAACCTGGTCATATGAAGGGATTCCATTTGGTGTGGGCAGACCGGAACTGGTGGGGACACTGCCTGAATACCGCGGCAAGGGCCTGGTCAGGCAGCAGTTCGATGTGATCCACCAGTGGAGTGCTGAACGCGGCGAGCTGGTTCAGGCGATCACCGGTATCCCCTGGTATTACCGTCAATTTGGCTACGAGATGACGATGAACCTGGATGGAGGAAGGGCGGGTTACATCCCCGGGGTGGTTGCCCTCAAGGCAGACGAGGAAGAAAACTATGTCATACGGAAGGCAACCCTCATCGATATCCCATTTATCAATAAACTCTACAATGAGGGCTGCCAGAGGGACGAAGTGTCAACTATTTGGACCGAGGAACTCTGGCACTACGAACTGGAGGGCAAGCTTCCCCTGAATATTAATGCCCGCCTGCTGTATATGATCGAAGACCTGGAAGGTAAGTTATTAGGGTTTTTGGCTGTGCCGGGGGTCAAGTGGCGCAATATGATCGCCATCACAGCCTATGAGCTGGTCAAAGGTGCCAATTGGTTTAAGATCACCCCGGCGGTCGTACGCTGGGTGTGGCAACTGGGCGAGCAACAGGCCAAAGAGCAGAACTTAAAACAACAGGCCTTTGGTTTTTGGCTGGGCGAGGAGCACCCGGTCTACCAGGTGTATGGCGAGTACCTACCCCGTATACGTTCATCCTATGCCTGGTACTTGCGGGTGCCTGACCTGGCAAAGTTCCTGGTGCACATTTCCCCGGCGTTGAATACCCGCCTGGAGAACAGCCTCCTTTGCTCGTACACAGGGGCGATCTCACTAAGTTTTTACCGTAGCGGGTTGAAACTGACCTTCCAGGATGGAAAACTGGTTGCGGCTGAAAACCTGGAGGGAAAAGGGTTGAAAGACTGTAACGCGGAGTTCCCGGGCCTGACCTTTTTGCAGCTGGTATTTGGCTGGCGCACCCTGGCTGAACTTCGCCATGCCTTTACGGATGTCCTGGTCAACGGAACGGATGAAACCCGCCTGCTGTTGGAGACGCTCTTTCCGAAGAAAGCTTCGAACCTCTGGCCGATCTCCTGATTTTCAGCCCAACTCAAGCCGAGAGGTTTTTGTTCATCGCCGCCTGCAGGTTTTTGTAGGTAGGGGACGCTGCGTATTCACGCAGCTGATTGATACGGCGGATGACCATGGGGTGTGATTGGAAGAGTTCCCCCAACTGGTTGCCGATATAGTCATCCTGGGCATCGATCATCGTCATGGCCCGGTCAAAATCAGCCTGGGAACGCAGGTTGGGCGCAACCAACTTGACCAACGCTGAGATCCCCTTATTGAGGCTGCCACAGGCCAGCAGGCCGGCACGATCGGCAGAGAATTCGCAGTTGCGGTTCCAGGAGCGGAAAGCCGTGTAGAGGATCACCGCGGCGCCAAAGGGGGCAGGCACCCCTGCCATGCCACCCAACAGGGTGTTCAGCCAGGTGTGACTGAGCGCCACATGACCCATCTCGTGACCGATGATGAACGCCATTTCGTCCCGGTCCATCACCCTGAGGAGCGAATCATAGACCACGATCACCTTGGGGTCGCCCAGGCCAAAGGTGTAGGCGTTGAGCGCCTTGTCTTTTAGAAGATAAAGTTCGATCTGCCCGGGTTGTAAACGCTTGTGGGCGGTGGCAGCCACCGCATACAGTTCAGGGAGATTATCTGATCTGACCTGGTAAGCCTGGCGCATCAGTGCCTGGTGATGGGAACGGTTGGCAAGCACTGCCATGACCAGCATGGCGATAATAATGATGCCAGCCACGCAGAAGGTGGCGGTGGCAGCGATCAGCACAACCAGCAAGACGAGGATGATCGTGACCGCCAGGATGAGGGTCTCATTGGGATAACGGTAGGCTGTTGATCGGTACATTATTTCCCTCCAATTGGGCGAGGTATGTCTTTCAAAGAATTTTACCCCAGAAAACGGCGGAATGCCTTTGACCTATTTGTCAGGGGCAATAAAGTTGATGTAGGGTGGTGTTGAGGTCAAACAAAGTTAGGACGGATATTTTTTGTCACCAACCGGATCATTCTTCCTGATGTCAACACCACCCTACTTCCAAATAAATGTTAACCAGTTTCGCAAGCAGGGTACATGTGCAGCGAACGTGCGATCTAT
>CAYSZB010000112.1:0-2127 GCA_964435475.1 uncultured Anaerolineaceae bacterium | reverse complement strand
CCAGGCGTCTTGATGATCTTTAAACCGATTACAGCCGCGAGATATTGATGAACACTTCCGGGCGGCGCTTGGTTTCTTCATATAAAAATGATTTGACCAGGTTCTGGATGTCCTGCTTGAGGCTGCCGTCGGAACTGGTGACCTGTTTGCTGATTTTGCTGCGCAGAGAAGCAAACAAAGTGCCTGCCTCATCATCTGCCACAAAGCCCCGTGAGATGATCTCGGTATCGATCAGCACGCCGGAACCCTTGTTGACCCTGAGATTGACCAGGACGATGCCGTTGGTGCCCAGGGCTTCACGTTCGCGCATGACCGAGCGATCCACATCACCCACCCCACTGCCATCGACAAAGACGTAACCACCGGGGATGCGTTCGCCAAGAGACATCTTGCCATCTGTGAACTCGATCACCTGCCCGTTACCGACCAGGGCGATGTTCTCATGTGGCACTCCAACCTCCATAGCCAGCTTGGCATGTTGTTTTAGCATGCGTAATTCGCCATGGATGGGCACCAGGAACTTTGGGTGCACCAGGTGTAATAAGAGTTTGATCTCCTCCTGGCTGGCATGCCCTGAGACATGCACGGGAGCAACAGCTTCATAGATCACGTCCGCGCCTTGTGCCAGCAGCTTATTGACCATGCGATAGACCATTTCTTCGTTACCCGGGATGGGATGAGAAGACAACACGACCGTGTCGCCAGCCTTGATGTCAAAGCGCTTGTTGGAGCCTGTTGCCAGCCTGCCCAGGATGGAAGAGGGTTCGCCTTGCGAGCCGGTGACCATCAGGACGACCTTTTCGTCTTTCATGTTCAGTGCATTATCCGCGGGAACCACTGTTTCGGGGTTCAACTTCAGGTAACCCAGTTTCTCGGCAATTTTGACGTTTTCGGTCATGCTCATGCCGACAAAGGCGACCTTGCGGTTGTATTTTGCAGCGGCGTTGACCACCTGTTCCATGCGCGAGATCAGGGAGGCAAAGGTGGCAACGATGATCCGTCCTTTGGCATCCTGGAAAACACGATCGAATGCGCTGTCGATGACCCGCTCGGAGGGGGTCCAACCGGGACGTTCAGCATTGGTCGAGTCGGCCAGGAGAGCCAGGGTGCCGCGGCGGGCAAACTCTGCCAGTTTGGCATAGTCGGTGGGCCAGTTATCCACGGGGGTGTGGTCAAATTTGTAATCACCGGTATGCACTACCAGCCCGGCGGGTGTTTCGATGCCCAAGCCGATGCCATCCGGGATGGAATGGCAGACGTGAAAGGCTTCGATCTTGAATTGGCCGATCTGGAGGGTATCCCCGGCATGGATCGTGCGGAGGTCGACACGATTGGTAAAGCCGCGCTTGGCAAGCTTGACCTCGATCAACCCGCGGGTGAGGGGGGTGGCATAGATGGGAGCATTGATCGCTTCCAGGACGTGTGAAATGGCACCGGTATGGTCTTCGTGACCATGGGTGATGATGATGCCGCGCACACGGTTGGCATTTCTTTTTAGATATTCAAAATCAGGAATGATGTAATCGATGCCGATCATGTCGTTGTCGGGGAACATCATACCTGCATCCACCACCAGGATATCATTGCCGTATTCGTAGACGGTCATGTTCTTGCCAACCTCACCGAGGCCGCCCAGGGGGATGATCTTTAATGTTTTTGTTTTCATGTTTTTCCTTTACAGTCAGGGTATATAGAACCCTGTTATTATTTAATTATAGTGGGTGGATAAAAAAATATCCCCACAGGTTGGATGCCGGCCGGGGATGTTCGAATTTAACGGGACGATCTGTTCAGATACAATCTTATAAATTTTTGTCACATGGCCATAAACGGCCGGTCATTCTATAAAACCTGGCGAAGTATAGCATAGGCATGGGGGTCTGTCAAACTTTGCAGCAACCATATTGTTGCGGGGATTACCAAATTGATCGATCTATGCTATTTTTCATGCCAGCCATTTATAATATGAGTTTACTAGAACAATGAGGTAACGATGACAGACAAGATAAATTTGATCTATGCCGGGGTGATCAACGGAGACAGTGACAGCGTGAGGGCTGGGCTTGAAAGCGCCCTTGCTGAGGGCACCAGCCCCGAAAAATTGCTGAATGAGGGGCTGATCGCGGC
>CAYSZB010000111.1:0-5393 GCA_964435475.1 uncultured Anaerolineaceae bacterium | reverse complement strand
AGCAGAATTTTGTTAATCTTGACAAATATGCTGTTGTGCCTATAATTGCAGCAATAATTTAACAATTAAAGACGTCGATGGGGACTAGTACCCCTGGACTTGTTGAACAGAGAACAGCAGAAGTGGTGAGATGCTGGGCGACAATACAGGGTGAATGGACCCCGGAGTTGCAGGGTGAAAATGTGATCCACCAGTAGCCTGCGCCGGAAGGCACCGTTATGAGAGCCAAGGGTATAAAATAATTAATTCGTACCCGAGTTAAGTGAGGTTGGCTTGGTACCTGTTGCTTACACAACAGGTTTTTCTTTCCTGGCACCTAATCTGGGTGGCACCACGGACAAGAGCGTTCGTCCCATTATGGGATGAATGCTTTTTTAATTTCATCCCAAGCAGGAAAATAAAATTTTTGGAGGTGACATTATGTCTGATCAGAATAAAATTTTACTGGGTGAGAGCGATATTCCACGCCGCTGGTACAACATTGTAGCCGATTCTCCCGTTCCACCCACCCCTGTCCTTAACCCGCAGACCGGTGAGTTGATCACGCCGGATTTTTTGGGTGTGATCTTTCCCGGGCCGATCATTGAGCAGGAAGTTTCCACCGACCGTTTCATAGACATTCCTGAAGAGGTCAGGGATATCTACAAGCTCTGGCGCCCAACGCCATTGATCCGGGCACGCCGCCTGGAAAAAGCCCTGGGCACCCCGGCTCATATTTATTACAAGAATGAGGGTGCATCGATCTCTGGCAGTCACAAAACAAATTCAGCGGTCCCCCAGGCATATTACAACAAGATCTCGGGCACGAAGGCGCTCACCACTGAAACCGGGGCAGGTCAATGGGGTTCAGCGTTAGCCATGGCCTGCAATTTCTTTGACATGGCGTTGGAAGTTTACATGGTCAATGTTTCCTACTATCAGAAACCCTATCGCCGCATCATTATGCAAACCTATGGCGCCGAAGTTTATCCCAGCCCCACCGATCGAACAGAATATGGCAGAAGGCTGCTGGGGGAGGACCCGGATGCCAGCGGGTCACTGGGCGTTGCCATATCCGAGGCGGTTGAGGTTGCGGCCACTTCAGGTGGAAAGAAGAAATACAGCCTTGGGTCGGTACTGAACCATGTATTGCTCCACCAGACCGTCATCGGCCAGGAGTGCCTGTTGCAGATGGAGAAAGCGGGTGAGTACCCGGATGTGGTGATCGGTTGTGTTGGCGGGGGATCCAATTTTGGCGGGATCGCCATGCCGTTCCTGGGTGAGAACCTGAAGAATGGTCGCACAACCCGCCTGGTGGCTGTCGAGCCGGATGCCACACCGTCCTTTACCAGGGGCATTTATGCTTATGATTTTGGTGATACAGCAAAAATGGCCCCGATCGTAAAAATGTACACCCTGGGTCACGACTTCATCCCGGAGGCGATCCATGCCGGCGGGCTGCGTTACCATGGTATGTCGCCCATTTTGAGTGCCCTGTACCATGAAAACCTGATCGATGCAGTAAGCGTACCGCAGTTGGCCACCTTCCAGGCAGCGATCCAGTTCGCCCAGTCCGAGGGCATCGTACCTGCGCCAGAATCTGCCCATGCCATCCGCGTGGCGATCGATGAGGCATTGGATGCCAAAGAAAAGGGCGAAGAAAGGGTCATCCTTTTCAACCTCTCCGGTCATGGATTGTTGGACCTCAGCGCCTATGATGCCTTCAACTCGGGTAAACTGACTGACCACTCAATGACTGTCGAGGTAGACAAGATCAGGGAGCAATTACCCCGGGTGCGATTCGACTGATTGAATTACAAAAAGCTCTGATTTTTAAAAATGAGGCAAGGTTTTTGCTAAAGTAATAGTATAATCTTGCTTTTGGAGGACAAGGTAAATCTCTGGGAGTTTATGCTTCGATAAGCAACCTGGTTCGACGATGTAATTTAAAAATTAAAGAAACGAAAGGATTGGAGAATGTCTGATATTTGGATCTATGTAGGTGTTATTGCTGGTTTTATCTCAATTGGAGTGGCTTTATTTTTGTTCTACTGGGTCAAGAAACAGGACCCCGGTAGTGCAAAAGCCCAGGAAGTTGCTTCCTGGATCAAAGCAGGCGCGAGGAGTTATCTCAAGCGGTTGTATACAGCCCTGGGCATCCTGGCGGTGATCATTGGCATTATCATTTCTATCATCTTCAGCCTTCACCTTGGAGAAGCAGGTGGTGGTGAGTTTGATCTCACCAACGGTCTGACGATGGCTGGCGCCTTTATCTTTGGCGCGCTGTGCTCTTCCATCGCCGGTTATATGGGCATGGGTGTTGCAGTTGAAGCCAATGTTCGCACTGCAACAGCCGCAAAAGAAAGCCTGAACAAGGCCTTTCGCCTTTCGTTCTATGCCGGTTCTGTCATGGGCCTTGCCATGGTTGGCCTGGCTGTCATTGGCATGAGTGTGATCTTCCTGCTGACCCGCGAGGCAGAGGCTGTGTTGGGTTTCAGCTTTGGCGCTTCCACCCTGGCGTTGCTTGCCAAGGCAGGCGGTGGCATTTATACCAAAACGGCAGATATTGCTGCTGATCTTGTCGGCAAGGTTGAGGTTGGCATCCCCGAAGATGATCCACGCAACCCGGCTGTTGTGGCCGACAACGTGGGCGATAATGTGGGCGATGTTGCCGGCATGGGCGCAGACATCTTTGACTCATACGTTGCCAGTGCGGTGGCGGTAATGCTGCTTGGCTCCACCATGGCCAACAATCCCAACCAGCAGTACACAATTCTGCCGCTGGTCATTTGTACCCTGGGTATTGTCGCTTCCCTGATCGGGATACAATTCGTTCGGGTGAAAGAAAATGGCCGCCCGGGGGCTGCTTTGAACCGCGGCACGATCATCACCTGTATCATTTTTGGCGCTTTTATGCTTGCCCTGGTACTCCTGGGAAAAATGAACTTAAGTATCCTTTGGTCAACATTAATTGGCCTGGTTGTTGGTGTGATCATCGGCTTTACATCAGACTACTACACCTCAGATCAATACAAACCGGTTAATGAAACTGCAAAAGTATCAGGCTCCGGTGCAGCCATCACCATCATCACTGGTTTCAGCTACGGTTTGGTCAGCATCGTTCCTTCCATCATCGGTATTATTGTGGCAATGGTCCTCTCATTCTACCTGTCTGAGGCATCCGGGCTTGGTGGTGTTTATGGCATTGGCATCAGCGCGGTTGGGATGTTGGCGATCAGCGGTATGATCGTTTCAGCCGATGCGTATGGTCCAATTGTGGATAATGCCCGCGGCATTTCCGAAATGGCAGATATGGGCCAGGAAGTGATCGATCGCGCGGATATCCTGGACTCAGCTGGCAATACAGCCAAGGCGATCACCAAAGGCTTTTCGATCAGTGCTGCTGCGCTGACCGTTCTGGCACTTTTTGCGGCGTATGCCGAGGTGATCGAAAAGACAGGCATAACCATCAGCATCAGCTTGCGTGATCCGCTGGTTGTTGCGGGAGTGTTGGCAGGTGCCATGACTCCGCCATTATTCTCAGCGCTGACCATGCTTTCGGTGACCCACAACGCATTTGACATGATCGAGGAGATCCGCGGTCAGTTCAGGGACAATCCAGGCATTCTCGCCGGAACAGCTCTTCCGGATTATGAAAAGTGTGTTGGTCTGGCTGCCCAGGGAGCCCTGACTTCCTTGATCTTACCGGCTTTCCTGGCGGTTGGTTTCCCCCTGATCATCGGTTTCATCCTTGGCCCAAATGCGTTAGGTGGATTTTTGGGTGGTTCCATTTTCACCGGTGTGATTTTTGCCCTCCTGATGTCAAATGCTGGTGGATTGTGGGACAATTCCAAGAAGTTCATTGAATCTGGTCATTATGGTGGTGTCGGTTCCGAAGCACACAAAGCTGGTGTGGTTGGTGATACCGTTGGTGATCCTTTCAAAGATACTGCAGGTCCTTCATTGAACACACTGATCACTGTCATGTCACTGGTGTCTTCATTGTTTGCCCCAGTGATTGCTGCTTTCCACCTCTTCTAAGACTTCTACTTACACGCTAACAAACAGCCCTGGAATTCCAGGGCTGTTTTGATTCCTTCAGTTTACTGGTGGTTTTTTATGGCAAGCGCTAGTTTTTCCTGCAGGTCTTCAGTGAAAAATGGCAGGTATCTTTTGATCGTCCTGGTGATATTTTGCCCCGGGGTTAAGAATAACAATTGTCGTAAAAAGTACGTTGTTTCAACGGGAGACCTGTCAACAAGCGCGGCCACAACAGCTGTCGTTTCCAGTTGGGTCAGTTGGTCTGTGTCCTCGCTGATGAAACGGGAAAGGTGCTTGAATAACATCGGGAATTGGGTGAATTCGGTGTGACGGACCAATTGCTCCATCATTTTGAGCCCGATCCGTTGGTAGGCTGGGTCCTGGTGATTCACATAGCTTATGATCATCTCTTCAACCACTTTTGGTTGGTTTATTTGCAGTGAATGGATCGATTTTTCCAGCAAATGATCCAGCGAGACATTGTCCACATCGGGATGAGCCCAGTTATGGATGTGCGTTTCAATATGCTTTGCATATGCCGGGGGCAGATTTCCAAGGATGGTGGCTGCCAGTTCCCTTGATTCAAGGTGGTCATCTTCCCACAGCGCGCCGGCAGTGGAAATTGCCTGCTCGGGGAATTCCTGGACCGATGGCAGGATCGCATCTCTGATCAACTTCATGACCTGGGGATGACAATTGAAAGCAGGTAGCAGCGAACTCGGCAGGTTGGTTGCTCCCGGTTTCAAAGCTCTGCGGCTGTACAAGTCCAGGATCTTGAGGAATTCCTTGACAAAGCCCGCCGGATCAGCAAACTGCTCCACGAGTTCAACCATTTGAAATCGAAAGCGCACCAGGTCGATGAGTGGCATAACCTTGCTCGAGTCAGTCTGTTTTCAGCTCAGGGCTTAATATGCACGGGCAAAGTAAACTTTTTCAGTCGCTTCCTTGCCGCAGACAACGCATTTCCCTGGAGCTGAACCCTGGTTGAGGGGTATGCAGCGGGTGGTAGCCTTGGTGTCATTCTTGACTTGTTCTTCACATTCCTTTGCACCGCACCAATAGGCGTAAGCCCAGCCACCCTCTACGATTTTCTTCAGATCGTCATAATCCTGTGGTTCAAGGATATGGCTGTCCCTGAATTGGGTTGCCCTTTCAAGCAAATTACTTTGAATTTCCATCAGAAGTTGATCCACGACCTGCTCCAGGTTTTCCTGGGAAACGAATTGTTTGCCATCCCGGCCGGGAATGTCCCTTCTTGCCAGGGCAACCGAGTTGTTCTGCACGTCTTTGGGTCCGATCTCAATGCGCAATGGCACACCGCGCATTTCCCAGTCATTGAACTTGAAACCCGGGGTTAATCCTTCGCGGTCGTC
>CAYSZB010000110.1:0-5513 GCA_964435475.1 uncultured Anaerolineaceae bacterium | reverse complement strand
CCAAGTTGCTGCGGGAGCTGGAAGAGGAACGCGCAAAACAGGGATAGCCAGCCCGGGCGGGAAAATCTATCAACCCTCCCATATTTCACTGTTATACAGTGATAATACCAGGTTTTACACACCAATCTTCACTTCAAGGCATACAGATGACCATCATCGCTGCCAAAAAAGACCATGCCGTTCGAAATAACCGGCGATGACATGACCCAATCGTCGGTCTTGAACTTCCACAGCTCCTGACCAGTCAGCAGGTCAACAGCAAACAGGTACCCGTCGGCATTGCCAAAATACACCACGCCATCCGCAACGGATGGGTCTGAATAGATGTAATTCCCGGTCTCAAATGACCAGACCTCCTGCCCGGTGCTGATATCGGCTGCGGTCAGGATGCCATTTTCGCAGCCCCAAATGACCAACCCGTCTACTACAGCGGGTGAGTCAAATAGGATATCCGTGGCGATCTCCCATAGCTGCTCGCCGGTTTCCAGATCCAAGGCATAAAAGGATCCCATCCCACCCACATACACCACCCCTTCAGAAATGGCAGGGTCTGACACATAATTCCAGGTGGTGAATTTCCAGGCTTCCTGCCCGCTCAGTATATCGAGGGCAAATAGATGCACTTCTGCGCTGGCACCACCCCCTCCGCGGCTGTTAAAGAGGACCATGCCGTTCGAGATGGCTGGCATCCCTACTATACCATCGGCATAGAATTTCCATATTTCCTGTCCGGTTGATATGTCCAGGGCATACAAATTCCCATCCTCACTGCCAAAATACACCCTGCCATTGTATACCGCCGGAGATCCGCCTATTCCCATTTCAGCCTTAAATTTCCAGAGCAGGTTGCCTTCCTGGCTGTCCAATGCATAGAAGTATGTATCATCGCTGCCAAATAAGACCACTTCGCCAGCGATGGTTGGCGATGACCTCACATAATCCCCGGTCTGAAACGACCACACCTCCTGACCGGTCAGAACATCCACGGCATACAGGTATCCATTGCCACTGCCGAAATAAGCCAGGCCATTGGCAATTGCCGGTGATGAGATCACCTCCCCACCGGCATTGAACTTCCACGCCAGCTGCGGATCGCTTTTGGGTCCGGGACCAATGTACTTGCCTGTCCGTTCCAGGTTCGCCCTAGCAGTGAGCGTATCGGGGGCATCGATCCATGCCTGGGTTGCGGTGGGCTCAAGCGTTGCCGTAGACGTAGCGGTGGGCGCCACCAGTTGTTCAGTGGGTTTTATTTCTTCGGTTGGTGTTTGCCGTGGTGTGAAGATGCAAGCCTGGCTTGCCAGGATCAAAGAAGCTACGATAAAAAAGATAGAGCCGGATCTTCTTTTCATAATTGCTCCCTTAAGATAATTTAATAAGGACTCAATACATTTTCACAATGGGTATCCATATTATAGTACATGTCCCAAATGAATACAGGCGGTCTGTGGAACCGCCTGTATTTGACACGAGTAGAGTTGATCTATCTTACTGAATGGATCTCGCAATCTCCAGAACCTGTTCCATGGTAAAACTTCCTCCATACCACATTTCTGAGGTGTAAATAATCAACGAGAACCGCAATTCTTTACTTTCCCAGCTGAGGATATGGGTGTAAGGACTTTCACTTAAGTAATACCCGGTTTGACCATTGATATCGACAACATCCCCTTTCACTTCCCAATCCTCGCCAGCACTATCAGGGATCTCATTTATGGGTCGCTCTTTAATCATTACCTCAGCAACACCAAGTCCATATCCAACAGGTTTATAGGAAAGATTGATTTGGTTTGAGTCTTCATCATATGTTCCATGATCAAATCGGAATCCTTCCGGCAGGAGTGTTGGTGTCAGGATGGTGAAACCGCTTATCTGTGAAGCCTCCTCAGAACTTTTCAAATAATCCGCCCGCAGTTCCGTTTGCGATCCAGGGTCAAAGACCAGTGATTGGGCTATGCGAATTAATTCGTCAGAAGATGAGCAATTGCCTGGGTCTACGCATCCTTCAGCCCTTACCTCATGCCAACTGTCCCCTTCTGTCCACCTCAAGGAGTATATTGAGCTGTTGATCCACTTGTATACTGGCGGATTGCCGTCTGAAAAGAATCCTCCCGCCACATATTCTCCCAGGCTATCACCCACCTGTACTTCCTGGATGGCATCTTCTGGAACGCTCCCGTGCATGGAAGACAGTCCTCCGACTCCCTGGAATAAAAACAAGTAAGCGCCACCGGAGATCCTTTCATACATAATGGACACTTCTCCGCTTTCGCTGACGTTAATTTCCGAGAACTTGAAACCATGGGGATCAGCCGGCAACTCTTTAATGTCAAAACCCGCCTTCTTTTCTGCCCGGGATACCTGGCAGGTATATCCATTTGGATCACTTTCACATACCGGGTCGAGCGTTGTCCCTGAATTTGACTGGGCGGGAACCAGGGTTTCGCTTATCAAGGATTCCTCATAAGGCTCAAGGACAACCTGGAAAACGGGGGCAGATGTAGGAGCAACAACTCCTGCTGGATCCTCAACCGGTATCTCGATGACCGTCGTGGTGGTAAATAAATGCCTGATCGTTTCCGCCAGGGCACGTCCCTGTGGCACATAAGCAAAAAACAATACCAGGACAGTCACAATTGCAGTCGCGCCAATGGCAAAGTTAACAGCAAATCCTGGTTTTTTTGAGCGGTTTTCCTGTTTGTCTGCCTTAACCAACAAATCTGTATTCAATTTTTTATAATACTCCGGGCGGATATTTGGAGCATTGTATGAGTTGCGAACTACTTCCTCAAAGTTTTGTTTACTTCTTTCTTTATTCATTTTCATTCTCCCACCGGCTTTGAACCCGTGCCAGTAAACGGTAAATGGATTTTTTGACTGCGCCTTCACTACGATGTACCAGGCGGGCGATTTTCGCATAACTTAGTTCAGCAAGAAAACGCAGGCGTAGTAATTCCTGTTCCTTTTCAGACAACTGCTTGATGAGCCTTTGTACCCCCGCAGATTCATCAGAAAATACCGCATTTGCCAGGGTATCGTGCTCGTCAGAAATTTCCGTAACAGCATCCAGGCTTGTTGTCATCCTGTGTTTGCGGAAATGGTCATTCACTTTGTGCCTGGCAATACCAAACAACCATGAACTGAAATGCCCATCTCCACGAAATCGACCAAAGGATTCAAAAGCAGAAAGGAAAGTCTGGGACGTTATGTCTTCAGCTGTCTGCAGGTCTTTGGTTCGGCTATACAGGTAGCGAAAGACCCGGTTGGCATAGCGCTCATATAAAGCGCCAAATTCCCTCGGTTCTTTTCGTGCAGCAGCAATGAGTAATGTTTCTTCGGAACCATCTTCAATGATCTGTGAAGTCAATTGCATTGTCCTTTCTATCATAAACCTCCGATATCATAATATAGATCTTGCAAGTTTATTTTGTATGAGCAGCTCTATATATAAGTCGGGAAATTGGCAGAAAAGGGACAAATATCCTTTCAAAAAAAACAAAGAGACCTCCCAAAAAGATTTTTGGCAGGTCTCCTTCTTCTTAAAATTTGGGATAAGTTGATATGTTGTGAGGATACAGGTGGTTCTGTTAGATCGTTAATTCCGTGACCAGCACCTCGTATGCCACGTCCCCGGGCATCCCGCCGGTCTTGATATCCAGGTCGATCTTCAATAAGCGCCGGTATATCTCTTCCAACTGGTTGATCTTGAAGCGCTTTGCCTGGTTGGTCAACTTTTGCGCCACGAAGGGGTGCAAATTCAGTTCATCCCGCACCTGGTTCTCGCCCCCACCCTCGTCCAGGATCTCTCTTGCCTGCAGCAGCAGGCGGTACTGGCGCGTGATCATGCCCGAGATCTCCAAAGCATCACTGCGCTCCAACAGGATCTGCAGTTGCGACAAGGCCGCTTTTCCATTGCGTTCGCCGATGGCATCCACCAGGTCAAAGATGTTGCCTTCCTGCTCCTGGAAGGTCAGCAGGGTGACGTCCTCTCCCGAAACCGGGCGCGTATTGTTGACATAGGTGAGCAGCTTGTCGATCTCCAGCAGGGCACGCTGGGTGTTGTTGCCAACATATTCCGCCAGCCGTGCCGCACCATCCATGGTGAACACCCCGCCGGCTTCTTTGGCTTTGCGCTGCACCCAGCCGATCATCTCACGGGTGGTCGGCAGCGCGCAATCCACCACGGCAGCCCGCTCGCCGGCGTCCTTGACCCAGGCCATCAGCCAGTGTTTGGGGGTCAGCCGTTCCCAGAAGGTCTTGCCAGCCTTGCTTAGCAGGTGGTCTTCGAGAAGCAGCACGAGGTGGGTACTTTCCGGCAGGGAATCGAGCAGGGCAAGGAACTTAGCCTGGTCTTCGTTCTTTTTGCCCTCGAAGCGTTCCAGTGGTTCATGCATGACCACCAGGCGGCGCGGCGCCAGGAAAGGCAGGGTCAGGGTGGCTGAGCGGATGTCGTCCAGGCTGGCGCTTTTGCCGTCCAGGGCGGAGGTGTTGAGCGATGCCATATCGGCGGCGCCCAGTTCCCCCTTGTAGCCTTCGACCAGTTCCTGCATGCGGGTGAGATCATCCCCGCGCAGGACGGTCACGACCGGCTTATGAGCGACCATCAAGCCGTCCCCATCTTTTACTCATGGGTGTAAATGTGATGTAAACTGCGCCCGGCGTATTTCTGGGTGAAGACGCTGTCAACCTGCATTGTGGCAGGATCGCCGGTGGTGGTAAGCAGGCGCTGCACCTTGGGTCCGAGCGGTCGCGAAAGCAGGAACACGGGGATCGCCAGGATGAGGGCGAAAGGCAGGCGGCGCAGTTTGAGCTGTTTATCCTTGCCGGTGCCCAGCAGGGCGACCCAGATGGTGAGGGCGGCCAGCATGGCAGGGGTTGCCAGGTTGGTGCCGCAGTTGTCATGCACTGCCAGGGATTCTTCGCCCGCCTGCAGCCTTTTGAGCGCTTCGAGGGCGGCGTCACAGACGGTCTCGCTGGGCAGGTCCGCCGACAGGTAAAAGCCCCAAGGCCCCGAGATGCCGGCCATGCCCAGTCCCTTGAATTTTTCCGACAGGACATGCATGGTGGCATGCTCCAGGCTGTGGTTGCGGCGCAGGCGCGAGATGAGTGGTAGTGTATCCAGAACAGGTGTAGCCATGGTGGTTTCTCCTCTCCTTAATTATACAATTCAATCGCTCAAGAGGGCGGCTTTTAAGGCTTCCTTTAACGAGCGGGCTTCAATGACCTCCAGCCCGGGCGGCCATGCTTCGCTGGAACGGATGCGCCGGGGGACGATGGCGCGCTTGAAGCCCAGGTTGGCAGCTTCCTTGAGGCGGCTGTTCATCTGGCTGACCATGCGCAGTTCGCCCGACAGCCCCACTTCGCCGATCATCACCGTATCCGCCCTGACTGCCACATCTTTCAGCGATGAAGCGATGGCCACAGCCACCGCCAGGTCGGCGGCGGGTTCGGAGATGCGCAAGCCCGAGACCACGTTGGCGAAGACGTCCTGTTCGCCCAACTTTAACCCGATGCGC
>CAYSZB010000109.1:0-5533 GCA_964435475.1 uncultured Anaerolineaceae bacterium | reverse complement strand
AAATCGGAACCGCGCTATTCTACTCCCATTGACCTGACAGGAATAATCCAACCCACTGCGAGCATCTCCGCAACTCAGCCGGCAATAGCAACCGCAACATCCACAGCAACCCTGACCCCCACCGAAACCCCCACCCCCACGCTCACCCCGACGATCACGCCTACCCCCTGGCAGGTCACTCTTTTCGATCCGCCCAACATGCGGCCCAATGTCGAAAGTGTATCCTACATCGCTGACACGTGTGATTACCTGTCAGCCCGCTGGAATGACCAGAATAGTTCACCTGGCACGATTGTTGTACCCATTATGTTTCACTCGGTTGCGCAACCGGGTCGGGTGATCACGGACAATACGACGATAACCATGGAAACATTTTTTGCTTTTATGGATTATGCAAAGCAGCTGGGTTACCAGACCATTACGGTCGCGCAGCTGCATGCCTTCCTCACTGAAAATGCCAGGATTCCTGAGCTATCCATGATCCTGATCCTCGATGACCGCCGTCCCGGTGTCACAGAGTTGTTTCTGCCTTACCTCGAGGAAAACCAGTGGACTTTGACCCTTGGCTGGATTAGTGCCTTCAATGATGACGCTATCTGGTCGCGCATGGAACAGATGGCAGCGACAGGCTTGCTGGATGTCCAATCCCATGGCTATGAACATGTCTACATCCAATCTTTTACGGACACAAGTATTATTGAGCAGGAAGTCTCGCTTTCAAGTGAACTGATCGAAACCCACTTTGGCAAAAAGCCGACCGCCTACATCTGGCCGGGAGGGAATTTCACCCAGGCTGCGGTCGATATTGCTGAAGCTGGGGGCATGAATCTGGGCTTCACTGCTTACTCCCGCGGCGCATTGATGTTCAATGCCATCCCGTTGGGTGAAGATGAACAGGGTATATCCAACCCCCTGATGGTGCTGCCGCGCTTTTGGAGTACCGCCGCTTTCCAGGCGCTTGATGAGGGCATAAAGGTCAGCCAGGCGGCCAAAGAGGATGCTGACATGGTGCGCGAATCACAGGAACAGTACCTGGCACTTTTTTGCCATGATTGAGGTCATTTGAGATCATCCCGAACTTTTACCATTCTCCTATCTATCACGACTGTACTTGTTTTGTGCAGTTGCTACCGCCCGGTTTCGCGTTATGAACCCTGGCAGGCTCCCGCAGGGCAAAGCACCGCGGCACCTGTTGAGATTTCCTCCCCGACACCGATCTTCCAGGAAACCCAGGTAGAGCGGGTTGAGCAGCACACGCCAACCACGCCCACCCCTGACCCGATCCGCGTCCTGCCGACCCAACGCTCCGAACCGCTTGAATATTATGTTAAACCCGGTGACACATTGGCCAAGATCGCCCTGGTCCACCAGGTATCGGTAGCTCAGGTCATTGCTGAGAATAAATTGCAGAACCCGGATATTATTGAGGTGGGGCAGTTGCTGATCATTCCCCCTGCTTCAGCCAACGCCCGGGGTTCAGGGCTGAAGCTTATCCCCGATGCCGAACTGGTGTATGGCCCCACGGCAGCGTCTTTTGATGTTGCCCTGGTTGTCACCAGCGTCAATGGCTACCTGGCAGGTTATACCGATGTGATCGATGGCCAATTGTTCACTGGCGCGGAGGTTGTTCAAAGGGTCGCGGATGAGAACTCGCTCAATCCGCGCCTGCTGCTGGCAATGTTGGAATACCAGAGCGGTTGGGTGACGAACCCCGCGCCAAATGAATCTACTTTGCGTTATCCGATGGGCCGCATAGATCCCTGGCACCAGGGGCTTTACAGTCAGATGTCCTGGGCAGCCAATGAATTGAACCGTGGCTTTTACCTGTGGCAGCGCAACCTGCTGGCGGTCTGGACTTTATTTGATGGGTCTGTGGTGGCAATTGACCCGACGATCAATGCCGGCACTGCAGGATTGCAGTATTACCTTGCCCTTTTCTATGGCAAGCAGGGTTGGGACCAGGCTGTGTCTGAACAAGGGTTTGTGCAGGTCTACCGCAGATTGTTTGGCGATCCTTTTGCGTATAGTTACGAGCCCCTGGTTCCTGCAGATCTTTCTCAGCCCGCTTTCATCCTGCCATTTGAGGCAGGTTCCACCTGGTCATTTACCAGCGGCCCTCATGGCGGTTGGAACGATGGCACGCCCTGGTCCGCATTGGACTTTGCGCCACCTGGTGAGCCGTTGGGTTGTTCCAGGACGACACACCCGGTTGTGGCGATCGCCGCTGGTGAGGTCATCCGGTCAGGGAATGGTGCTGTTGTGATTGATCTGGATGGTGATGGCATCGAACAGACCGGATGGACAGTGCATTATGCGCACATCGACAGCCAGGGAAGGATCGAGCAGGGTACCCGGGTTAACCAGGGTGACCCGATTGGCTACCCTTCCTGCGAAGGGGGTTTCTCAACTGCCACCCATTTGCATATTGCCAGACGTTATAATGGAGTCTGGATAGCTGCCTTCGGAGATCTGCCTTTTGTGATGGACGGTTGGTTCGCAGAATCCGCTGGCATAGAGTATGATGGTTACCTTATAAAAAATGAGCAAACAGTCGAGGCCTGGGATGGCCAATTCGATATCAACCAGATCGGCCGTTAAACAACGCCTTCAAAAACAGCGCCGCCGTAGGGTATGGGGGATGCTGTTCGTTGGCAGTTTTGGCGCGATCCTCTTGGGTTCCTTGTTCTTTAAACCGGTCCTCGCGCCGTACGCCTTTTCCACACAAAGCCCTACCAGGACCGCGGTGAACACACCTACATTGACCCCCACTGCAGTTGTGGAAGCAGTGGTCACAAGCGAACCGACCATTGCGCCCACCAGCACCCAGGTGGTGATCAAGTCCCTGCCCACCCAGGTGCAGGTAATCACCTATCCCAAAGATACACCAATCCTCTATTATGCCCAATCCGGTGACAGCCTGGATGTGCTGGCGGTCCATTTCGGGGTTGAAGTGGGCGAGATTAGCTCGACCGATCCCCTGCCTGAACAGGGATTCATCCCCCCCGGTCAACTGCTGCTCATTCCCTCGCGCCTGGACGAAATCAGTTCCCCGCTTAAATTGATCCCGGATACCGAAGTGGTCAATTCGCCATCCACGGTCGACTTTGACATCAAGGCTTTTGTTGAAGCTGCGGGAGGATATCTCGCCACTTACAGCGAAGACCTGGCGAGCACTGGCAGGACCAGCGGTGCAGAGATCATCGCTAGGGTTTCCCGCGAGTACAGCGTCAATCCTCGCTTGCTCCTGGCTTTGCTTGAATACCAGGGCGGTTGGGTCTATGGCACCCCGGCTACCAAGGCAGAGCGCGATTATGCGATGAATTATCGCAGCGATGAGCGTAAAGGCTTGTTTAACCAGTGTGCCTGGGCGGCGGGTGCGATCTCGGATGGCTATTATGGCTGGCGGGAAGGCCGCGTGGTGGCAATTTCATTTCCCGACAAGACCATCCTGCGCATGGCACCCGACCTCAACAGCGGCACCGTGGGACTGATGAATTTCTTTGCCCAACTCAACGACCCGGTGCAGTGGGGCCTGGCTTTATATGATGAGGCCAGTGTTATTTCACTGTATAACAGTATGTTTGGCAACCCCTGGCTGAGAGCCCAACAGTTTGAGCCGCTCTTTTCTCCCGCAATCACGCAGCCCGAATTTATTCTGCCCATCGAAGCCGGCAAGATATGGGCGTTTACAGGCGGTCCGCATGCCGCCTGGGGCGTGGCAGACGTCAGGGCAGCCCTTGATTTTGCGCCGCCCAGTGATGAGGGTGGGTGTGTGGAATCACCGGAGTGGGTCCTCGCGGTCGCGCCGGGTCTGATTGTCCGCTCCGAGTATGGCGCTGTGGTGATCGACATGGACGGCGATGGATTTGAACAGACCGGCTGGAATATCGTCTACATGCATATTGCCACCAAGCACCGGGTACCACTTGGCACCGTGGTTGCTGCCGGTGATCGCCTGGGGCATCCCTCATGCGAGGGCGGTCGTTCGACGGGCACCCATATGCACATTGCACGAAAATTCAACGGCGAATGGGTTCCTGCAGATGGTCCATTGGCATTCAACCTGGCTGGATGGGTTACCCGGGCGGGTGCAGAAAATTATACCGGTTGGCTGATCAAGGATGACAGGATCATCCGGGCCAACCTGGCGGCAACTTACGATTCTCACATCAAGGTCGAGCCCTGATCACGATTTAAATGATCCAGCCAATGAAAAAGCATCTCATATTATTCACCCTGATGATCATTTTGCTGATCCTGCTGCCATTGACTGGTTGCGACAGCGCCAGGCCGGCATATATTATCAATCCAACCCCCACACCGGAATTGGTGGTCGAGACAACCTCAACACCTTATCCGACCAGGCCAGCCTATGCCCCCGGGACCCTGGTGGACTACACTGCCCAAAGTGGCGATACACTCCAAACCCTGGCGGCGCGGTTCAACTGCTCAGTTGATGAGATCCTGGAAGCCAATACTTTTATCCCCGGGGAAGTGACAACCCTTCCCCCGGGCATGCCGATGAAAATGCCGATCTATTACCGCCCGCTTTGGGGAACTAATTACCAGATCATCCCGGATAGTGCTTTTATCTTTGGCCCGGCAAATAAGGATTTCAATGCATTTGCTTTTGTCAATAGTTCACAAGGCTGGTTTAAGTTTTACGAAACATATTCCATGGGCAGGCAGTTGAGTGCTGCCCAATTGATCCTGTGGATCGCTGAAAATTACAGCATCAATCCAAAATTATTGCTCGCCCTGGTCGAATATCAAAAGCAGGCCTTGACAGACCCGCAGCGGGTTGAATCGGATGAGGAAACCTGGCTGGGATTTGATGATCCTGCATATTATGGTGTTTACCTTCAGCTTTCTTATGCGGCGAACCTGCTCAACGATGGTTTTTATCGCTACCTGGATGGCGATCTCATCTCATTCGACCACCTCGATGGTCGGGTTGAGTACACAGACCCCTGGCAAAATGCTGCGACCGTTGCCCTGCAGTATTATTTTTCACGCCAGGTGGATGGTGAAGACTACAATCAGGCCATCGGACCGGATGGTTTTTACAGAACTTACGCGAATTTGTTCGGTGACCCATGGGCAGGTGATGAGCCTGCCATCCCGGGCAGCCTGTCTCAACCATACCTGCGCCTTCCATTCGCATCCGGGCAGACCTGGGCTTTGACCGGAGGCCCCCATACCGGCTGGGGCAACCTTTCACCATGGTCGGCGGTTGATTTTGCGCCTCCATCTGCAGCTGGTGGATGTATTCCCTCTGACCTTTATGCGGTGGCGGTGGCGGATGGCACGGTGGTGCGTACTGGCCCGGGCATTGTGGTTCTGGATCTTGATAATGATGGTGACGAGCGCACTGGTTGGGTGATCTTTTACCTGCACATTGCCGAGAAAGACCGTGTGGAGAAGGGAGCTGTTTTACAGGCAGGTGACCCGATCGGGCATCCATCCTGTGAGGGTGGACGGTCGACCGGTACCCATATCCATATTTCCCGGCGTTACAACGGCATGTGGATCA
>CAYSZB010000108.1:0-5705 GCA_964435475.1 uncultured Anaerolineaceae bacterium | reverse complement strand
TGCGCTGGAACGAGAGCCAGGTGGCATTTTCTCGGCCCATCCGCTGGTTGATGGCGATGCTGGGCCGCTACCCGATCGCATTCACCTATGCCAACCTGGACAGCCAGCCCGAAACACGTGGGCTGCGTTTTGGCGAGCCGCAAAGCATGGAGATCGCTGACCCGGATGGCTATTTCAAGTATTTGAATGCCCAGGGGATCATCCTGGACCCTGTTGAGCGTAAAAATGAGATCCTGGCGCAGGTATTAAAGCTGGCGGGCAACATTAAAGGCCAGATCCATGAGGATGCGGCACTGCTGGACGAGGTGACCAACCTTGTTGAGCGCCCAACCGCACTCCTGGGACAGTTTGACCCGAAATACCTGCAGTCTTTACCGGCGGAGGTGTTGATCTCGGTGATGAAAAAGCACCAGCGTTATTTCCCGGTCTTTGATGGGGATGGAAAACTGATGCCATTCTTCATTACCATCCGCAATGGCGATGCCCAGTTTGCAGAGACCGTGGTGGACGGCAACCTGCAGGTCATCCTGGCGCGCTTTGCAGACGCTGAATTCTTCATCAACCATGACAAGGAAAACAAGCTGCAGGATTTTGTACCTGCATTGGCACAACTGACCTTCCAGAAAGACCTAGGGTCGATGCTGGATAAAACCAGGCGTATCGAACGACTGGTACCGGCTTTGCTGGAACAGATCCCCTTGACGGACAGCGAAGAAAAGGTGGCAATGCGGGTGGCGCAGCTGTGCAAGGCAGACCTGGCGACCAACATGGTGGTGGAAATGACCGCCCTGCAGGGCATCATGGGCAAGGTCTATGCCTTGCATTCAGGTGAACCGCAGGCAGTGGCGGAAGCGATCTTTGAGCACTACCTGCCGCGCAGTACGGATGACATTTTGCCGGCAAGCAAACCAGGTCTGGTCGTTGGTATCGCTGACCGCCTGGATACCCTAGCGGGATTATTCTCGGTCGGGCTGGCACCGACTGGCACCAAGGATCCCTTTGCCCAAAGACGGGCTGCCCTGGGATTGGTGCAGAACCTCTTCCTGTGGAACCTCGACCTGGACCTGAGCTGGGCACTGGCACAGGCGGGCAGGTCACTGCCCAAAGGCCTGGCTGAAAAGGACCTGGAAGCCTGCCTGGAATTTATCAAGGGACGCATGCGCGGCTTGCTTCTGGATGCAGGTTATCGCTATGATGTGGTGGATGCAGTGCTGGCAGTTCAGGCAGCCAACCCGGCAGGTGTAAAACGCTCGGTGGAAGCCCTCAGTCAGTGGGTGGTTCGGGAGGATTGGCATAGCATATTGCCGGCATACAGCCGCTGTGTCCGCATTACAAGAGAACTTAAGCAGACCTTCATGGTCGATCCTGAAAAATTTGCTACCCCTGAAGAAGACCTGCTATACCAGGCTTTGTTGAAAGCAGAATTGGCAATTATCGACGTAAAGGATGTGGATGGTTGCCTGAATGCCTTCCTGCCGATGATCCCGATGATCAACAACTTCTTTGACACTGTGCTGGTGATGGCCGAGGAGCAGGTATTGCGTGAGAATCGCCTGGGGCTGCTGCAAAGGATAGCCGGGCTGGTAAAGCCAGCGGCAGACCTGTCGTACCTGGAAGGATTTTAGACAGTTTTTACCCATTATTTAGCATTTTGAAGGTTAAGGAGAGATGATGGCAGAGAACAATATCACCCGCTTATTCTTGATCCGTCATGGGTCTACCCAACTCAGTGCTGAAGACCGCTTTGCCGGCGCGATCAACCCTGACCTTTCAGAGGAAGGTGTCTTCCAGGCACAACGGCTGGCGGAACGGTTGGCGGATGATGATGTCACGGCAGTTTACTGCAGCCCGATGCTGCGCACGGTACATACTGCGGGTATCCTGGCAACCCCCAATAATCTGGTGTTGAAAGAACGCGATGGACTGCGTGAAATCGGGCATGGATGTTGGGAAGGCATGTTACGGTCTGAGGTAGAAAAACTTTACCCGGATGAATATGCCGCCTGGGAGGAGGACCCGTTCACCTTTGCACTCACCGGGGGCGAAAGCGGGGTGCAGGTGATCGCCAGGGCGTTGCCGGTCATCCGTGAGATCGTGGTGACACATCGCGGGGAGAACGTGATCGTTGTTTCGCATAAAGCGACCCTGCGCCTGGTGATCAGCAGCCTGTTGGGGTTTGACGCCAGGGGGTATCGTGACCGCCTGGACCAGTCACCTGCCAGCCTGAATGTCCTGGATTTCAAGGACACGGTGCACGTGCGCTTGATGCTGTTCAATGATACTTCGCACTACAAAGATCAACCGCAAAGGGCGGATGGGCGTTTATCCAAATGGTGGAATGAAAATGGGTAAAAGGTTTATATAGCATCTGGTTTCGATTTTTGGCGTTCATGATCCAAAATAAGAGGGCAAAAACTGAATATTTATTGTATACTATATAGAAATAAACGGACCTCTTATCCCCCTCCCTGCTCACCGATATAGCAAGGGTTCTCATCAAGAAAGGAGATATCGACCATGATCCGCGAAAAATTTTATACCCCTTTAAGTTCCATACTTGTTCTTTTAGTTGTACTTATCTGCAGTGCGGTCACTGTCAAGTCCGCACGCGCTGCAGTGATCTATGTCAACACCACGGTTGATGAGAATACTGTAAACTCCAGTTGTTCCTTACGTGAAGCGATCATTGCTGCGAATAGTGACGCTCCTTATCGAGGTTGCACCGGGGGATTTGGTGCAGATGTGATCATGCTGCCTTCAGGTACTTATACCTTAAGTTCAGCCTTGCCTGTGATCACATCCAATATTGAGGTTAGAGCTGAAGATTCGACAAAACCGATCGTACAGGCACATGTCAGCACAGGTGCCACTTACAGGGTCTTTGAGGTCAACCCTGCAGGATATTTCTACATTAATGGTTTAGTAGTCAGGAACGGTTCTTGTCCAGGAACCTGTGCGATCAACTCAGGTGGTGGGGTATATAATGCTGGAATACTTTATGTTAACGATAGTATGATCAGTGGAAATTATGCTTCAGTATCAGGTGGCGGAATATATAACGAAGGAACAATGACCATTAGCAATAGCATGATCAGCGGCAACAACGTGATCAATGATGGCGGTGGCGTTTACAATGCAGGTACGGCATCTATCAATTACACCACGATCTCAAATAATTCCACAACCTATAAGGGTACTGGTCCTTACTACGATGACGGCGGTGGGATATACAACACCGGTTCTTTGCAGATGGGCAACACAACCATATCAAGCAACCAGGCATATTTTGGAGGTGGTATCTTTACTTCAACTGGCAGTACCTTGACAATGATCAATTGCACACTCAGCAATAATGCCGGCAGGACATCAAGCCCACCAGGTCCTGTTGGCGGTGGGATTTATATATATCGAGGGATTCTAAATTTTACCAATACGATTATTGCCAATTCCAGTAATGGCGATTGTTATAATAATGCAGGAACCATCAGTACCAATCTCAATAACCTTGTCGAAAACAATACCTGTTCACCATTATTGAGCGGTGACCCGAACCTTAGTTCACTGCGTGACAATGGCGGCTACACTTACACCCATGCTCTGCTGAGGGGCTCACTCGCCATTGATGCGGGAGATGCAACAGCCTGCCCAAGGGATGATCAACGTTTTGTTGCTCGTCCCCAGGGACATGGTTGTGATATCGGGGCGTATGAACAGGATGATTTTACCGGTCCGACAAGCCTGTCGATCGTTGTGGCGGATGATGCGCTGCGCATTGGGGAAACATCTCTTGTGACATTCACGTTTGATGAAGCGATCACCGGATTTACTAATGCAGACTTAAAGATCGAAAACGATAATGCCTCTTTGTCTGCGGTCAGTTCAGCGGATGGCGGGGTCACCTGGACAGCGACGCTTACCCCCAACGATGATATTGAGGATCTTTCGAATCACATCGTATTAGATATGGAAGAGCTTACAGACCTGGTCGGCAATCCTGGCAGCGACTTGTCATATTCCAATGCCTATGATATTGATACCAAGCGGCCAACAGCAACGATCGAAGTCCTGGATACTTCACTGGCGATCGGAGATACATCCAAAGTAGAGATAACCTTCTCAGAGGCAGTTGGGTCATTTGAAAATGCCGACTTGACGATCGATAATGCCACACTTACCCCGGTCAGTTCCGCTGATGGCGGGGTTACATGGGATGCCACACTGACGCCAAATGCCGGGGTGGAAGAAGTTGCCAATGCGATTCTACTGGATATCACCGGAATTCGCGACCTGGCGGGTAACCCCGGCCTGGGTTCTACGAAATCCAACCTTTATGCTATTGATACCATCCGTCCAACGGTAAGTATTGACATTGAAGATGATCATTTGATCTTAGGAGAAACCACGCTGGTCACTTTCAAGTTCACTGAAGCAGTGACCGGTTTTTCCAATGTGGATCTGACCATTCCAAATGCATCCATGACTGATGTCAGTTCGGCAGATGGTGGTATTACCTGGACAGCAACCCTGACACCCAACAATGGGGTTGAAGACAGCACCAATATGGTCACGGTTGATGACAGTGGTGTGATAGACCTGGCGGGCAATGCAGGCTCGGGCACGACAAATTCGCCGAACTATGCGATCGATACAATCCGGCCAACTGCCACGATCGTGGTTGCTGATGATGTCCTGATAATTGGCGAGACCTCGCTGGTGACGATTACCTTCTCCGAGGAAGTTGGCGGTTTCACCAACGCAGACCTTACCGTACCCAATGGGACATTGACCGATGTCAGTTCTTCTGATCATGGCATAACCTGGACGGCCACTTTGACGCCGAATAATGGTGTCACAGACCCGACCAATGTCATTGTGTTGAGTTTGAGTGGGGTTCAGGACATTGCAGGCAACAGTGGGACAGGGACTGTCAATTCAAATAATTATGTCATTGACACAGTCGCACCCAGTGTCACTGTTGACCAGGCTGTTGACCAGGCAGATCCAACCGACAACAGCCCGATCAATTTTACGGTGTACTTTTATGAACCGATCGACATATCCACTTTTACCCCTGAGGATGTCTTACTTACAGGTACTGCGATGCCTACCATTGTGTCCATTACTGAGACAGCTCCTTTCAACAGCCAAAATTTCAGCCTGGCAGTCTCAGGAATGCTCATGGAAGGTACAGTGATCGTAGACATCCCGGCAGGTGGTGTGCAGGATATGGCGGGTAATGTCAACACAGCCAGTGTAACCAGGGATAATGTCGTAACGTATTATTTCGAACTCCCTGTGCACAGGATCTATTTGCCGTTGATTCTGAGAAATTAATTTGCGGGAATGTATTATTGGTCTTGCACATTGTAGATAAAGTGATAGTATGCTACATACTACTTGGGTAGCTAATTATTATCACTGGTTATGGGATGAATTGCTAAATGTCTATCCAGCTCTCTTATTGTCTTTCCGTAGATAGATAAACCAGTAAATGCCACCAATGATCAAGCCACCGCCAACAATGTTCCCGAGGGTGACAGGCAACAGATTTGCAAGCACGAAATTCTTAATGGTCAGGTTGGGAAAGTCCGCTGCTGTCTTGCCGATCATGGAGAAGAATGCCGGGCTGCCGTAATTCTTGATCAACCATGCGATCGGTATGAAATACATATTGGCAACACTGTGCTCAAACCCGGCAGCTACGA
>CAYSZB010000107.1:0-5722 GCA_964435475.1 uncultured Anaerolineaceae bacterium | reverse complement strand
ACCACCCCGTAGGGCAGGAACATGACAATCAGGATGAAAAGGATGCCAAATACCAGCGGCCACCGTGCCCCGAACCAGGTGTAGAAGAACTGTTGGATCACCTGGCTGATGGCTGCACCGAAGATGGGTCCTACCAGGGTGCCCATGCCACCCATGATGGTCATGATCAGCGCGTTGAAGGTGGTCACCGCTGAGATCATGGTGGGCGTGGCACTCATGTTCCAGATGGAGAACAGCATACCGGCAATCCCGGCAAAAATTGAGGAGGAGACAAAAGCGATCGAACGGTAGACCACGGGGTTATAGCCGATCATGCGCATCCGGTCTTCATTCTCACGATTGGCCACCACCACACGACCAGTGGGCGAATTGACCATGCGCTTCATCACCAGATAGGAGACCAGCAGGAAAGCCAGTGAGATCATGTAGACCGTCAGGCGATTCTGGGTCGGGTTCAACCACAGTGGCAGGGGTATGCCATGCAGTCCTTCGTCCGCACCGGTCCACTGGTGAAAATCGGTGGCTTTGATCAGGATGAATAAGGCTGAGCTGATTGCCAGGGTCAGCATTGCAAAATAGGATCCCTTCAAGCGAATCGAGGTAGCGGAGAACAACAACCCGATCAGCACTGAGATGCCCAAGACCACCAGAATGATGATTAACAGTACGATCCATTCGGTGATGTTCAGGTTGCCGATCATGATGCGGTATGTTTTGAAGAAGTTCGGCGCCCACCACTTGATCAGCAAGGCAAAGGCATAAGCCCCACCGCCAAAGGAAGCCGCATGCCCAAATGAAAGGATGCCGCCGTAGCCAACCAGCAGGTCATAGCTCATAGCAAAGACTGCCATGATGAAGAAGGTGATCAGCTGTCCCTGCCAGAACTTGGTGATGCCCTCATTGAGCCCGGTTCCAGTGATGAGGTTCATCACAAAGGGGAAAGCTATCATCAGGATGATAAATACTACAAAAGCAGTTTCTCGCTTATACCAGGGTTTAACGGGTGGTCTATAAGAGATCTGTTTATCAGCCATTGTGTTACTCCTTCTTCCCGAACAGGCCCTGCGGTCTGGCAAGCAAGACGATGATCATGATGATGACCGTGGACGCTTCGGGGATAGCCGTGGAAAGTGAATACTTGAGGGCAAAATAATCACCGAAGGCGCGCGCCATACCCAGGATCATCGCCCCGACGAAAGCCCCCACGTAGCTACCCATTCCACCAATCACAACGGTGATCAAGCCCTGCAGTTGGTACTGATCCCCCATCAAGGGCTGAATTGGCAGGAAAGGTCCCGCCCCGATGCCTCCCAGAGCAGCCAGGCCAACACCCAGGGCAAAGACAAAGGTGAAGACCCGTTTGACATTGATGCCCAACGCCTCCACCATCTGCGGATCCTGCACACCTGCACGGATAATCATCCCCAGGCGTGTCTTTGTCATCAACAAAGTGACCCCAACGAACATCAGGATACCCAGCAAGATGACGAACAGGCGGTATGTCGGAAAGGTCACACCGTAGATGTCAATCGTGCCGCTGCCATTGCGTAGCCACTCCAGGACATTGGCAGCTTTGCCAGGCTGCGCAAAAAGCGGCGGACGGACCATCTGGTAAGCCAGTGGATCCCACAGCAGGGAGACCAACTCACGGATCACGTAGCTGAGCCCCAGGGTCATCAGGAGGATAAAGGTTGCCCGGACATAAAGCGGTCGGATCAGGGTAACCTCGACCACCGCCCCAAAGATAAAGCCCATTGCAACCGCCACCAGGATGGAGAGCAGAAAACGCCAGTTTCCGTTCATCAAGAGGATGGCCTCAGGGGCCGATGTACGGATCAGGGTGGTCACAATGGTCAGGATGAGCAGTCCGCCCGGGACCATGGCCTGCTGCAGCATTTTTCCCCCAGGTGCAAATTCAGTTTTGTTACCCGGCTTTGATGAGGCTATAGCCACGAGCAGGCCGCTGACCAACAACAACACAGGGCGGTACCAGAACAGCGCCAACGATTCCTGAACACTGATCTCTGCCAGTGGATTGCTGGCGGTAGTCGCTGCTACCATGGCGGTCTTGGTCAAACCCAATATATCGAATCCCAGGAAAGCAATCACCGCAGCAGCCAACGCCAGCACATAAGCGATTTTGGGGATGGCTTTCTGCCATTTGTCTGGTAAGTTCCAGCGGATGAGATAGGGCTTGATCAGAGGTACGGCCATCACGCCACTAGCAAAGGCCAGCAGCAGGGGCATGACACCGAAAATGAAGGTTGGATTGGTATAGAGCTGCCAGCCCATGTAGGCGCCAAGCATAAACATGGCTCCATGAGCAAAGTTAAGTACGTCCATCAGGCCAAATATCAGCGTCACCCCGGCAGCCACCATGAAGAACAGGGAGCCCAGGGTCAGCCCCGAAAGCGCAGTGCGGATAAATGCCTGCTGTCCAGCAGAGAGGTACAGGCCGATGATCGCAGCGATCACAACAAGACAAATGATCAGGATGATCAGCAGTTTCTTAGTCGTTGGCTTCATGTTCCATCTCCAATTCTCTTCTGGTCTTGATGCTGGCACCCAGGTAGCGGTGGATCATTTCTGTATCTTCGACAAGATCTTCCATCAGCCCGGCATGCACACTCTTGCCATCATCGATGATGGTGAAACGCCTGGCCAGTTGGCTTGCCATGATGAAGTTCTGCTCCACCAGAAGGATGGTGGTGGTCTGGCTAAGTGTACGGATGGCATCCATCATCTGTTGGATGAGGATTGGTGCCAGTCCTTCGCTGGGTTCGTCGATCAGCAGCAGTTTATTATCCGGCACCAGCGCCCTGGCTACAGCCAGCATCTGCTGCTGCCCGCCGGACAGATGATTGCCGGGCAATTTTGCCAGACGTTTCAGGTCGGGAAAGAGGGTGAAGATAAAATCAGCATGGCAGTTGAAATCACCCTTCTTACGTTCCGCCAGCTTGAGGTTTTCCATGACCGACAGGGCGCGGAAGATCGCGCGGTGTTCAGGTACATAGCCGATTCCCAGGTTGGCAATGTTGAAAGCCCGCTTGCCCTGGATCTCCATACCATCAAAGATGACCTTGCCCTCCTGAGGAGGGGTCAGCCCCAAAATGGATTTCAAAGTGGTGGTCTTGCCAGCCCCATTGCGCCCCAGCATAACCGTGATGGAACCCCTGGGTACATTTAAAGAGACACCTTCAAGGATGTGGAACTGGCCGATAAAGGTATGGATCTGGTCGACCACCAGCAGATCGTTGTGGTTATTATCTTCGCTCATGCTAACTCTCCATACAGGTCACCCAGGTAGGCGGTCTGCACCTGCCTGTTGTTGGCGATCTCATGCGGACTGCCTTCGGCCAGGATGCGCCCCTGGTTCATTACCGTGACGATGTCCGAAATTGACATGACCATGTCCATGCGGTGTTCCACGAGGATGGCTGTGCGTTCCTTCTGTTGCACAACCTTGTTGATGATCTTGATTAACTCAGGTACCTGTTCAGAGGACATACCAGCTGTCGGTTCATCAAAGAGCAGCAGTTCCGGGTCGCAAGCCAGCATGATGCCCAGTTCCAGCTTGCGTTTCTCGCCATGGGGCAGATTGCGGGCAATGATCAATTCCCGCCCGCTCAGACCAACCGTATCAATCACCTCTTCGGCCTTATCGATGTACTTCTGGAATTTGTCAGCCAACCCGAACAGTTTGAAGTTGTCCTTGCCCATCGCCTGGGCTGCCAGTCGAATATTCTCCAAGACAGTCAGGTTGGGAAAAATGTTGGTGATCTGGTAGGAACGCCCAATGCCCATATGCGCACGCTTTTGGGGTGAGTTATTGGTGATGTCATTCCCCTTATAAAAGACCTGGCCGGATGTGGGCGGCATGACCCCGCTCAGCAGGTTGAACAGGGTGGTCTTGCCTGCCCCGTTAGGTCCAATGATGGCATGCATGGTCTGCTTTTTGATCTGGATGCTGACATCATCCACCGCCACCAGGCCGCCAAAGACCTTCGATAGGTTCACTGCTTCTAGTAGCACTTCATTAACCATAAAGTTTGTTCCCTTAAATGTTTCCCAATGTGACAGACAAAAAATGATTCCAAAAAAATAAAACCAGGTAAAACAAGAACTATATTTACCCCTGCCGCCATTCAGATAAGCACCTGTTCAGGCGGGGAGGTCAGGCTATTGTATGGGGAGGAACCGAAGTTCCTCCCCATAAACTAAAGGTAAAACGACTGACTTTAGGGTACCGGGATGACAGGCAGATCACCACAACGGGCGGCATAATCACCAGCCAGCGTGCAGGGAACACCCAGCTCATCGTACTCAGAGACATAAACGGTCTCAAAGAACTTGTACTCGTTAATCCCATCACCATCCAGATCTGGGGTCAGGTTGACCAGTTTAAGGATGTTCATCGGCTGTTCGCAGACGTGATCCTCAGGGCGGATGTGATAGGTACCCTTGGGGCCTTCAAAGGTCAGGCCTTCCAGGGCAGCGATCATCGCTGCACCTGTGGTGTCACCACCGGTCTTTTCCAATGCGGTCGCCAGGGCAATGGCAGAGGCCATACCACCAGCGGTGAAGAGGTCAGGATAGGCATTAATGGCAGCATCCGCTTCACCCTTATAGGTTTCGAAGTGGTTCTCCACCAGCCAGTCATTGACCGGGTTATTGGGTACAGTGTAATGATAGACATTCAAACCGATCCCGTTCACGGTAGCTGGGCCGAAGACTGCTGCAAAGGAGGCGTTGTCGCCATAACCCGTACCAACGGTCATAACATCCAGGGCACCCATATCAGCTAAGGCCTGGAAGAGGGTTACATAACCGGTACCTGACCAGGTCAGGAACAGATTTTCAGCGCCAGAATCCATAGCTTGCTGAATGTAGGGAGTGAAGTCGGTGGTCTCAAAGGGGGCATAGATGTCAGCGATCAAGCTGCCGCCAAATTTCTCGACGGAGTACTTGAGGGCAGCACCGGAACCCTGTCCAAAGGCGTTATCAATACCAATATGGGCAAAGTTCGGGCCAACATTCTCAACCAGGTACTTGGCAATGATAAGGGTATCATCAAAACTGGTGCGAGAAGTGCGGAAGACGTAGGGGTTGAAATAAGCACCGGTCATAAAATAGGACGCAGCCGGGTCGATCATCAGGATGATCTCATTCTCAAGGGCTACGTTGGTCAGGGCAATGGCAGAAGCTGAGGAAACAGGTCCCTGCAGCAGTTCGACGCCATCTTTCTCGATCAGTTCAAGGGCAAGAGCCACTGCTTTTTCAGCATTACCTTCGTCGTCCTTGACGATCACTTCGATCGGGCGGTTGGCGATAATATATCGACCCTGATCATCAGTCTTGCCGCCGGACATGTATTTCAAACCCATTTCGAAACCGCGTTGCTGCTGCAGGCCGTATAAAGCCATGGCGCCGGACATCATGCCGATCTGGCCGATCTTAAGGACTTCACCCAGAGGGGCTTCAGTCTCTTCAACCACAACCTCTTCGGTGGGGGCTTCAGTGGGAGCTTCGGTGGGAGCTTCGGTCTCTTCCACCTCAGGCACTGGAGTTTCAGTGACCTTCTGAACACATGCGCTTAGTGCCATGGACAGAATCACCAATACGGAAACGACTACCAAAATTGATTTCTTCATTCTATTCTCCTTAACTATTATTAGTGTTTAATTCTTTTTCACTACTTTTGATTGAAACAAGTTGATAGATT
>CAYSZB010000106.1:0-5723 GCA_964435475.1 uncultured Anaerolineaceae bacterium | reverse complement strand
TCATCGATCGATACCTGTTGGACCAGGGGGGAGGTGTCATCCAGAATGGCCATGACCTTGTCGGAGTAGTCACTGTAGCGGGCGTGGGTACCCGAGACAAAGATCAGTTGGGGAAAAAGTGCCAGGGCTTTAGCCGCTGGCATTGCCGAGTGGATGCCATAGCGCCGGGCGGCATAGGAGCAAGAAGTGACAACCCCACGACCCTGGGGACTGCCACCGACCGCAAAAGGTTTGCCCCGTAACGATGGATCAAGAATTTCCTGGACCGAGCAGAAAAAGGCATCCAGGTCGAGATGAAGGATCTTGCGAGTCATAATGAGATTATACAATGCAAGGTACGTACAAAACAACTAACTCCCCTGACATAGGGGAGTCTAGTTAGTAGGATATATGGTTAATTATTAGATCCTAGACATCCAGGTTGCGGACCTCACGGGCATGGGTCTGGATAAAGCGTCGCCGCGGTGGAACCAGGGAGCCCATGAGCATGTCAAAGGTGCGATCCGCTTCGGCAGCATCTTCCACGGTCACGACCAGCAAAGTGCGATTTTCAGGGTTCATGGTCGTTTCCCATAGTTGTTCGGGGTTCATTTCGCCCAAACCCTTGTAGCGGGATATGCTCACCTTGTTCATGCCGCCAAAATCTTTAACGATCTGGTCCTTTTCTGTGTCCGAGTAGGCATACTTGACCTGGTTCTTATAGGCAATACGGTATAGCGGTGGTTGGGCAATAAATAGATGGCCTTCGTCAATTAATGGCTGCATGTATCGGAAAAAGAAGGTCAACAACAGGGTTCGGATGTGTGCACCATCCACGTCTGCATCGGTCATGATGATGATTCGGCCGTAGCGCAGACCAGAAACGTCAAATGTGTCTCCAATGGAAGTGCCGAGGGCTGAAATAAGAGATTTGACCTCATTATTGCCAAGGATCTTATCCAGGCGGGCGCGTTCAGTGTTCAAGATCTTGCCTCTCAGGGGCAGGATAGCCTGGAAATGACGGTCGCGTCCCTGCTTGGCTGAACCACCAGCCGAATCACCCTCAACAATGTAGAGTTCTGTCTTGTTGGGATCGCGATCAGAGCAATCTGCCAGTTTTCCCGGCAGGGTCATGCTTTCAAGGGCCGATTTCCGGATCACCAGGTCGCGGGCTTTTTTGGCGGCATCACGTGCCCTGGCAGAGGTGAGACATTTCTGAATGATATTCTTGGCTGCGGATGGATTTTCTTCCAGGAAACTGGAAAAAGCATCGCCTACGACCTGTTGGACATAGGTCTGAACTTCCGCATTCATCAGTTTGACCTTGGTCTGGCTTTCAAATTGTGGGTCGGGGTGTTTAATGCTGACAATGGCGGTCAGACCTTCGCGGGTGTCCTCTCCACTGAAGTTACCATCGGCTTCTTTTAAGAGAGAACTTTTCCGTGCATAATCATTGATCGAGCGCGTGATGGCAGCTCGTAGACCAGTCAGGTGGGTGCCTCCATCAATGGTATTTATTGTATTGGCAAATGCATACACCGACTCGGCGTAGGAATCAGTAAACTGGATGGCGGTCTCAATGCCTATGTCATCAACTTCCTTTTCGGCTGAGATCACAGGGTGGAGCACTTCTTTATTGCGATTCAAGTACTTAACGAAGGAGGATATGCCTCCTTCAAAATGGAATGTCATCTCGTGCTCATCGCGCTCGTCCTTGAGATGGATGGTGACGCCCTTGGTAACAAAAGCCATTTCACGGAAGCGTTGCGTCAGGGTGTCAAAACGGAAAGTAAGATCTCCTTTGAAAATTTCCTTGTCAAAACTAAAAGCAGTTTCAGTGCCAGTCTTTTCAGGTTTGCATTTACCGATGACCTTCACCGGTTCAAGAGGACGGCCTTTTTCATAGCGCTGAAAATGGATCTTGCCTTCCCGGTAAACCCTAACTTCACACCACTCAGATAAGGCGTTCACGGCAGAGACACCCACACCATGCAGGCCTCCCGAGACTTTGTAGCTGGAATGACCAAATTTGCCACCGGCATGGAGGGTTGTCATGACGACCTGGAGGGCAGAAATCTGCTTTTCCGGGTGAATATCTACAGGGATACCGCGACCATTATCAATCACGGTAACCACCTGGTCTTTGCTTATGATGATCTGAATATGATCGCAAACGCCTGCCAGTGCTTCGTCAATAGAGTTATCAACGACTTCATAAATGAGGTGGTGCAGAGCTTTGGTATCAGTTCCACCGACATACATGCCGGGTCTTCTGCGAACAGCTTCCAGGCCTTCGAGGATTTGAATATCTGATGCTTTATATGATTGATTTGACAAGCTAACTCTCCATGTGCCTGAATCTTGCAGGCGAATATTTAGTAATTATAAAGGATTGGACGGTAATTTGGACTGGCGATCGATAAGCATCGATTGGGTGTATTGCGTGGCATCCAGGAAGTAGTGGTAGGATGAGGCGATCACCGCGGTTGAAATGAAGGCATGGCCAAGGATGCCAACCAACAACATCCAGGAATTATCACCGGGAATGCTCCAGAGTAAATTCATGCCGTTGGTAAGGATGAATGCAGATAAGAGGAAAAATGCACTGCCGGGCAGCGTGTAGCGGATCACGCTGATGCTTGTCATCATGGAATTCATCACATTTTGTTTTAACAGGAATATCGCCTGGGGCGTAAAGGCAAGTGGGACCAATAACCACAAAATAACAAGCAGTGCGATATATAAGGCAACCTGGCCGATCATGGGACTGATAAAGTTAATGACAGGGATGATAAGCATCAACGGGATACTGATCATGATCATGATCAAAATCATAAAGAAGGGCAGTAAGAATATTTGAAATGTCCCTTTGGAAAAATCAGAGAAGGATAACCGTTTTGGCTCCTGGTGCACCTTGCCGGCGATCTGGTGATAATACACGCTGGCCAGAAGCAAGCCAACCAGGGCAAAGGCAAAGAGCGCCAAATACACACTCATTGGTGAGCCCAGCGAGACGCTGAGCGGCTCACCAATCGGGTTCTGTAAGGGGGATATCAGAGCTGCCAGACTTGGAATTCCCACAGGGTAGGTCCTTAGAATGACTGATAAGTTAAACTGCTTTATCAGCTCGGTTAATTGGGACAAGGTCGTTTGAACTGTGGCAGTGAATTCTTCAGCCTGAAGACCAGGCAGTTCACGCAAAGAGTCCAGGATTGGCATGAAGAATTTTTCCAGGGAGAAATGCGGGCCAAACCAAATGAGTAAGTCTATGATGACCGGCAGGATGATGAGGTGAATGTGAGAGGCAGTCGTATTGAACCCTGAGATGAATGCCGGCAGGATCCTGGGTTGGTTTGTTTTTGTCCCTTCATTTATATCCATAAGAAATAAATTCTACCACAAGCATCCAAATCAATAATCCCCAGGTGGTAAAATTCCTTTGTGGAAAAGGAAAACACAGGTCTTGACATCGACAGGTTGGGCATCATTATGGCAACGACGATGCTTGCATTCAGTCTGACGAGGGTCATACCAGTTGCGGACCAGGCTTTGGAATATGGGATCCTTGGCATCCGCATCCCGATCAATTTCAATATCAAAACACTGATCTCGATCATTACCGGCTTGCTGGCTGCTGTTGGCAGCGACTGGATAATCCGAAGTCATCCAGACTATAAAGAACCATCAAACAACAGATTCTTGAATTACCAGCACCTCATTGTGCCAGTGTTCTCTGCGTTTGTCATCTCGATCACACTGAACCAGGCACTCGGTATCCTTGAATGGTGGATCATTTTCGCGTTGGGTAGCATTTTCTTTGGATTGACCTTGTTCTCGGAGTACACCATCATTGACCAGGAAAATCGGCATCCATTTTCTTCCATTGGTTTGGTGGCGTTAACCTTTGCCTTATTTGTCATCCTCACCATCGCGATCAGATCATTAGGCTCACGCGTTTACCTGGAAATGGCGATCGTATTTATTGGCAGCTTCATGGTCTCATTGCGGGTCTCGAATATCCGCTTACAAGGCCAAACGCCACTGGAATGGATCATTATCATCAGTGTGATCATGGCACAACTGGCAGGCGGTTTGCACTACATCAGCCTGAACCCGACTCAATTTGGTCTTGTCCTGGCCGGAATCCTGTATGCCATGGTCAGCCTGGTGTGCGGACTTAAACAACGCAAACAAAAGCTTTCACTTTTGCTGGAGCCTTTTTTAATGATGCTGGTGTTGGGTATATTCAGCTTTTTTGTTTAATTCTGGCGAAGGTCACACCAAATCGCTCGATATCGTTTTGTCATACAGGTAGCGGATGTTGTGCTGATGCAATTCATTGGCCAGACCGCCGAGATAGACACGACTTTTTCCACAAGATTCCACATCAACCTCGCGTAAGACATCGAGCGGATTTCGCCTGCGAACGGCTGATTTTACAATTTTGCGGAGATTCCTCAAGTAATTCAGGTTTGACTTAGCTGCTTCCTCAATCTCACCCCTTAAAATTATTTCTCCATGACCCTGGATGATATTCTCAAGGCTCATCTTGCTGATGAGCTTGATCGACTCAGATAGGGCATCTAAGTCCCCTCCAACAAAGAAAGGCAGAGGCATAAAGGCATCACCTGCAAAAAGGACCCGATCCTCTTCCAAAAGGACTGAAATGCCATCCGGAGAATGACCTGGGGTGGGAAAAATGCGAATTTGTTTTTTCCCGACCTTTAGTGTCAATGAGCCTTCTTCAAAGGTGATGTGTGGGGGAATGACGGTGAGGTTCTTGAACTGTGAATTTGACTTCACGGCCGAGTCAAGTGCCTGGTTACTGGTGGAGACCATGATATCGCGGCAGAGCTTGTGACCAATTACGGTTGCGTTGGGAAAAAGGCAATTTCCCCAGGAGTGGTCTGCATGGTGATGGGTGTTAATTATGTATTTGACTGGCACAGACAAGGTGCGTTCTATGTAGTCCCTTAGTTGGGGAGTATCCTGGGGCATCAGGGTGTCAATCAGCAAGGCCCACTGTGGCCCAACAATCGCACCTGCAGTTACCTGCGCATATGTTTCGCTTTGGAACCAATATACATTCTCAGATACACGTTCACGCTGCATAAATCATCCTCACATGTTCACTTTGCATGCAAGAATAGCATAATTGAGGTTAAAAGTCAAAAATTGGTCTATGAGAGGCGTGATTTGAACATGAACAGTCCTATCAGTATCAACAAGCCCAACCCGACCAGGCCGCCAACGACAATTGCTGCCCAGGAAATCCTTTGATGGCGATCAATCTCATCCAGCTGGTTTAAACTTGAGGTTGCGCCTGTTTCATATGGCTTAGCAGTTGCGGAACCTGTGCCAACCGGGGTCATTTCTGAGCCTGATGTGGCACTGGGCAAGGTGGTTGACTCCGTGGGGGGCATTGAAGATGGGGTTCCAGTTAAACCGCCCGGAACCAGTTCGGTTGAAATGGGAAGCCCTCCAGCGTAAGGCGTGAAGGTTGGCGTCATACCAGGAGGCAGGGTCTGTACAGAACTTGTTGAAAAAGGAGTCGGTGATTTATATATGGATGTGACGATGCGGGCTGTTGGCGTGATCGAGGGGATGAAACGTGTCGGTGAGCGGTATACATAGGGCGTGTTGGACCGATAAGGAGTCTGGGTGAAAGTCGGTGTGATCGTCCTGGTGGGCGTGATGGTCGGGGTGGCAGTGGCGGTCAGAACGGAGATCGGACCATGCATCTC